>CAMASG010000010.1 GCA_945860945.1 Akkermansia muciniphila
GCGTTGTCCAACTGCGGCTGCGCATCGGCTTTCGCTTGCGCCGCATCCTTGCTGATCGCCGGAACATCTTTGTTCGCCAACTCGCGCGCTTGCTCTGCGAGCTTGCGCGCTTGCTCCGCCTTCGCTGCCGCTTCGGCGGGATTCGCGGGTTTGTCGTTCTGCGCGGCTTGGGCGAGTTGTTGCGCCAGCTCTTTCTCGGCGGCGGCGGCCTGTTGCAATTCCTGCTTCGCGCCCTCGGCGGTGCCTTTGGCGATCTCCTTCAGCTCCTGGCGCATCACCGGATTCTTCGCGAGCTCGCGCTCGAGATCGGCGATGGCTTGCTGCGGCGGCTTGTTCGCTAATTCCATGAGGCGCGCGGTGAGCGCGGCCTGCTCGTCGAGCGCCTCCTTAATGCCGAGCTCTTCCTCGACCTTGCGCAAACCGGCGCGAGTCTCATCACCTTTGCCGGCCTCGAGATTCTTGTAATGCTCGGCCAACTGCTTGAGCGCTTCGGCGAGCTTCTTGTCGGCTTCCGCAGCCTCGGCGAGAGACTTCTTTTGCGCGGCGCCATCTTTGTCGCGCGCGGCAGCGGCAAGCGCCTTTTCGGCATCGGCCGGCGGTTCGCGAAGCATCGCCACAGCGTCATCGCCATCGCGGGCGCGCTCGCGGCCCTCGGGGGTGGCGGGGTTCTGCACGTTGGCGTCGCGGCGGATGGCTTCCTTGACGGATTCAATCTGCTGGTTGAGACGCTGCTGCTGCTCGAGAAGTTTTTTGGCCTCGGCAGCGGCCGGCTTGTCGCCAACCTTTTCAGCGGCGTTCGCAGCCTGCTGCTCCTGTTTGACAGCCTCTGCGGCGAGGCCTTTGAGCAAATCGCTCAACTTCGGCGCGATCAATCCGAGTTCGGCGCGCGCGGCGGCGAGCGCGGCCTCGGCTTCCCGCTGGGCCTGCTGGAGCGTGGCGTTGATGCGCTCGATCGGCTCGGGCACGGGCACGAGCGGCTTGGCATCCTGCCCCGTGGCCGACGCGACGGCAGCGAGAGCAGCGGCGAGGGTGGTCTTCCAGAAAGGTTGGTGGTTCATGGGGGAGTTGTGCGCCAATCTAACGCTTCTCTTTCGGTTCCGCAAGCGGCGGTGTTGGCACCGGCGGCGAGACGCGCGGGGCATCAGCGCGGCCGGTCATCTCGCGGCTGACGGTCTGTGCATCGGGACTTTTCGCTGAATCACCCACGAGACCGCCGGCTTTGTCGGGTAACGACGCGTCTTTGAAACCGCGCGGCGCGAGATGCAGACGTTCGATGAGCCAGCGCCAATCCTTCGGGCGCGCGCTCGCGGCGTCCGCAGCGGCGACTTCCCAGCGTTCCTGATGCGAGAGATTCTTACTGGCCAACTCCATTTCCGTGAGGGCGTGGCCGGCCTCGAGTGTGCGCAGCGCGCGCGTGACTTTGCCGACGGCCTCGAGGACAGCGACGAGCGGTTGAGCTTCCGCGGCGGTCCGCCACGCGCCCAGCGCGAGCGCGGCTTTACCGAGGTCGGTGACGAAAAATGGATCCATATCGCGCCGTTGTTCCTCGACGCTGGCGCGAGATTTAATCTGGGCGATGGCAGAATGCCACGCGTGACCGGCGCGCGCGCGCGCAGCGATCAATGCGGGTTCGTCGGCGTTGGCGAACTTCGTTTGCGCTTCGCCGAGCGCCTCGAGTGCGCGTCGCAGTTGCTCGATTTGTTCGCTGGAAGAACCGGCGGCAGCGAGCAATTCCTCGCGCGCAACGTCGCTGCTACGGACGAGCTCGCGGCCGATGGGCCGCAGATCCGTCGCCACCGTTTGCAACGCGCGCTGCAGCGCTTTCGCGGGCGCGAGCAACGTGTCACCGGCTTTAGTCGCGAGAGTTTTCTCGAGATCAACGCGAGCGGCTTTGAGCTGCTCGATGGATTTGTTGGCGGATTCCGCCGACGCGGCGTTGGCGGTCAATCGCGAGGCGAGTTGCTTGAGAGTTTCCTCGATGATCTGGACTTCCTTGATTGCGCCGGCCTGTCGGCGGACGAGCCGTTCCCACACGGAAGGATCAGCAGCAGCATCGGCCTCGGCGCGCGCATTCACGCGGAGCTGTTCGCCAATCAAATAACCCAGATGCTCGGAAGCGAGATCGGCCTCATCGAGCCCGAGCAGGTCGCGGGAGAACCCCTCGAGCTTGAGCGCGAGTGCTGCGAGTTGATCGAGCCGTTGCGAAACTTCCTGCGCGTGCTGGGACGCGAGCACGGTGCGCGTGGCGTTGGCGAGGTTCGGCAACTCAGCTTGCACAGGAGCGAGCGAGGCGTGGTCGATGTGCGCCAGCGCCTGGGCGAGCAGCGAGAGATCGGCTGATTCGCGTCCGGGCCGAGCCTGTTTGAGATGGAGCTTCAACTGATCCAGCGCACTGTCGAGCCGACGACCGAGATCATCTGCTGCAGTCGTCGCGGCGGCGGCGAGTTGTCTGCGCTCCAATTCCGTAGCGGTGAGAACGGTCTGCGGCGCGTCCGCAGGAAACGCTTTGCGAGCGGCCTCGGCGGCTTCGCGAGCGGCCACGATGACTTTGTGCAATTGGCGGCGCGACTCGACGCCCGCGAGTCGGCGCGGATCAAACGCGGGTGAAGCGACGGTGATTTTGACGGGGCTGGATTCGCCTTTGCTGCCTTTGAGATCATACGCGGCGAGCTTCAACGTAATCTGATCGCCGGGACCGACGTTCAACTTGAGCAAGTCCCAACGGAACGCGATGGCGGCGTTCGTGCCGAGCACGGGCGGCAGCGGCGTCTCGACCCAGTTGCTGCCGTTCACCTGCACGAGTTGCACGAGTCGGTCCAGGCCGACGTCGTCCTGCGCCGCGCCTTTCACGGCGAGCACTTCTTCGGGTGGCGCGATGGTGTCGGGCTTGGGTAACTCGAGGACGACGCGCGGCACGAGGTCCGGCAACGCGCGCAGTTCATATTGCGGACTGAACTTGTTATCGAAGCCGGTTTCGGCGGCGACGAGGTGGACGGTGTACGTGCCGGAAACGCGCAACGGGAATCGGCCTTCCAGCTCGAGGCTGTTCGTGGAGAGCGTGATGATGTTCGTCTTGCCGTTTTGAATCAGGCGCAACTCGGCGGCCTTCACCGGCTGAGTCACGCGCAGTTTCAAATCAATCAACGTCCCTTCCAACGCGGCGAGGTGGCCCTCGGGTTCCAGCAGATGGCGCAATGGCAGCTTCGTGTACGCCGGATATGTAAACGTCTTGTCGAACGCCGTCACCGCCGGCCGCGGCCGCGCGAGCACGTTGAATTTACGCGTGAGGCCGTCGCCCGCGCGCACGCGATACTGCACCGACTCAGCGCCGATCGCCACGGTGGAGGCGTATTGGCGATTGGTCATCGGCGTCATCGGCACCGCCTCGAGTTTGCCGCTCGCGGGAAACGTCTCGAGCGTCACGCGGGCGGGGTTCGGCCCTTCAAGCCGTACAATCACCGGCACGCTGTCGCCCTGCGGCGCACTCGAATCGCCCAGCGTGGGAACGACGAGGAAAATCTTCACGCGCGAAACACGCTCGACGTTCGCCATCGGCGCCGCAGCGCGCACGAGCAGTTGCCGGCCATCGGGCCAGAGAGCGAAAAGGCCGAGCACGAAAAGCAGCACGACCGCGCCGATCAGCGATGCGCGGACGAGCCGTGAAGGCAACAGCCGCTGTGCATCCACTTCCTGCAATCGGCCGGAGACATCTTGCTGCAAGATTTTACGGAACAGCGACGAGTCCCACTGCGCGCCGGCATCGATGTCGCCGAGCTCCACGGCGGAGAGTAGATCCTCGCGCAAATCGGGCCGCCACACCTCGATCATCCGCGCTAGCTCGCGGTCATCCGGCGTATGCAAAAGCAGGCGCAGGGAAACCATCCAGACCGCCACCAACGTGCCGAGATAGACCGCGCCGCTGAAGATCCAGCGGAGGACGTCCGGCATCACGATGAAATAATCCGCCAGCGCGACGATGAGCATTCCGCTCAGCAACGCAATCAGCCCGCCACAGACGCCGCGCGCGAGCAACAGATTGCGCCAGCGGCTTCGAAAAGCCCCGAGCTTGCTACTGATTTGCGGATTCAGTTTGTCCATTCGCCCGTCCATTCGCGCGGCGCGATTCCTCCCCGCCACGCTCTTTCCAGCTTACACCAATCCCTCGCGTTTACGCAGCGCCCATTCCAAGCCGAGCAACAGCATGACCGGCACGAACCACCAGTAGCTGTTCCACAGCGACGTCTCGGTGATGACGACACGGCCTTCGCTCAACGGTCGGAGCCTCTCGGCGAGTCCGTCCATGTCTTCCTCGCGATAATACGCGCCGCCAGAATTGAAGGCGATGCGACGGAGTATATCTTCGTCGCAGTGCAGTTGCCCCAACTCGCCGCTCGCGGTGGCCAGCACGCTGAATTCCGTGCGCGCTTTCATCTCCTTCTCCGGAAGTCCGGGCACGTTCACTCGCACCTCGTAATTGCCACCAGCCAGCTTGGGCGAACGACCGCGATACACGCCGTTCGATACGTTGTCACCTTTGAGCGGCACGACGGCCACTTTCTTGCCGTCGCGATAAAGCACCGCCTCCGGATTCGCACGCGCCATCGGACGGCCTTGCGAATCGCGCACGCGCACGCGGATCTCCGCCTGCTCGCCCGGGGAGTACACCGGCGCGCCAGAATCGAGCGAGACGTGGCGGTCGGAAACGGCGTACGGCGCCTCCATCACCCAGCGGGAAATCTGGTTCCAGAACTTCTGGTGATGCCGGTCGCCCACGTGCTGCCGCCAGCGCCACGATTCGTCGAAGCCCGCGTAAAGCACTTGTCCCGCACCAAAGCGGCGATGAACCAACGCCGGCACAACGGCTTTGCTCGGCAGCACCAACTCCAACAGCGTCTCCGTGCCCGGCAACGCTTCCGTTTGCGTCGCCCAGTGCGGCCCCGGCAGAGCGTTCCAGAGTTTGATGTTCGCAGCCGGATCGCCATCGAGCGCGAGCGGAGCCTGCGCGCCGCCGGCGGAACGGAAGCGCCATGTCATTGGCGTTTGTTCCAACAACGTCGCGCCCCAACGCACAGGGAACATCGGCCCGATTACGGTCGGCGAGTAACTAGCCAAGCGTTCCTGTCGGCCATCGAGAAAAATCATACCGCCGCCGAACTCGACAAACTCGCGCAGCCACTGGAGTTCATGCGGCTGAAACATATCGCGCGGCACATCGCCGAAGATGATGAGCTGGTAGGAGTACAATTCCTCGCGCACGAGCGGGAAGGAGCCGCCCCCGAGACCGCGCGGCCACGGCTTGCTCTCGCCGCCGAGGCCGGCGAGCAGCGCGTTCACTTCCCAGCGATCATCGCGCTCGAGCACGTTGCGCAAATAGCGGTGTTCCCAGCGCGGCCGGCCGTCGAGCACCAGCACGCGCGGCTTCTGGGTGATGGCGTGGATGCGGAGCGTGGTGGTGTTGTTCTCGATCTGCTTCTCACCGGCGACCGGAGTGAGGGTGACGCGCAATGCCAACGGCAGCGCGGTGAAATTCAAGTCGCGCGCCTGTCCTCGCTGCGCGGCGGCGACCGCTTCCTTGATGGAGAAATCGAACGGCACTTCGCGCCGCGGGAGCTGCTGCGTTTGCAGCGGCTTGCTCTCCCAAACCAAACGGCCCTCGTGCTCGACACGCAGCGTGAACGGCTGCCCCGGCGGCATGCCGTCGCGGAAGATGATTTTGCCGGTCACATTCGCATCCGGATAAGCCACGCTGGGCGCCTTCACCTCGAGCAGCGCCATGTCGCGCGCGAACTGCGTGGCGCCGATACCAACCGTGTGCACCTGCACGCCACGCTGCCCGAGCATCTTCGCCATCTCCACCGGCATGGAGCCGTCATTGTGCTGGCCGTCGGTGAAAAGCACGACCACCAGCTTCTCCTTCGGATCGTTCTCCTCGACGCCAGCGAGAACAGGATCAGAAAGGTTGGTGAGATTGTTCGTCGGCGCCACTCCAAATTCCTTCGGCGCCTTGAAAGCCGCATCGCCTTTGTCCGCGCCCGGCCACCAGAGCAGCTCGGCCGACCGTCCGTTGAGCGCGAACAACTCGATATGGTGATCGCCCGCGAGTTGCTCGAGCAAACTCTCGTTGCCGCCGAGCAGAAGCGATTCGAGCCTTTGCCAGCGGGGGAGTTTGTCGAACCGCTCAAGCGCGGCTTTTGTTTTGTCGTCTAGTTTTGCTCCCACCTCCGCGCCGTCGCCGGACTCCAGAATCTTTTGCAACGCGATTTCGAATTCGCCGAGCAACGGCAGCAACGCCGCGAGATCTCCCTGCGCGCGCACGGGGTCGCCGCCCACGAGCTTTTGGACAGGCTCGAGCAGTTCGCGGCGGAACCGCGTGTCCGTGGCGGCAGGCCAGCGAGCGGTGCCGAGCTTCTCAAGTCGTCCCGCGGCAATTTCGAGAGCGCTGCGGAAATCCTGCAATCCGGCTTTAATCTCCGGCGCCTCGCGCAACACCCTCGCGCCTTCCGCCGCTTGCCGGGCGCGAGCGAGTTGGTCCGCCGCCACACGCGCGTGATCTTCGCCGCGTGCGCCGCCGATCCAGCCGAGCTTCCGTACGAGCGCGAGTTTGCGGGATTGCTCCATCACCTCGTCGGTCGTTCCCATGCTGGATGAGGCGTCCACGTAAAGCAGCACCCGCGCCGTCTGCCCGGTGGTGCGGCGATGTTGCAGCACCGGACCGGAGAGCATCATCACCACAAGAAACACTGCGGCGCCGCGCAACACCGGCAACAACCACGATGCGACGCCGGCGCGGGCGCGGGTGTCTCGCCGGTAAAGCCACGCGGCAATCGCCCCCAACGCAATCGCGAGCAGAAACGCCTGCCACAGCTGAAACTCACCGAGGAAACGCAGCTCGGTCGTCATTTACGCCTCCTCGCGATGAATTGCTGAAGCAGCAACTCGGCGAAAAGCGCGCCGAGCACAGCCCACAACAACGGTTGCCACAGCTCGCTTCCAAACCGCCGGCGGCGATCGAGCGCCTTGTATTCCTCCACCGAACTGACGAGCTCGGCGCCCATCGCTTTCGCGACGGCTTTGCGTTCCGGCTCGGGTAACTGACGTAAGTCCGATTCCTCGCGATTGGTGTTCACGACGAAATGAATCGTTGTGCCGTCCGGCGCGGCGAGCACGTAAAGCCCGGGGCGTTGCGTCTTCGCAAACTCCACCACGCCGCGACCGCTTTTGGCGGCGACCGTCAGTTCGTGCTTCTCGCCAAGCGGATCGGTGATGGTGGCTTTTTTCTTCGCGCTCTCTGCCGGCAGAAAAGCGACGGCCGACTGACCCGGCTCGAGATTGCGCGGCGGAAAGACGCTCGATGCGAGGTGCGTGACGAGTCGTTGCATCAGCGGGAGATAAAACGGCCGCAGCGGCAGGTTGCTCCAATCCGCATCGCACGGCGCGGCGCAGAGGATGACGCGGCCTTCGCCAAACCGTTTCTCGACGAGGAATGGATCACCGGAATCGAGCCGCGCAAACGCGTTGATGAGCGAATCATTCGGCGGCGGCTCGCGCAGACGGAACCACTGCTTCAACTCGCCGTCGGCGAGATTTCCATTGCGCAGGTCATTGAAGAACTCGAGCGCTGGATGGCTGAAGCTCTGGGCCACGACGCGCGTGGGCGGCGTCTTCGCATCGCGCCCGCCCGCGAGCGCGAGGAACGTGGCGGGCATCAGACCGAACGCGGCGAGATCGCGATTATACCACGCGGTATCGACGCGATCGCCGGGGAAAATCAGCAGCCCACCACCGTCGCGCACGAAATCTTTCACCACGCGGAGCTGCGCGTCGTTGAGCTTGCTCACGTTCGCGAGCACCACCACGCGTTTGTCGGCGAGCGCTTTCTCGTCAAGCCCATCAATCGTCACCGTGGTGCCGGTGATGAGATCGGACAACGCGGCTTTATCCTGCCCCTGCCGGAACGGCTGCAGCGCGATCTGCAGATAATCGGTCTCGCCACGCAGCGGTTCGGGATTCGGATCACCGTTCACCACGAGCACCGGCACGTGGTCCCAGACGGGGATGCTCGCCGCGTAACTATTATCGGCCTTGAGCGGATCGGCATCGGTCACCACCTCAACGACGTGCGAACCGGGCGTGTCGAAGGTGTGCGTGAACAGTACCTGCTTCTGCTCGCCCGCACCGAGCGAGATCTGCGCGGCGGAACGTTCCGCGCCGTCCACGCGGAAGAAGACGCGCAGGTCGGGCAGTTCGCGTTCGCCGAAGTTGCGCACCGCGGCGCGGACGGTGAACGGTTGTTTCACACCGAGCACTCTGTGCGAGAAATCAATCGACTCGACGCAGATGTTTTCGCGGCCTTCGCTGCCGGCGTGAAAGAGTGTGATTTGCGGCGGCAACGGGAGTTTGCGGAGCTGATCCGCGAGACGTTTGCGCGCGGGCGCATCCTTCTCCTGCCAGCTCACTTTCTGGAAATCGCTGATGACAACAATCTCACGGTAGGACTGCGGAGCTTTGGCGATGACGGCCGCGGCCTTCTCGAGCGAAGAAGCCACATCGGCTTTGCCGAAGCCGGCCTCGAGCGCGCGCAAATCTTTCGCGGTGCGCGAGGTGTCGGTCACAGGACTGTCGTAAAGCGGCGTGCCTCCGGAGGACATCTGCAACACGCTGATATCCGAGCCGCGGCCGAGGTCGCCGACGACCTTCGCCGCCAACTCGCGTGCCAGCTCGAAGTTCGGCGCACCCGCGCCGCGGTGATCCATCGAATAGCTGTTGTCGAGTAGCAGAACCATCGAAGTCTTGGCCGAGCCGACCAGCAAGCTCGCGCCGGTGAGCACCGGTCGCGCCATGCAGAAGGCCAGCGCGGCGAGCACGAAGCATCGCACCAACAGCAGCAGCAGTTGCTCGAGACGGAGCCGCCGCTGGTTCACCTTCAGCGTCATGTCGAGCAGATGCATCGCACCCCAGCGCACCGTGCGATAGCGATTTTTGTTGAGGAGATGGATGACGATTGGAATAGCGACCGCCGCCGCGCCACCGAGTAGGATGACGTTGAGAAATGTCATTTGGGGCGGCTCAGCCGGCGGGTGAGATACTGCGAGAGAGCCTCGGCGTACGGCTGATCGGTGACCATCGGCACGAGGTCCACGCGATGTTTGCGGCAGCCGGCCACCAGCTCTTCTTGGAACCGTTTGAGGTTCGCCAGATACGCCTCGCGAAACTGCGCGGGGTCAATCATCCGGAACGCTTCGGCTTGCTCGATGGACTCGAACCGCGTCCATTCGCGGAACGGGAAATCGACCTCATCGCGATCGAGAATATGGAACACGAGCACCTCGTGGCGCGCGGAACGGAATTGAGCGAGAGCGGAGGTGAGTGCCTTCACGTCCCCGAAACAATCCGAGAGCAGCACGATGAGTCCGCGGCGATGCAGTCGCGGCACGAGGTCGCGCAACACGCGGGCGAGATCGGTCTCGCCGCCCGGTTCGGCAGTTCCCAATTCTTCGAGCAACACGCGCAGGTGGCGCGTGCTCGAGCGGGGCGGGATATAGCGGCGGATCGCGGTGTCGAAGGTGACGAGCCCCACGCTGTCGCGCTGCTGGAGCAGCAGATACGCGAGCGCCGCCGCGAGACGGAGCGCGTATTGATGCTTCGCCACAGCCTTCTCACCGCCGTAAGCCATCGAGCCGGAAAGATCGAGCAGGAGGGTGCAGCGGAGGTTCGTTTCCTCCTCGTATTCGCGCACGTAAAGGCGATCGGTCTTGGCGAAGACTTTCCAATCGAGGCGGCGGATTTCGTCGCCCTGCACGTATTGGCGATGCTGGGCGAACTCGACGCTGAGGCCTTTGTGCGGCGAACGGTGCAGGCCGGAGATGAAGCCCTCAACCACGAGGCGAGCGAGCACCTGTAGGTTGGAAATCTTCTGCAGCTCGGCAGGCGCGAGGTAATCAGAGAGTTGGGCCATATATTTCAGCCAACTTCAAAATCCGGCATCGCGCGGGCGGCGCGAATCCCCTTCACAACCGACGTTCACAAACCCGCCTTGGCCTTGCCTCGCGGGATGGCCGCCAACACGCGGCGGATAATGTCGTCCACAGGAATGCCCTCGGCCTCGGCGTTGAACGTCGGCACGATGCGATGCCGCAGCACCGGATAGGCGAGATCCTCGATGTCATCAATCGTCACGTGGAATCGCCCCTGCATCACGGCGCGCACTTTGCCGCCGAGGATGAGCTGCTGACAGGCGCGCGGCCCCGGTCCCCACGCGATTAATTCCTTGGCGAACGGCACAGCGCCGGGTTCGTCCGGCCGGCTGCGGCGAACGAGTTCGAGAACGAAGTCCGTCACGTGATCGGGCACGGGCACTTTGCGAACGAGCCTCTGACACTGGATAATTTCTTCGCCGGTGATCACCGGTTGGATGTCCGCAGTATGCGCGCCGGTCGTACGGCGGATGATTTCACGCTCTTCGTCCTTCGACGGATAACCGACCTTCACGTGAAACATGAAGCGGTCCTTCTGCGCCTCGGGCAACGGATACGTGCCCTCTTGCTCGACGGGGTTTTGCGTGGCGAGCACGAAGAACGGTTCCTCGAGCGTGTAAGTCTGGCCGCCGACGGTCACGCAATGTTCCTGCATCGCCTCGAGCAACGCGGCCTGCGATTTTGGCGGCGACCGGTTGATCTCATCCGCCAGCACCATCTGCGCGAAAAGCGGCCCACGCAGGAAGACCAGCGAGCGTCCGCCTTCGGTGTTTTCCTGAATCACGTCCGTGCCGGTGATGTCCGCCGGCATCAAGTCGGGCGTGAACTGAATGCGTTTGAAACTCAGCGCCATCGCTTCGGCGAGGCTCTTCACCATGTACGTCTTGGCGAGACCGGGCACGCCTTCGAGCAGGCAATGGCTGCGCGCGAAAATGGCGATGATAATCTGCTCGATGACTTCGTCCTGTCCCACGATTGCTTTGCCCACCTCCGTGCGCATCCGGTTGTAGGAACTGGCCAGTCGCGCGGCCATCTCGGCTTCATCGGCGGGCGCGGAGGGCGCCGCCTTGGGAGCGGGTTTGGCGGGACGGGCGCGAGGGACGAGCAGGATTTTACCGCAGCTGGGACACTTGATTTGCGCGCCGGCGCTACCGGCTTCGATGGTTAATTCCTGACTGCACGCGGGGCAATTAAAGACGATATCCATCGCGGGTTGTTCTCCAAAGATGACCGAGTTTTCCGTTTTGGCAAATGCCGAGTCGTCGCCGACCCTTCCTCCACTGCCAGTCAACGCGGCTACGGCTTCATTGTCAATGGATCGCGCAGCGGCACGTTCACCATGCGCGGTGCGAGCGACTCGATTTTCACCGGATGGTTCGGATGACCTTTGAGAATCTCCGCCTTCTGACCTACAACGAGGATGACAGCCTTCTCCGGCGTCATGTATTTCTTCGCCACACGCTGCACATCCGCAGCCGTGATAGCGGCAATCTTCGCGCGATAGTTTTTGAAGTAGTCCGGTTCCTTTGCGTAACGGCCGGTGAACTCCTCCTGCGCGAGCGCGCCCGCTACTTGCCCCTTCGTCGCGAAGCTGCTCGGGAACGTCTCGATGAACGATTTCTTCGTCGTCTCCAACTCCTCGGCCGTGACCGGCGTGGCGGCGATCTTCCGCATCTCATCCAGCACGAGCGACGTTGCGTAGGCCACCGTGCCCGACTTCGATTGGAACACCGCCACGAAGCTGAGCGGATAATACACGCCACCCGGAAAACCGGTGCCGGCCGAGTAAGCCAGCCCTTCATCCGAGCGCACGCGGTTCATGATGCGCGATGTGAACCCGCCGCCGCCGAGAATGTCGTTCATCACTTCCACGGCCGGATAATCTGGATCATCGCGGCGAATGCCCGGCAGCAGCAGCGAAACGCGGCCTTGGTTCACATCCTTCTCCACGAAATAAAGGCCCGGCGCAGCGAACTGTTTATCCGTCGGCACCGGCTTCGCCACGTCGCCTTGGAACGGCCAGCTTGCGAAAAGCGTTTCCAGCTTCGCCGTCAAGGCCGCACGATCGAAGTCGCCGCTCGCGGCCACCACGAAGTTTTTCGGGTGAAACCAGCGCCGGTGAAACGCCTCGATGTCCGCGCGTGTGATAGACTCGATCGAGGCTTGCGTCGCGTGGCGGTTCACCCAGAAGTTTTCGCCGTAAGCGAGGAAGCGCCGCTCGCGCTGCTCGATGTCCGCCGAGTCGTCGTTGCGCTGCTTCATCGACTGCAGCGTCTGCTGTTTGAAGAGCGCAAGCTTATCCTCCTGCAACCGCGGCGCGGTGAGCACCTCGCGCAAAATCGCCAGCCCTTCGTCGAGGTCTTTCGAAAGCAGGTTGAGACTCACCGTGCCCTGCGTGTCGCCGACGCTCGCGTTCAAGCCCGCCGCGAGAAACGCGAGCCGCTCCTCGAGTTCCTCGGCGGTTTTGCTTTTGGTTCCGCCACGCGCGAGGAGCGAGCCGGCGAGTGAAGCCAAGCCCTCTTTGCCCGCTGGCTCCGTGTGCTGGCCGGTGCGGACGTAAATCACGAGGCTCACGAGCGGCAGTTCCCGGTCCGGCACCACGTAGGCGACCGGCCCGCTCTTCAGCACCACGCGGTGATCGGCCGCGCGCGGCGGCTCATATTTTAGCGCGGGGAACTGGAGCTTCTCCGGACGATCCGGAATCGCATCGGCCGCGGGCGCGAACACGACAACGGACAGCGACAGCAACAAGGCGTGGACAAAAATCGGCTTCATTATTTCTTCTCCAGTTCAGCGATGCGCTCCTGCGTTTTCTTGCGGAGCAATTTGAGGAACGTCTGCGTTTTGGCTTCAGCTTTCGAGAGCTGCTCGTCGAGTTGCTGAGCGCGTTGTTTCAAGGCGGCGAGGTTCGTCTCGGCTTTGATTGTCGAGAGCACTTTGCGCGCGACCGGCTTCTGCTGGTCGCTGAGACCGGCGAAATCAGGCTCGTCCGTGGCGGCGCCCGCCTTGCGCGTGTAAACGGCGACGGCGCGGTTCTCCTTCGTGAAATACTTGTTCGCCACACGGCGGACATCGGCGGCAGTGACGGTCTGCAGCCGCGGGCCGCCCTCGTTGATCTCTCGCCAGTCGCCGGCGCCCTCGGCACGCATCAACTGCTGCAGGATGGCGTGGTTGTTGGCGAGACGCCGGTATTCGCCGGCGGCGAAGTTGTTCTTCACCTTCTGCAATTCCGCTGCGGGCAAATCTTCGTTCTTCAATTTATCCAGCTCGGCATAGATGGCCTGCTCGACCTCCTCGGGCTTGCGGCCGTCGCGGCATTCGCCGCCGAGATTGAACTGCCCCGCCCATTTGCGGGAGCCCTGCCAGGCCCACGTCTCGGTCGCGACCTGCGGGCCGAGCACGAGGTTCTTGTAAAGCCGGCCGGTGCGCGTGGAGAGAATCTGCGCGAGCACGGAGAGCGGATAGGAATCGGCGTGGCCATAGGCGACCGTGTGCCAGAGGATGTCCACCTGCGGGTTCGTCTCGGCCTCGGCATACATCCGCTTCTCGGCGTTCTGCGCGACCTCGAGCGTGACGACGTCGGGCGTGGCTTTCTTGCCTTTCGGGATGCGGCCAAAATATTTCTCCACCATCGCGAGCGTGCGTTTCGAATCGAAGTCACCCACGAGAATGAGCGTGAGATTTTGCGGCGCGTAATAGGTCGCGTAGAAATCATCCGCCTGCTCGCGCGAGATGGCGGCGATGTCGCTCGGCCAGCCGATGATCGGCCACGAGTACGGGTGCGATTCCCAGAAGAGCGATTCGAAGGCCTCGGCGAACTTGCCCAGCGGCGTCGAGTCCGTGCGCATCCGCCGCTCCTCGAACACCACATCGCGCTCCGCGTAAAACTCGCGGAAGATCGGCCGCAGGATGCGCTCGCTCTCCATCCACATGAACAGCTCGAGCTTATTCGCCGGCACGGTGATGAAATACGCCGTCACGTCGTAGCTCGTGTAAGCGTTCATCTGCGAGCCGCCGCCAGCCGTGTAGATGCGGTCAAACTCATTTTTCACGAGAATCTTCCGCTGCTCCTCGACGAGCTGCTGGAACTCCTTCCCCAGCTCACGCAAGCGCGGCGTGCGGTTCTCCGGCTTCTGCGGGTCATCGATTTCGCCGCGGCGCCACGCCGCGCGGAGCTTCGCCTCCTCCTCGCGCATCAGTTCGCGCACACGCTCCTGCGCATTGAGAATCTCCACGTCCTTCTTGAAATCCTTCGTGCCGATCGTCGGCGTCCCCTTGAACATCATGTGCTCGAAGAGATGCGCGATGCCAGTGATGCCCGGGCGCTCGTTCGCGCTGCCGACCTTCGCGACCCAGCCGCCCGCCACATCCGGCGCATCGTGCCGCTCGAGCAGCAGCACCTTGAGGCCGTTGGGGAGAATGTGCTCCGTGACAGGGACCTTCTGCGCGCGCAACGCGGGAACGAAAGCGGCGGCGAGAAGAAGGACGAACAGCACGCGGATGGAGGACTGGCGATTCACGCCGCTAGAACACCAAGAACCCGCCGCGCCGTCAACGTGCAAGAGCGAGCGGCAAGCGTTGCCAAGCCCTTTACGCCAGCTCTTCGAGCGCCTTGAGGCAATACCATTTCACCGCGCCGCTCATCGCCGGCTGCAGCGCCTCGAGATCCGACGCCGCGCACCAGCGGATGTCGTGGTGCTCCGCCTCGGCCAATTGCAGCGAGCCGTTCTTCGGCCGCGCCCAGTAAATCATCCCGATGTGTTCGTGCGTCGCGCTGATGCGGTGGATGTCGAGGAACCGCGGCGCGATGAGCGCGCGTGTGCCCGGCTCCGTCGTGGGCGGCCGCTCGCCGACCAGCTCCACCTCCAGCCCGCTCTCCTCGCGCGCCTCCCGCAACGCCGCCTGCTCCGGGTCCTCCTCCAGCTCGATGTGCCCGCCCAACGGCAACCACTTATCGAGCTTGCGATGGTGGATGAGCAGGATCTTGTTCTGATGGACGACGAAGATCGCCACCGTGAAATCTATCTTCTCATGAATGTGCGCCACAGCAGGGATTAACCGCCAAGCCACCCAGAACGCCAAGCCGGAAAAGAGAACCGGGCGGCGTGTTCAGCGGTGCCGGCGTTCAGTAATCATACAACCCGCTGTCGCGCGCGTAAGCACCGCCGCCGCCGCCTTTGCCACTGGGACCGCCTTCCTCGCCGCCCATCAGGTCCCCGAACACATCCCCCATGTCCGCCTCGATCTTCTCTGGGTCTTCGCCGGCCTCGAGTCGTTTGATGGCGATGTCCATCTCCTTGGGCATCGTGCCCGGCGGCAGGAGATCCTTCATCTTCTTCATCATGTGCGCCATGTGCCGCGGGTTGTTCTCATCGAGATGCCCCATGTCGCGCTCCATCTCGGCCATCACCCGCTCCATCTTGCGCTCGTCCATCTCGGGCATCGCCGGGCCGTCAGACTCGGCGCCAGCGGGGGCGGCGGCCGGTTCACTGACCCCTTTGGTGAAGGCGAAGCGGCTGATCTCCTTCTCCAACTTCTTGCGGCCGCACTGGGGGCAGGCCGGCGAATGCGCCGGATTCACGCGCTTGGAGAGGAAGCTGAAGATCTTCCGGCACTTGGGACAGGCAAATTCGTAGATGGGCATGGCAACTTCCTTTTCTAAATCTAAAAGAAGGTAACAAAGGGCGACGCCGCTTGGCAACCCGCTCGCTGCGACACAGGAACGGCGCGGAGGTGGAAAGCCGCGGATTAAACACGGATGGACACGGATTTTATCTGTGGAGCGGATGGGGAGCGACACACCGCTGGCGGGTCTTTCAGGAGCGGTCAAGCCAGCGGCTTGACTCTACCCCGCGATCCCCTTTTCTATCGTCTCTCCCCTCTATCGTCTCTCTTCTTGGCATCTTCGCGCCTTGGCGGTTCAGTCCCCCCGTTCCGTGAGGCAGGTAATTTCCCCTAAAAGCCTCCGGAGCCGTGCTTGCCTCTTCCGAAGCGGTTCCCAGCCCTAAAAGTCGTGGTTTTCGGCCTTTCTCTTCGATTCTTGGTCCTTGCGGACGCGTTCCTTGACCTTGTGAAGGCTTCAACTGAGTCCGTGAACGTGTTCCTCGACCTTGTGAAAGCATTCCGTGTCTCAGTGGGAGCGTTCCGTGACTCTACGAAAGCGTTCACGGAGGCTGTGAAGACGTTCACGGACTCAAGGAACGCGTTCATCGACCTTGGGAACACGCTCGCGAGGTCAAGGAACACGTTCACAAGGTCGAAACTTCGACCCAAAAGAGCCAAAAGTGAGACAGTATGGCTCAGATTTTAGCCGCAGAGCGGGGACGCGGAGATGCCTTTGGAGGTTCTTGCTGCGGAACGGGAGGCGAAGGGGGAACGGCTTTTCAGAGGGGACCCCGTCGCCACGGCAGGAGGAATCTTAGCCGAGCTACGCATACTGGTTACAATCATGGCCAGTATGGGAGTGGAGTCTCCAATGGAACATCGAACGGGCCCGTGGATTTCGCAACTGGCCGTTGTCCATAATCGCCACTTTTCTTGTGCGCGCACTGGGCGTGGACGCGCCGGAAACATCGCTTGTCTTCGTGAACGGGCGTTGCTAGGCTCACACCCGATGCCAAACGCGTGCCACTGAAGCGCCGTTCTGATTTTCTTTTAACAACCGATAGCTCGCCCTCGTTTATGAAGACCCGTCTGATCCTCGTTCTCCTCGCCGCTCTCATCCTGCCGTTGCGCGCCGCTGCGCCGGCGGAGAAGCTGCTGCCGCCTGAAACGATCGCCTTCTTCACCGTGCCGGACATGAACAAGGCGCGCACCTCGTGGCAGGGCGAGCCGATGGTGCAACTCTGGCGCGACCCGGCGATGAAGGCGTTCGCGGACAAGTTCGAGGGCGGCTTCCGCATCGCCGTCCTCGAGCCACTCGAGAAGGAGTTGGGTACGAAGCTCGAGGAATACACCGATCTGGCGCAGGGCCAGCTCACCCTCGCGGTGCTGAACTCGCCCGACCCCCGCGCCCCCTTCGATCCGCACGGCGTGCTCATCGTGGATGCCGGCAACAAGGCCCCCGCGCTCGCGGGGAAGCTCGGCGAGTTGAAGGCGAAGCTGACAGCCACGGCCAAGCCGCACAAGATCCAGACCGTTCGCGGCGTCGAGTTCATCTCGATGGGGAAACAGGGCAAGGGCGGCGAAGTGCATTTCGGCCAGGCCGGCGACTTGCTGCTCGTCGGCGATCATCTGCCGACGCTCGAGCGGGTCATCGCCCGCCAAGGTGGAAACGCCGGGCCGGGCGTGGGCGAGAATCTCCGTTTCGCCGCGCGCCAGAACGGGCAGTTCCGCGGTGCGCTCTTCTACGGCTGGGTGGATTGCGAACCGCTCGTGAAGGCGCTTGTTGAAGCGATTTCCAAAAACATGCCGAAGCCGTCACCCGAGAATCCGATGGCGGTCCAGCCTGCGCGCATCGTCCACGCCCTCGGCCTCAATGGCCTCAAGTCCATCGCCGTCTCGATGCACGATTCGCCCGATGGCTCGCTCGCCGAGATCTTCCTCGACGTGCCGGCCGCCGGCCGCCGCGGTCTCTTCAACCTCATGGCCACCGAGGCGAAGGATTCCACCCCGCCCGCTTTCGTCGGCGCGAATGTCTCGAAGTTCGGCCGCTGGCGGCAGGACCTCCCCCGTTTCTGGAACAACATGACGGGAATGGCGAACGAGATTTCGCCGCTCGCCGGCGCGATGATCAGCTTCTTCGAGGCCAGTGTGCGCGAGAAGGATCCGGCCTTCAATCTGCAGGCCCAACTCATCGCCAACCTCGGTGATGACGTGATCATCGTGGAACAAACCCCGCGCGGCGGCAGCAATCCCCAGGACCTCCTCACCTCCAACGCCATCTTCCTCATCAACTCGCCCAAGCCCGAGGTCGTGGCACAAGCCATCCGCACGCTCGCGAGCACCTCCGGCCAAGCGCCGGTGACGCGCGAGGTCGAGGGCCGGACAATTTATTCCTTCAATGCCGGCGGTGCGGAAGACGGCGGTAAGAATCCCGGCGGTTTCCATCTCGCGGCCGCGCCCGGTTTCGTGGCGTTTGCCACCGACCTCGCCGCGCTGGAAGGTTATCTGCGCGGACCCAAAGAGACCGGCAAACCGCTGAAGGATTTGACCGGCCTCGCCGCAGCCGCGCAGCAAGTCGGCGGGATGAACACCGGCTCCTTCGGCTACGAGAATTCTCGCGAGACCGCGCGCGGCCTGTGGCAGACGGTGCAGAAGAATCCGAAGCTCCTCACCGATCTGGTCGGCGGTCCGCTCGCTATCGCCGGCCTCACCGGCAAACCGAAGGCGGCCGGCGCGGACATGGCGTGGATTGATTTCGCGGCGCTGCCGCCCTTCGAGAAAGTGGAGCGCTACTTCCACTTCTGGGTGTACGGGATGAAGACCTCGCCCGAGGGCATGCAGATCCGTTACTACGGCCCGACCCCGCCCGCGTTGAAGAAGTGATCAGCGTCCGCTGACAACTTCAACTTCGTCCGTGCGCCCACTCGGCGTTACTCACCGAGCAGGTGCAGCACCACTTGCCGCCGGTGCGGCGCGTGACGATGTTCCCACACGTAAATCCCCTGCCATCTGCCCAGCACCAACGCGCCGTGCGCAATCGGGATGGCGAGATTCACCGACGTGAGCGCTGTGCGCACGTGCGCCGGCATATCGTCCGCGCCCTCGGCTGTGTGCTCGAAAAGCGGGGCGCCATCGGGACAAAGCTGCGCGAAGAACCGCTCGAGATCGCGCCGCACCTCGGGATCGGCGTTCTCCTGAATCAGCAGCGACGCCGAGGTGTGCCGTAGATGCAGCGTGGCGAGGCCGGTGTGCAGTTCGCTGTTCTTCAACAAGAGCGCGACCTCGCCGGTGATTTCGTAGAAACCGCGACCGCGCGTCGGCACAACGAATTCTTGAAGGGCTTGGCGTAGCATCACGGCGATTTCCATCCAACCGCGCGTGAAAGACAAGCGGGAAACGTGTGCTGACGAAAACAGGGCCGCCGAAAACCGAAATCGTGAAAATGAAAACGGCGACCTCTTTCGAGGCCGCCGTTCTTGAATCGTTGTCAGCTACGGCTTAGAGCCCTTTGCTGATCATGTATTTCAGCAGGTCGCCGACGCGGTTGGAGTAGCCCCACTCGTTGTCGTACCAGCTCACGAGCTTGAAGAAGCGGCTGTTCAGCTCGATGCCGGAGCCGGCGTCGAAGATGGAGCTGCTCTTGTCGTGGATGAAATCGGTAGAGACAACCTCGTCGGCGGTCCACTGGAGGACGCCTTTGAGGTAGGTCTCACTGGCCTTCTTCATGGCGGCGGAGATCTCGGCGTAGCTCGTTTCCTTCACGGTCCTCACCGTGAGATCCACGCAGGAGACGGTCGGCGTCGGCACGCGGAAGGCCATGCCGGTGATCTTGCCCTTCACTTCGGGGCAGACGAGGCCAACGGCGCGCGCGGCGCCAGTGGCGGAGGGGATGATGTTGATGGCCGCAGTGCGTCCACCTTTCCAATCCTTCTTGCTCGGGCCGTCCACAGTCTTCTGCGTGGCGGTGTAAGCGTGGATGGTGGTCATCAATCCTTCCTCGATGCCAAAACCTTCCTTGAGCAGCACGTGCACGAGCGGCGCGAGGCAGTTCGTGGTGCAGCTCGCGTTGGAGATGATGTGGTGATTGGCCGCGTCGTACTTCTCGTGGTTGACGCCCATCACGACGGTGATGTCCTCGCCCTTTGCAGGAGCGGAAATGATCACCTTCTTCGCACCGGCAGTGAGGTGGCCTTTGGCCTTGTCCGCCTCGGTGAAGAGGCCGGTGGACTCGATGACGACGTCCACGCCCAGCGCCTTCCACGGCAGCTCGGCGGGGGTTCTGGCGGAGACGACGAGGATCTCCGCGCCGTTGACGACGAGCACGTCGTCCTCGGCTTTGTCAGGGGAAGATTTCTTGGACGAAACGGTGCCAGCGAAGCGGCCCTGCGTGGAGTCGTACTTCACCAGATAGGCGAGGTTATCGGCCGGCACGATGTCACCGACGGCGACGACTTCGATTTCCTTGCCGACGAGGCCTTGCTCGACCATCGCGCGGAAGACCAGACGGCCGATGCGGCCGAATCCGTTGATTGCAACTTTGACTGCCATATTATTCCGTTTTCGTTGTCAGGTTAAACCGAACCAAGAGCGGCACATCGTAGCGGCGGCGTCCGAACCGTCAACGCTGAATTATGCTCGATTGGACTCAAGCTCCCGCTTACAGTCCGCGTCGAAACGCGAACCAGAACCCGCCGTGCCGCTACTCGAGATCACCGACCTCCGCAAAAGTTTTATCACGCCCGACGGCGCGACGCACACGGTCGTGGACGTGCCGACCTTCGCGCTCGGCGAACACGAGCAGATCGCTCTCTCCGGCGAAAGCGGTTCCGGTAAAACGACCTTCCTCCATCTCATCGCGGGCATTTTACGTCCCGACGCTGGACGCGTGACGCTCGCCGGCCGTGAGATGTCCGCGTTGCCCGAGTCGGAACGCGATCGGCTGCGCGCCACGCACATCGGCTACATCTTCCAGACTTTTAATCTGCTCCAAGGCTACACCTGCTTGGAGAACGTTCTGCTCGGGATGAAGTTCGGTCGCGGTGTGGACCACGCGTTCGCCATCTCCCTGTTGAAACGGGTCGGCCTCGCGGACAAGTTGAACCACAGTCCGCGCCAGCTTTCCACCGGCCAGCAGCAGCGCGTGGCTGTCGCGCGCGCGCTCGCCAACCGCCCGCAGCTCGTGCTCGCCGACGAGCCGACCGGCAACCTCGACCACGCCAACGCCCGCGAATCGCTCGCGCTCATCCGCGAGACCTGCCGCGAGAACAGCGCCGCGCTGCTGCTCGTGAGCCACGACCGCGAGGTGCTCGCGCAGTTCGAACAAGTGCGCGACCTCAAGCAACTCAACCGCGCCGCCGCCCAATAATTTCTCCGATGACCCTCGCCCGCATCGTCGCCAAAAGCCTCCGCCAGCACGCGTTTTCCACCGTGGTCACCGCGGCCAGCATCGCGCTCGCCACTGGATTGCTGATGGCGGTGTGGGCGGTGAAGACGCAGGCGAACCAGACGTTCACCGGCGTGAGCGGTGGGTTCGACGCCGTCCTCGGCGCGCGCAGCGCCAAGCTGCAGCTGGTGCTCAACGCCATTTTCCATCTCGAGGAATCGCCCGGCAATCTCGCGTGGCGCGACTTCGAGGAGATCCAGCGCAACCCCTCCGTCGCGCTCGCGCTGCCCATCGCCGTCGGCGACAATTACCACGGCTACCGACTCATCGGCACCACCACGAATCTCTTCACCGAGGTCGAGCCGCAGCCGAAGCGCAAGTTCGCATTCACCAGCGGCCGCGCGTTCAACGCCGGTTACGCCGAGGCTGTGCTCGGCAGTTTCGCGGCGCAACGGCTCGGGTTGAAAGTTGGCGACAAGTTCCATCCGTATCACGGCCTGCTCTTCGACGAAAAGCAGCAGCACGCGGAGACGTACGTCGTCACCGGCATCCTCGCGCCGAGCAACACGCCGGCCGACCGCGTCATCTGGATTCCGCTCGAGGGATTGCAAAACATGAAGGGCCACGCCGCGCAGACCGCGAGCGAGATCAGCGCCGTGCTGGTGAAGCTGCGCTCGCCGATGGCCGGCAAGCAGCTCGATACGCTCTACAACAAGCAGGGCAACCGGCTCACGTTCGCGTGGCCGATTGCGCAGGCCATCGCCCAACTCTTCGACAAGATCGCGTGGTTCGACCGCGTCCTGGCGCTCGTCGCGTGGCTGGTCGCGCTCGTCGCCAGCGCCTCCATTCTCGCCAGCCTTTACAACTCGATGAACGAACGCCGCCGCGAAATCGCCATCCTGCGCGCGCTCGGAGCGCATCGCTCGACGCTCTTCGGCGCGGTCGTGCTGGAATCCGCCGCCATCGCCTCGCTCGGCGCAATCGCGGGCTTTCTCGTGTACGGCGCGATTGCCACCGGCGCGGCGGCCATCATCCGCGCGCAAGTCGGCGTGGTGCTCGATCCGTGGGCGTGGAACCCAGTGCTGGTCTGGGCGCCCGTGGGAATCATTGCCTCCGGCGCGGCGGCTGGTATAGTGCCAGCCCTGAAAGCTTATCGCACGGACGTCGCAGAAAACCTTGTGCCGCATTCTTGAACTATGAAACAGCTCTCTCACCTCGCCTTCGCCCTGATTCTCGGCCTCGCCTTCGGCTGCGCCAAAAAAGACGATTGCTGCCCCAACTGCGAACACGCTGAGAAGAAACCCACCGCCGACGCGCATCATCACGACCCACCGCACGGCGGCACGGCGGTGACGCTCGGCGACGAGGAAGGCCATCTCGAATTCGTCCGCGACGCGGCGACCGGCAAGCTCACGGCCTATTTGCTGAAGCCGCACATGACCGGTTTCTGGCGCACGAGCGCGACGCAGTTCGAGGTCGCCGCCAAAGTCGGCGACAAAACCGAGACGCTGGTTTTCAAGGCCGTCGCCAACGCCGCCACCGGCGAGACCATCGGTGACACCGCGCAATTCGAGGCACAGGCGGATTGGCTGAAAACCACGGAGCGGTTCGACGGGACGCTCACGGAGTTGAACCTCAATCTGCCCGGCAAAACCTTCAAAGCCGTCGGCTTCAACTTTCCGAAAGGGAACTGACCATGAAACCGCTGCTGCTTCCGCTCATCGCCTTCGCTGCCCTCGTCATCGGTTGCAACAAAAGCGCGCCGCCCACACCGCCCGTTGTTGAAATCCGCGGCGAAGCGATTCAGCCGTTGGCCAGCAAAACCAACGCGCCGGTGACAAACGCAGTTTTACCGAAAGCAACCAATGCCGTCGCCAAGCCCGACGAGAAGATTGGCGCGTATGTCGTGGTTGGGTTCGATCGGCTTGCGAGTTTTAATTACGACGTGCCGGACGCGCCGGCGACCAATGCGGCCCAGCAAGCCACGCTCAAGGCGCAGATTCCCGAGCCTGTGAAGACGCTCGATCGACGCAAGGTGGCAGTGAAGGGCTACATGCTGCCGCTGAAGGTCGAGGGCGGGTTGATCACCGAACTGCTGATCATGCGCGACCAGTCGATGTGCTGCTACGGCACCGTGCCGAAGATCAACGAATGGGTGAGCGTGAAGATGATCGGCAAAGGCGTGAAGCCGGTGATGGACGAACCGATTACAATCTTCGGCACGCTCAAGGTCGGCGAGATCTTCGAGAACGGCTACCTCGTCGGTCTCTACGAGATGGACGGCGATCGTCTCGGCGGCCCAATCGACCTCTAAAGTCAGCGTGCCGCAAAAGCGGCCCGGCTCACTTGTTCTTCTTCACGTACTCGATCGCGCCAGCGACGAACGCGGTCGGCTCCTTCGCGAACGTGCCGTTGTCGGTCTCGATCGCCAGCACGCCGTCCCACTTCGCCTTCTTCAACTCCGCGAGCAGACCTTTGTAATTCGCGTCGCCGGTGCCGACCATCACGTCGAGGATGACGCTCTTGCCGTCAGCGGTCTTCTCGGTCTTCTTGTCCTTGAGATGGATGTCGTACACGCGGCCGTCGTATTCGCGGAACGCCTTCGCCGCATCGAAGCCGGCGCCGGTGATATGACCCACATCCATGCAGACGCCGATGCGCTTGTCGCGGCTCTTCATCACGCTCCAGATTTTCTCGGGCGTGCCGTACACCGAATCCTTGCCGTGATTGTGGATGGCGAGCTTGATGTCGTATTCCTTCACCAGTTCCTCGAGGCCATCCCAGAGCGCCTTGTCATTCTTCGGCTCGACGATGATGACTTTGATGCCCATCGCCTTCGCGAAAACGAACAGCTTCCGATTCTGTTCCTTGTCCGCGGACGTGCCGGCGACGCCGAAGGTGTAGAAATGAATTCCCTTCGCATCGAGAATGGCCTTCTTCTGCTTCGCCTCTTCGAGCGAGCCCGTCGGGTTGATGTGGCTGCCGATGGCTTGAAGATGCTTGATGCCGTGCTTCTCCGCGAAGGCGACGACCTCGTCGAACTTCATGTTGCGGCAGGTCCACGTCTGCAAACCGACCTTCGGATCGGCGTCAGCGGCAGTGGCGATGGGGGCGCGGCCGCAAAGCAGCACGGCGGTGAGTGTGAGGAGGAAGAATCGAAGTTTCATGGGAAGTGCGTTTGTTGTTGCGGGCTGATTGAAGCGGAAGACGCCGCCGTGTTCAACGCGAAAGGTGCGCAGAAAAACCGGCCTCGATTTGAGGCCGGACGATGACAACGCAACGTTACTCGCTGGAGTTGCGGTTCACGCGGCGAGGCGTGAGCGATGTTCGTGCGGCGCGCCGGGGGAATTCACCATCCCTTCGCTGAGCGCGGGCACGCGACCTTCCAAGACCATCTGTGCGGCGCGATAACCGACGGCATCCGTATTGTGACTCACGCCGCGGAAAAGCTCCTCAATCCGAAGGCGTGCCGCGCGGCAGAAGTAATCGACGAGTTGCAGCAGGTCCTCCTGTTCGCGGCTGCTGGCACCCTCTTTCATGAGACTGTGGGCGTGGGCGCAACTGGCGGTGATGGCAAACAGCTCGGTGCCGATGTCCACGAAACGGCCGAGCAAAATTTGCTCCCGCTCGAGCTTCGGACCGAAACGAATCATCGCGTGGAATAGCTGCCGAGAGAGCCGGCGACCGGTGCGTTCGCTCCAGCGCAGGTGACGCGTGAGCTTCGGATCCACGTCCGCTTTTGTTCCAAGGTTCAATCGCGGCAGCCAGAGTCGCGGATACCATTTCGCGTAGAAGATCCCAGCTTTCACGGCGGCCTTCGCGCGTTCAGCCATCGGCAACTGCGAGTTGAGTACCGCACCGCCGGCCTTGAGATGCGGATCGAGCGCTTCGCGCGCGAGGAAGAGCCGCATGATTTCACTCGAGCCTTCGAAGATGGTGTTGATACGGCAATCGCGCATCATCCGCTCGACTGGCGCCGGTTCCTCGCCGCGCGCACGGAGCGAATCGGCCGTCTCGTAGCCGCGCCCGCCGCGGATCTGCATCGTAGTGTCTACAATCTCCCACGCGCGCTCGGTGCCCCACAGCTTCGCCATCGCGGCCTCGATCCGGATGTCCGCCTTCTTGTCCTTATCAACGAGACTCGCGGTGTAAAAGGTCATCGCCTCCATCGCGAATGTGTTCGCGGCGATGCGCGCAATCTTGTCGGCGATGGCGGCGTGTTTGCCGATGGGGGCGCCCCATTGCTCGCGTTCATTGGCCCACTTACGGACAATCTCGAGACACCGTTTCGCCAAGCCCGTGCAAGCAGCTGGCAATGTGAGTCGCCCAGTATTGAGCGTGGAGAGCGCGACCTTCAGCCCTTTGCCTTCGCCGAGAATGATGTTCTTCCGCGGCACACGCACGTCGTGGAAACGGATGACGCCGTTGTAAAGTGCCTTCAACCCCATGAAGTGACAGCGCGTGACGACCTCGACGCCCGGCGAATCCATCTCGACGATGAACGCGGTGATTTGATTCCGCTCGCGCCCGGCGACAATCTTCGGCGGCGTCTTGGCCATCACCACCAGCATGCTGGCCTTCGTGCCGTTAGTGCACCAGATTTTCTCGCCGTTGAGAATGAAGTGCGTGCCGTCGGGCGAAAGCTCGGCGTGCGTTTCCATCCGCGCCGGATCGGAGCCGACGCCTTGCTCGGTGAGCGCGAAGGCGGTGATCTCTCCCGCCGCCACTCGCGGCAGATATTTCCGCTTTTGTTCTTCGGTCCCGAAAAGGATGAGCGGCTGCGGCACACCGATGGATTGATGCGCTGAGATGAGCGCGGTGAGATTGCCGCACCAACCGCCGAGTAGCATCGCGGCGCGGCAATAATTCGTCTGCGACAAGCCGAGGCCGCCGTATTCGGGCGCGACCTTGATTCCGAAGGCGCCCATCCGCCCGAGTCCGGCGATGACCGCATCGGGAATCTCGCCGTCGCGGTCGATGGCGTCGGGGTCCGTGCGCTCGCGCAGGAACTTCTCGAGACCGTTCACAAACGTGTCGCCGCGCGCGCGGTCGCCGGACTCCTGTTCTGGAAACGGCAACAGTTGATCGAGCGCGAACTGGCCCATGAAAAGGCCGCCGGCGAAGCTGGCGCGTTCGGCCGCAGCATCGCGCGCGGCCTCGGTCAACTCCAGCGCGGCACGCTGGCCGGCGGTCATCTTCGATGTATCGATCACGCCCTCGGGGTTGTCATGCGGTACGTTTTTCGTGTTGTTCATGTTCCTCCTCCTTTCTGTAAAACTTCTCGCCACTGGCGGCCAATCGGCGAAGCAGGTCGCAGGGAGCGAATCGTTTCAAGCCCAGCCCCACCAACCGATTCATTTCGGCCACGACGAACTCCGCGCCCACGTGGTCTACGTAGCGCAGCGGACCGCCGCGGAAAGGCGCGAATCCGGTGCCCATCACCATCGCGAAATCCGCGTCCTCGGCCGTTTCGACTACCTGTTCCTCCACGCAGCGGGCGGTCTCGTTGAGCATCAGCAGCACCATCCGCCACTGCAGTTCCGGACGCGTGAGCCAGCCGGCCTCGAACGTCGTCGGGAAATCGTGCACGGTGAGGTTCGGCGTGATGCTCTTGCCATTGTACGTGTAGAAACCCGCGCCCGCTTTGCGGCCGAGCGCGCCTTTCTCGATCATCCAGCCGAGCACTTTCGGCGTTGAGAGGCGATCGCCGAAGGCATCTGCCAACGTGCCCGTCACGTGTTGCGCCACATCCACGCCCACTTCATCCACCAACCGCAGCGGCCCCATCGGCATTCCGAATTCGATCATCGCCGCATCGATATCCTCCACGCGCGCGCCCTCCTCGAACAGCCGGCCGGCCTCGACGAGATACGGCATCAGCACGCGGTTCACGAGAAACCCCGGCCGATCCGCCACGCGAACCGGCAGCTTGCCAATCTGCCGCGCGAACCGCATCGCCCGCTGTACCACCTCGAGACTCGTCTGCCGACCCACGACGACCTCGACGAGCTGCATCCGGTGGACTGGATTGAAGAAGTGAAAACCAACCACGCGTCCCGGCGCACTCGTCGCCGTTGCCAGTTCGCTGATCGAAAGCGCCGATGTGTTCGTAGCCAGAATCGTGTTCGGCCCGCTCTCATCGGCGAGACGTTGAAAAATTTGCTTCTTCAATTCCATCTTCTCCACCGCCGCCTCAATCACGAAATCCACATTCGCCAGCGAAGCCTCACTCGTAGCCGGCTGGATGCGGTCCAACCCTGCGCGCGCCTCTGTCGCCGTGCACGCGTGCCGCTTTTCGCCTTCCGCGAAGAGTTTCGCGATCGTCGCCATGCCGCGGCTGACTTGCTCGGGGCCGATGTCGCGCAGCACCACCGGCAAGCCGCGCGCGGCGAACCACTGCGCGATACCGGCGCCCATCACGCCCGCGCCGATCACCGCGGTGCGCTGCACCGGCACCGCGTCCGGACCGGATAATTTTTTTGCGCGTTCGGTCTGGAGAAAAAGGCGGACCAGATTGCGGCTCGCCTCGCCTCGCGCCAGTTCGAGAAAGGCGTCGCGCTCAGCGGCGAACGATTCGATCTCGGTGGAAGAGACACTTTCCAGCACAACCTCGAGCGCCTTGAACACGGCCGGATAATGCCCGTGCGTCCGCCGCTTGAGATCGCGATGGAGCTTAAAGTCGAGCAAGTCGGCCACGAGCCAGTTGTTGAAATACCACAGCGCACGGCGATGAGGTTTGCCATGCGCGATTCGCAGCAGTGCGACCGCGAGCAATTGCTCCTTCGGCGCAAGCGCATCCACCAACCCGCAGCGCAGCGCCGGCTGGCCGGCGAGCACTTTTCCAGAAAGAATAAGTTCGAGCGCTTTCGGCAAACCGAGTAATCGCGGCAGGCGCGTCGAACCGCCCCACGCGGGCAACAAACCGAGCTGCGTCTCGGGCAGACCGATCTTCGTCTCGCGCGCGGTCGAGGCCACGCGCCAATCGCACGCGAGCGCCAGTTCGCAGCCGCCGCCCATCGCTGCGCCGTGGATGGCCGCAACGGTCGGCACCGGCAAAGCGGCCAGGCGGTTAAAAACTTTCTGGCCGAACTCAATCAAATCGCGGAGTTCATCCAAGCTGGCGTCGGCCAGCGAATGCAGATCCGCGCCGGCGACGAAGATGCTTTTCTTCGCGCTGGTGAGCACGAGGCCTTTCAATCCCGCGTCCTGCTCGAGCAGGTTCAGATGGCGATCCAACTCGGCGAGCGTGGCGCGGTCGAAGACGTTGGCGGAGGAATCGGGGCGATCGAAAGTGAGTACGCAGACGCCGTCCGCCGTCATCGTGCGTTGGATGTGAGGGAAGGAATCGGCCTTGGCCACGGAGGTGTCGGATGGGTTGTTCATAATATCCTTTCCAGCCAGACGGCCGCGCCCTGGCCGCCGCCCACACAGAGGGTGGCGACCGCGCGCCGAGCCTGCCGGCGTTCGAGTTCTTTCAGAGAAGTCAGCACAAGCCGCGCGCCAGTCGCGCCGACAGGGTGACCGAGAGCGATGGAGCCACCGTTCACATTCAATTTCTCGCGCGGCACGTGGCCGAGCGGCGTTTCGCGCCGAAGCGCGCTGCGGGCGAACTCGGCCGACTCAGCGCCTTTCAGCACGGCCAACGCTTGCGCAGCGAAGGCTTCGTTCAGTTCAACAAGATCGGCATCGGAAAGTTTGAAACCATAACGGACCTCGGTTTGCGCGAGCGCGAAGAGTGGGCCGAGTCCCATGCGCGATGGATCGCAGCCGGCGTACGCGTAACCGGTCAATGCGCCGAGCGGTTTGCGACCGAACCGTTGAGCGGCGGCTTCGCTCATCACGAGCAGCGCGACCGCGCCGTCGGTGATCTGCGAAGCGTTGCCGGCGGTGACGGTGCCATGAGCACGCTCGAAGACGGGCTTCAATCGCGCGAGTTGCTCTGAAGTCTGTTCGGCACGCGGGCCGTTATCCGCAGTGACAACAGATTTTCCAGAAACGAACACGGGGCAGATTTCCTCGGCGAGCTTCTCGCGAGCGAGGCTGGCGCGCCGGTGTGATTCGAGTGCGAAAGCATCCTGCTCCTCGCGGCTCACGCGGAATTCGCGTGCGAGCAATTCAGCGGTCTGGCCCATGTTCAGTCCGCAAACCGGATCGGTGAGGCCGAGCATGAGCCCGACGCGCGGATTGAAATCCGCCGGCCGGAACGCGGCCATCGCGCTCACGCGTTGGCCGAGGGTTTTTGCGCGGTTCAGCTTGGCGAACTTCCGCGCGGCGGTGGGCGTGTAGAGCAGCGGAAGATTGCTCATGCTTTCCGCGCCGCCGACGATGAAGATTTCTCCGCGACCGGCGACCATCCGCTCGTATGCCTGCGTGAGCGACTCGAGTCCGGAAGCGCAGTTGCGATGAACGGTCACGGCTGGGACGTGCTGAGGAATGCCCGCACGCAAGGCGATGATGCGAGCGAGATTGGCGGCCTCGGCAGGCTGACCGACGCAGCCGAAGATGACCTCGTCCACCACGGCAGGATCGAGGCCGGTGCGAGTGAGGAGGGCGTTGACGGCGACGCGGCCGAGTTCGTCGGCGCCGAGCGCGGCGAGGTCAGTGCCCATCCGGCAGAACGGAGTGCGGATGCCATCAACGATGACAAGGCGATCGCGGTTCATTGCGTTGACTCCATCTTGCTCGGGTTGCCAAGCGATGAAGGCGCGGTCACAACGGCCGTCGGTCGGTGATCCACGATTTTCTGTTCCTTGAGCAGCGCCCCGACGCCCTGCAGCCGGCGCATTTCGTCGGCGTTGTGGAAGAGAATCCGGTTCGGGTGAATCTCCGTCTGCGCAGCGAAACGATTGTCCAATTCGTGCACGAGTTTCTCATCTGAATCGCTGCCGATCTTGTGGATGTGAAGAATCAGCTCGTCCAACTCGTGCGGGTCGTCGTGCTGTTTGCGGAGCTCAATCTGCCACGCGCCGATGCCGGTCATATCATCGAGCACATGCTCGAGCTGATTGAAGTCCACGAGCGTCCCTTTGATTTTATCGAGATGCATCGTCTTAATCTCAGTGCTGCGGGAGATGTTGCCGATGAGGCGGGGGGTGACGCGGCGGCAATGCGGGCAGCGCTCATACGTGAGGCCACCGTCAATGAAATCGCCAGTGCGGTAGCGGAGCACGACCGAGCCGCGCGAATCGAGCGGCGTGAAAACGAGTTCACCCGGATGACCCGCGGGGACCGGTTCGCCGCTCTTCGGATCCACGACTTCGAAGAGGCCGAGATCGGGGAAAAGATGGTAACCGCTGGACGGTTGGTGAATCGGAAACGGGCATTCGGCCCACGCCATCTTGGCCTCGGTGAATCCGTAAGTGGAGACGACATCGACCTCGGTCGCGCCGAGTTGGCGGGCGAGCGTGGCGAGCTTGAGACGCATGCCGGGCGGCACTTTCTCGCCGCCGAGAACGATGCGGCGGAGCTTGGGGCAACGCACGCCTTCCTCGGTCGCGAGATGCAACACGTGATAGAGGAACGTCGGCATCCCGATGAGCACATCGGGCTGGAGCTTGGCGATGAAACGGAGCTGGCCTTCGGTGCCCATCACCTTGCCGCCGCCGCTGCTGAGCGTGTACACACCGAATTCCGTCCCGCCATAATGCGTGAGCCAGAAGGCAAGGTGCGGCGCGTAGGGAAACATGTTCAGCAGACGCATCTCGCGCGTGGCACCGCACGTCTCGAACACACGGCGGCCGGCTTCCGCGAGCAATCGTAGATCGCGCGCGGTGAAGAGGAACGGCACCGGATCTGCCGAGCGACCGGTGGTGGTCGTCATCATGATGGGCCGGAACTCCTCTTCGAGTTCGCGTTTCACCGTCGCGCGACCGTGCAGCAGAGCGCGAAGAATCGTGCTGGGACGGCGAGCGAGAACTTCCTTGTCGGGGATGAGAATATAATCGCGTGCGCGCTGCGGCTGGTCGGGTGTCGCTATGAGGTCGGCTTTACTCGTGAAGGGCAGCCGCCGCAAATCGTCGAGCGAACGGAACGAGTCGGAATCGAGTTTCAAGCGCTGGAACATCTCGCGGTAGTGGGCGGAGAACGGCACGACCACGTCGCGCAGGTAGCGGCGCAGCTTCGCCGACTGGCGGCGCTTCACTTCGGCCTCAGGCAACGGCGGCCAGGATGTCATGGGTGCGGTGGTGTTCATTGGATTCCTTTCTGGCAATCAATGCCTTGATCTCATCGAGGTGCTCAAGTGCGGCGGTGCGGCCCAGCTCGATGTATTTGCGCGGACGATTGAACTCGAACCAGTGGGAGTCGCAGGAAAGCGGGCGCAGCACGATGTCCGCGTGCTTGCTGGATTCCTCGGCGAGGAGCATCTGCGCGGCGTTCATGCTCTGGAGCATGATGTCGAGCACGTTTCCGGGCGCGAAGTAGTTGAAGTGGCGGTGGAGAAATTCGAGAGGGCTGAATTGCGGACCGTGTACGGCCTCTTGCTCACGCTCGCGCTCGCGCACACATTTCAGAAAGGCCGGCGTGGGAATCACGTTCACCGCGATGATTCGATCAATGCCCTGCTGCTGCAACACGCTCACCGGCACTGGGTCCACGATGCCGCCATCGACGAACGTCTCCGCGCCGATGCGAACCGGCACCCACACACCGGGAATCGCCGTGCTGGCGCGGACGGCATCCACCACGCTGCCGGAGGTGAAGACCGTGCGTTCGAGTGTGGCAAGATTTGTCGCCACAACACGCAACGGACGAACGAGGTCGGAGAAGTTCACTTCGCCAATAGTGCGGCGCAGGCGACGCCTCACGCTCCAGCCGAGAAGGAACCCGCGGCGCGGCGGCAACGCGGGATCCACGAGCTTGAGAAAACCGAAACGACCTTCCAGCTCGCAGGCGAACTTTTCGAGCTGCGGACCGTCGTGTCCCGAGGCCCAAACGGCTCCGATGTACGCGCCCATGCTGCAGCCCGCGATGGCGTCCACCTCGATGCCGTTCTCTTCCAGCACTTGGATCACGCCGATGTGTGCCAAGCCCTTCGCTGCACCCGCCGAGAGCACTAGTCCGACTCGGCGGCGGCAAATCTCTCTCGCCCACGAACGGATCTGGCGATCAAAACAATCCGCACGCGCGTGCAGATAGAGGGGCGGATGCGGCGAACGCGCCACGGGCGAATCCGCCGCCACACGTCGATCCTCAGGCACGAAACAGACTGGGCGGATGCGCGATTCATCGCCGCGATTGTGTGCGCGCACCTCGCGCAGGAGCAGGTTGTAGTTGAGCATCTCCTCGGACGTTTGCTCGAAGACCAGATACGCGTTGTCGGCCATCACCAACCCCTCGATGGCGGGATGGATTGGCAACTCCGCGCCCATCAACATCAGCACATGCCGGTAAACCCGCGTGTAACGCGCGAGCAACGCCGCGAGCAACGGCGCCTCGGCGGGCAGACCTGCCACTTGCACCACGAGTCGATCGAAGCCTGCGTCCGTCGACTGCGGGTACGGCAGCGTGCTTTCCGCATACGTAAGGTCTTTGATGGAAAGATCGTTCAAGCGAAGCCGCCCTTCACCCAAGGTCAGTTCCACGAGCAATACCGGTTGTTGCGTTGCTTCCTGCAGTGCGAGAGCGAGCGTGTCGGCGATGCGACCGACTGGGAGATTATTGGAAAGTGGCGCGAGGGCAATCAACCGCCCGCGGGCGCGCGGGCGAGGGAAGATTGGTGGGTTCTCCGGCAACAGCGCCGCGCCCCTCCGATCCTGTGCGGATTCGTTTATGGGTATCGGCCAGTTCATTCCGTCGTCCGCCGGCGACGTAATACACGTGTGCGGGTACGCCGCGAAGGCTAGCCCCTCGTCGGAATCACGGGTAGACCGTCGTCGGACTTGGTCTGGATATTTCCAATCATTTAACTACCTCATCTATTACTAACCCGCCGTGAACCAAACTAATGCTAGTTGCACGAGCCGTCAAATGAAGCACGGCAGAAAAGTGAGGAAAGTTTTTGAAGGCGAGTTTCCGCTAACCCGCACCGTAAAAATGCCGATTGGGGGAGGTTCGAGTGGAGGCGATAGAGACGAAACTTCCGCGCGCACTCTACTGAGTAGCTTTCTTCTTCCCCTTCGCCTCGCCGGCGGCCGCAGGCTTCGTCGGATCCATTCGTTTATAGTCGGCCTCGGTCGGGCCGCCGCCGAATTGCTTCCAGTAAATTTCTGCGAAGGGATTCAGCTTTGGGCCTACGACTTTTTCATTCACGAGCAACGGTTGGCAGTCGGCCCACCACCGGTCGTAAGCGGCGGCCAGCTGCTTCACGACTTCGGGATGCTCCGCGGCCACGTCGGTCCTCTCGCTGTAATCGGCGGCCACGTCGAAGAGTTGCCACTTCGGCGTCGCGCCGCCGTTCGGCGAGACGAGATGCCAGCGCGTGTTGCGCACGCTGCACATGGCGAACTTCGCGAGGTTCGGATCGGAGAACTTCGGCCAGCGGCCCAAGTGCGTGAACTGGATGCGATCAGGGAGCGTGCCGATCGGTTTCTCCAGCAACGGCACAAGACTGCGACCTTCGATTTGTTGCTTCACCGCATCGGACAACTTCGCCCCGGTAATTTCCGCGAGTGTCGGAAAGAAATCCATATGCGCTGCGAGTGCGCCGCAATCCGCCGGCTTCAGTGTGCCAGACCAACGCCAGAAAGAGCTTGCGCGTGTGCCGCCGAGCCACGCGCTGCCCTTGCTGCCGCGCATTCCAGCGTTCCAGACAGGCACGCCTGCGGTGCCGCCGTTGTCGTTCATGAAGATGACGAGCGTGTCTTTCGCAATGCCCCACTCGTCGAGTTTCGCCAGCACCTTGCCGACGTTCTGGTCAATGTTATGAACCATGCCGAGAAAGCTCGCGGCTTGATCGTTCGGCGTCTTGCCCGCGTAGAGCGCCTTGTCTTCGGGGCGCGCGTTGTAAGGCGCGTGCGGCGCGTTCGACGGAATGTAGGCGAAGAACGGCTTGTCGCTCTTGCGTTGCGCATCCATCCACTGCGTCGCCTGCTCGTAAAAAACGTCGGTGCAATAGCCCTTCGTCTTCACGAACTTCCCGTTGTGCAGAATGGCAGGATTGAAATAGGAGTTACCCGGCGCGTCGCCGCCGCTGCCCTTATACGACTGACCAATGCCGCCCGCGCCGTGGATGAACGTCTCATCGAAGCCGCGCCGTCCCGGCTGATACTCGGCTTCATCACCGAGGTGCCACTTGCCGAAGATGCCCGTCGTGTAACCCGCAGACTTGAGCACTTGCGCGAGCGTCGTTGCTTTCAGCGTGAGCCGTTCGCGTTCGAGAATGGTGTGCGTGATGCCGTTCTTGAACTCATGCCGCCCCGTGAACAACGCGCTGCGTGTCGGGGCACACGTGGGGCTGACGTGGAAGTCGGTGAACCGTACGCCCTCGGCGTGGAGGCGATCGAGATTCGGCGTTTTGAGAACAGGATTCCCGTGCGCGGAGATGTCGCCGTAGCCCTGATCGTCGGTGAAGAAGAAAACGATGTTCGGGCGTTTGCCCGCCAGCGAAGCAGCGAAAGAGTAATCCGCCAAAAGAAACATCGCGGACACGAGCAGGAGAGAAAGAATGGATTTCATAATGTCATCAATCGGAAACCAAACTCGCGGAGTCTGGATCACGGGGCTTTCTTCGCCCCTTTCTTGCCGGCACCGACAGTCTCCGGATCGCTGAATGGCGGCTTGTCGAACGCGTCCCCCGCGCCGGTCACGCGCGGATCGCCCGCGTCCTTGAGCATTTTCATCAGTCGTTCGGACAACGCCTTCTTCTGATCAGCGTAGGCAGGATTGGCGGCGACGTTGTGGATTTGGTCGCGGTCTTTCGCCAAATCGTAAAGCTCCTCGGCGGGGCGTTTGCCGAAGGCGTAGTCGTAATGCCATTTCCACTGCGAGTCGTTGCGATGGGCGACGAACCACGCTTTCGCAGGTCCGGCGTCCATATCGGCGAAGCCGACACGCGTGTCGAACTCCAGTTCGTTTTGGGATGGCGCGCTGGTGTCCGCGATCGCGTGCGGCGCGCCCATCGGCCAGCGGTCGGGCGCGAAGTTGCGGATGTAGAGAAAATCTCCCGTGCGCAACGCGCGGTGCGGATACGGCAGATTACCTTCGCGTGCCATGCCGACGTGGCGCTCGCGTCCCGCGATGACCCACGTACGCGCGGCGTCCACCTGACCAGATTTTTCGCTGTGCAACACATTCAGAAGACTGCGGCTGTTCATGCCCGGCGGTAATTTCGCACCACCCGCCTCGAGAAACGTTGGCGCCAAATCCGGCAGACTGACGAAATCATCCACCACGCGGCCGGCCTTGATTCCGGGTCCGGCGGCGGCGAGCGAGACACCGATACCGAAGTCGTACAGGTTACATTTGCCGCCGGGAAAACCCGGCGCACCGTGGTCGCCACTGATGACGATGAGTGTGCGGTCGAGTTCGCCGGCGGCCTCCAACTTCTTCAGCAACTCGCCGATGTAGGCATCGAACGCCTGCACTTCGCCGAGGTAATCCCCGAAATCCTGGCGTATCTCGGGCACGTCCGGCAGGAACTTCGGGAGCTTGTCTTTGAGCGCGTCCGGCTCGATGCCCCACAGTTTTTTGCCGCTGCCTTTCACCCACGTGCGATGCACTGTCGTCGGGCCGAACCAGTAGAGCCACGGCTGGCCAGGCTTCTGGTCGGCAAGGAACGCGTCGAAGTTGCCGCGCACTTCGGCGAGCAGTTTGCCGCGCGCGTCGGAGAGCGACACGCCTTCGCCGATCATCTTCGTGACGTTCTCGGAGAAGTTGTTGTGCTGCGCGCCCGCCTTTTGATAGGCGAACTGCTGCCCGCCGAACGGCGCGTCCGCCGGCGTGCCGGGGCTCCAGACTTTGAACGATTTGCCGATGTGATAGCCCGCGTCGCGCAGCAGCAACGGCCACGTCGGAATGTTCGCATCCCATACCGCGCCTTGAAGAATAGCGCCGCGGCCGGTGTTGAAGAAATAACGACCCGAGAGCAACGAACTGCGGCAGGGCGTGCAGGAGGGCGCGTTGACGAAGGCGTTTTTGAAGAGCACGCCGCGCTGAGCCACGCGGTCGATATTCGGCGTCTTGACGACATCGCTCGGCGAAGGCCGTCCGTTCACCTTCGCGTAAGCGCTCGCGTAACGGCCCCAATCGTCCGCGAAACAAAAGAGGATGTTGGGGCGTTGCGACGTCGTGGCGAAGCGCGCCGGTTCCGCGGCGAAACCGGATTGGCAGAGAATGAGAAGGGCGGTGAAGAGTAGGCGGGCTTTCATCGTGGTTGAGGGATTGAGAGTTTTTAGCAGCAGCGCTCGCCGGACTCTTTATGACAATTTCAAAACCTTACTTGGTCGCGTTCAACGTCAGACGCAACCACTCGATGAGCTTGGACACGTATTCCGGATGCGCCTTTTCCCAGCCGCCCATGCCGTGGCCGCCGTCGGGAATCGTGTGAAGGTCGCAACGGTTGCCGAGCGACTTCGTCCGCTCCTGAAATTTCACCGACTGCTCGTATGGCACAGCCTCGTCCTTTGTGCCATGGATGAGCAGGAACGGCGGAAGACCTTTGTGAAGATAGGTCGTCGCGGAAGCCGCACGCAAGGTTTTCCACGCGCCGTCATTCAGCTCTGTCAGACCGAGCAGAGCGGTCATCGAACCGCCGAGCGCGGGGCGGCTCTTCACTTGAAGTTCCAAATCGTGCGGCGCGTAGAAGGGCACCACCGCCGCCACAGAAGTCTCGCCAACGCCACGCACACCGATGTAGGAAACCAAGTGTCCGCCCGCCGATTCACCGATGAGCGCGATGCGTTTCGGATCGGCCTTGTATTCCTTCGCGTGGGCCTTCACCCAGCGGATGGCTCGCTCGACATCGTCGGCACACGCCGGCCACTGGTGCTGGGGTGCGAGGCGGTAATTGATGGTGAACCAAGCGAAATTCGCGCGGGTGAGCGGCTCGAACAGGGGGCTTGATGTAGCTCGTCTTGTCACCTTTAGTGAAGCCACCGCCGTGGACGAGAATGACCGTCGGGAACGGCCCACCACCATCGGGGATATTCGCATCGAGCGTGAGGCTCACGTCGCCGACCTTGGCGAATTCGATGTCCTTTTTTAGCTCGGCGAGAATCGTCGTGGCCGTCAATAGCAGGCAGAGGAGATAGCGCATAGCCGGAGTGTGAAGCGGCGCGGCAAAAGCTCAAAGCCAAAATTACGCTCGAGCAAACTATCGACCGACTCACATTGGGCTCCGCGGCACTGCTCTACTTCTTGCCGAGCGATTCCAAGTAATCCAACAACGCCGTGAAGTCCTCCACACTGATTCCAGAGGTGAGACCTTCGGGCATGAGCGACTTCTCCAGCTTGCTCCGTTTCGCGATATCCTTGGGCGCAATCAGGATTTCCTGCGCGAGTACGTTACGGATAGTTATCTTGTCCGCCGCCTCGATGATCACGAAACCCTCGTGCTCCGTGCCATCCTTCAACTCGAAACGGTTCGCCACGAAACCCTGTGCCAGCGTTTTGTTCGGCAACAAAATCGCCTCGGCCAAATCGCGGCGCTTCATGATCGTGGCGACCTGCGAGAGAATCGGCCCGCGCAACGGTTCGTCCGCGCTCACGGTGTGGCAGTTCGCGCAGCCGATTTGCGCATAAAGCTCTTTGCCACGCGCGATCATGCCTTTCGTGTTCATCGCGGCAGCCATCACTTCCTCCACCTTCAGCGAACCGAGCAGCGGTCCGGTGGTAACTGCGGTTTGAAGCTTAAGACGATCAACCGCCTTCTTCGCGGCGGCGGCAACGGTCTTGTCCGCGTCGCTCGTGGCGGCGAGAATCTTGTTCGCCAACGTTTTCTTGTTCGCGCCGATGCTGGCTTCGATCAACTGCGTACGACGCTTCGGCTCGGCCCAACCCGCATCGAACGCAGCGGCAATTTCAGCTTTGCCCTTCTGCTTGTCCTTCAGCCGATCGTGAATGCGGAGCAGCGCAGTGTCGGCCCAAAGGCTCGAGTCGCCAGAGGCTTTCGCGGCTTCGGCGGTCAATGTGGCGAACTGTTTCTCAACCGTGGTGGAATTCAGGAACGCCTCGGTCGCGGCGTCCACAATCGTGCCGTCGCCTTTGCTCTGCTTGAGTTTCGCGATGCCCGCGAGTAACGCGCGTATCGTGTCAGCATTCAGGTCCGCCTTCGCAAGCGCGGTGATGGCGGCGGCGCGAACATCGGTTTTCGAACCGTCGGAAGTAACATTTCTGGCGAGGAACAGCACCGCGGTGGCCGGCACGGTCTGCGCGCGGGCGAGTTGTTGCACGAGCACTGGCTCAACGCTCGCGTCCTGCGCGGCCAGCGCAAGAAGTTTGTCGAGAGACGCGCCCCCTTCGAGTCGATGGCGGTTGAGTTCGCCGGCGAGGAAGACGGCTTCCTTCGCGTCCGCCTTCGCCATGAGGTCGTTCAGCGCAGCGGCAATCTTTTTGGATTCGCTCCATTCCTCGGGCTGGAAGTAAGGCCCGCGCGTGTCGGGGCGCGTGCCCCACGAGGTGCCGGTCCACTTGCCTTCGAGAAAGTGCAGTCGAGCGAGCGCGGTGAGCAAGCCTTGGCGGCGGACGAAATCTGTCTCCTTCGCGAGGCGAGAGAGAAGGCCATCCACCACCTTCGATTCGTGCAACAGGCGCAGCACGCGGAGGGCGGCGTCACGCAATGCGGGCGAGTCGGTGCGGTCTACGACGATCAGGCATGGCTCCGCGGCGCGGAGAGAAATGAGTGCGCGCATCGCGGTATGAGCGACGACGGCATCGGTGTCCACGAGCAATTCCACCAATGCAGGCGTGGCGTTACCGAGACGTGCGAGCGCGATGGCGGCTTCTTTGCGCGTACGTGCGTCACCGGATTTCAACGCAGCAACAATCGGCACGGAAGAAACGGAAGCCAGTTGTCGCTCGTCGTCCGCCAGAGCACGTAACACCCACGGCGCGATGGTGGCGTCGGAAGTGAGGGGCGTGATGCTGGCGTGGACTTTCGCACCGAGCGATTGCGTGAGCGCGAAGAGCGCGGCGATGCGCGACGCGAGCGGCTTTGATTTGTCAGCGACAAGAGCGGTGAGGAGAGAAGGTGTGCCGGCGGAGCTCACGCCGCTGAGCAGGAGCATCCGCCGGACGAGCGTGCGCTGCGCTTCGAGGCGGGTGCGGTGGCTCGGGTTTTCGAGCAGCTTCACCAGCGCAGCGTCGGTGGCCTTGGCGAAGTCGGGCAACTCGGCAGGTTTGAAATCCTTCGGCGTCACGCGAACGATGTAGCCGACATCCATGCCGGCCCAACTGAACGTCGCGCCTTTCCAACTCGCGGCATACACGCGGCTCGAGGCGTCCACATCGAGGTCCGTCGGGCGCGTGAGCTTGAGAAACTCGGCGGGCTTCTCGGTCTCGGCGAAGGTCGCGCCCTTCGGCGTCACCGCGTGGCGATAGATAACGCCGCGGCCCCAGTCAGCGGTGAACGGCGCGTTGGCCCACGCGGCGGGAAAACCCGGTTCGGCAATCCACGACGCGCCGCAGCCGGAACCGCCACCGTAGTCGGCGAGCGGCGCGATAAGTTCGTCGGCGAAGTTTTTATAGAGCGACGGATAACCGTGTTCTTCCAGTCCGCTGAAGTGATGAAAACGCACGTCCCAACCGCCGCCATCGTTGGTGTTGTCGCGCGCGAAGCTGTCCAGCTCGGGGCTGACGGCGGCCTCGAGAATGTTCCGCGTGCCGCGCGCGAAGAGATGCAGGCCCGTGCCGTCGGGGCGGAAACGCACGATGCCGCCGCCGCGCAGTTGAAGTTTCCGTCCGTCCGTTCCCTCGGCTTCCATGAAACCGAAGTCGCCGATAGCGGCGTAAATCCAACCGTCCACACCGAGCGAAAGTCCGTTCGACGTGTGATCCGCGGGACGGTCCTTGAAGCCGAACGCGATGTTCTTGATGATCACCTTCTCCTCATCCGCGTGGCCGTCGCCATCGCGGTCAATGAACGCGCTGACGTGCGGCGGGTGCAGGCAAATGACGCGGTCGTGATCCCAAATCAGCCCGCGCGGCGAATCCACATTCGGCACGAAAACCTTCACCTCGTCGGCCTGCCCATCACCATCAGTGTCGCGCACGCGGAGGATACGACCGAGATTCGGCAGGCGGCCGAGCGAGCCGTTGCCATCGCTGCTGACGTAGAGCGTGCCATCCGGCGCGACCGCGACGAACACGGGGTAATTCACCGCGGGCGGCGTAGCGAAAACCTTTACATCGAAACCTGCGGCCGCTTTGACCTCGGCGAGAATGCCGGCGATTTTGTCGACGGTGACGGGTTTCATCTTCTCGACCTCGACGATAGACGGGAGCACGGGCGGTCCCTTGTCACCAGACTTGGCGGGTTGCTTGCCCTTCTTGCCGGTATTGGGCGTGGGCTTGGTGACGGCGGGTTGCGGCGCGCCTTTTTCGCCGAGCACGGCGACTTCCCACAAACTGCCCCAACCGCCTTGGCTGGAGCCGAGAAAACTCATGCGCACGTGACGAACTGTGGCGTCGAGGTTGTGGCGCGTCGGGCCGGCTTGCTCGTTCTTCGCAGCGTCGGCGAGCAACTTCCACTGCTGGCCGTCGGCGGAGCCTTCGAGGCGGTAACGGTAGGTGTTGTTCTCCGATTCCCAATTCAAGAGGACGGCGGTGATCTTCTGTTCCTTGCCGAGGTCCACCTGCCAAGTGTGATTCGCGCCTGCGCCGCCAGCGCACCAACGCGTGTCGGGGTCGCCGTCAATCGCGTTGCCTGCGTAATTGCCTTTGCCGGATTCCTCGCTCGATGCGCTGGCCTTGCCGGCGACGGCGAGGTTCGGACGGTCGCTCGCCGAACCCACTTTCGCTGCGGGGGCGGACGATGGGGCTGTCACCGCCTCAACGACGGCGAGGACCGAGAGCGTGTAAATCCAGAGGCAACGTTTCATCGTCGCCGAGTGTCGGCGAACGACGGCCCGGTTTCACGCAAAATTTCTGCAGCCGAAGTGCGCTACGGAATGCTCGATTAGGCGAGGCTCAACGCGCCGGCTTCGCAAAGATGCGGGCTGCCGAAGGTTTTTATGTGATGGCCGACGCCGTGGGCGAGCGCGAGGTGGAGACGGTTGTGAGCAGTGCCCTTGAAATCAAGCGCGCGGCCCATCTTGAAACCGAGTCCGCCACCGATGAGCACGAGCGGGATGTTGTCCAGCGTGTGGCTGTTGCCTTTGCCCAACTCGTTGGCCCAAACGATGAGCGTGTTGTCGAGCAGGCTGCCTTGGCCGTCCGGTTCGCGCGTCTCGCTGAGCCGTTTCACCAAGTAGGCAAGCTCGCCGCAGAACCATTTATTGATGCGCGTGAGTTTGTCCGCGGCGTCTTTGTTACCGTCCGACTCGTGCGAAAGCGTGTGGTGGTTGTCTGTGATATTGAGCCAACCCATCCGCGCCTGACCAACGGACTTGGTGTATTGAAGCGTCGCGACGCGGGCGAAATCGTTGACGAAACTGTTGAGCATCAACTCGACCTGCATCCGGCTCAAGGCGGGCACGTTGTCGTTCTGATTCGCCACGCCGGCAGTGAACGTGGGCGGTGTGGCGCGGTATTTACGTCGGTCGTCCGCAGTGAGTTCCTTCTCCATCTGGCGCACGAACTCGGCGTGCTGCTCCAGCAAACGGCGATCCTCGGCGCTGATCTTCGTGGCGACCTTGCGCAAATCCTCGCGCACGTCATCGAGAATACTGCGAAGCGTCTCCTTGTCGCGGAGTTGGCCGTAGAGCTTCTGATACATCTGATACGGATCATCCGTCGGCGCGACGGGCTGGTTCGGGCCGGCATAGGACATACGCGTCCACGGATCAGCGCGATCAGAAACGCCGATGCCGAATTCGAGCGAACCGAAACGCGTGCGCGTCTCGGGGCGGCTTTGAAAAAAGTTCTTCAACTCCTGATCGATCGAGATGCCTTTCGCCCAACCGGCCGGCGTGTGCGAGCCGCCCTGAATGTTGCCGGGGAAAAGCTCGGTGCCGGTGAGCAGGCAGCTCATGCCGCGCATGTGGCTGTCGCCATCGCCGCGCACTTTGTTCGAGACGCCTTTGAGTACGAGCATCTGATCCTTGAACGGAGCGAGCGGCGAAAGGATGTCCTTCAACTGAAAGTCGGCGCCCGTCGCGTCCGGCCAGAAGGCGGTCGGGATCGTGCCGTTGGGGCTAAACATGACGACGACGCGCTGCTTGCGCTGGCCGGTGGCGCCGAGGCCGAGGCTGGGCAGACCGGTGAGGAACGGCAGCGCGGCGGCGGAGACACCGAGGCCTTTGAGAAACTGGCGGCGAGCGAGTGCGTTCATAAAATTACTTGGCGACGGTCTTGGTTGTCGTGTCGTGGAGCGCCGCGGTGACGGCAATTTCCGCCAGCAGCTTCGGCACATTACAATCGGCTTGAGCGAAACCTTGCCACAAGACGGCCGCCGTTTCACGCCCAAAAGCGCGGGCGGTCTGCTTGGTCGTGTGCTGGAACAATTGCTCCACAAACTGGCGCTGCGCGTGCGGACTCTCCGCGGCGTGCCGCGCCACATCGCGCGCGCTGCCGAACCGCAGCGTCTGGCCGTCGAGCGTGGCGTAGTCGCCCGTCACATCCACCGGCCTGCCCTGCTCGTGCGTGCGGTAGCGACCGAGCGAATCGAAATTCTCCAGCGCGAACCCGAGCGGGTTGATGATGGAATGGCAGCTCATGCAATCCGCCGCGCTGGTGAGATGCGTCACTTTCTCGCGCATGGTCAGGCCCGGCTTGAATTCCTTGTCCTTGAACTGAACCGCGTTCGGCGGCGGCTTGAGAGAGCGTCCGGCGATGTGCCGCGCGAGGAACACGCCGCGGTGAATCGGCGAGGTGTTGTCCGCGTAAGCGAATGTCGCCAGTAGATACGGATGCGTCACCACCCCGGCGCGCGAGGCGTCCACCGCGACCTTCTCGAATCCAACACCATTCGTCAGTTTCGCCGAGCCGTAGAAAGTCGCGAGGCGTTCATTCACGAAAAGGTAATCGGCCAGCAACAGTTGGCGATAATCGCCCGAGCTTTCCCACATCGCGTGGTCGAGGAACCGGTGGAGCGAAGCGCGCAGATCGGCCGCCAGCTCGTGGCTGAACTCAGGGAACACTTTCGGATCTTTCGCCACGGATTCCCCTTTGTCCAAGTCCAACCAGTGATGGAAGAAGTCACGCAGCTTGGCGTGCGCGCGCGGGTCTTTGAGCATTCGCTCCGCCTGCAAACGGACCTGCTCGCGCGTGCGCAACTGGCCGGCGACGGCGGCTTGCAACAGCGGCGCGTCCGGCAGCGAATCCCACAGGCTCAGGGCCAATCGCGTGGCGACGGCGTGGTCATCGCGCGGCGCAGCGGTCAGCGCAGGATAAAGGAAGTGCGGCGACTTGAGCGCCCGCAGAATCACGCGCTTCACCGAGTTCTCGAGCGGACCGGGTTGAACAAATTGGCTCTCCACATAAATGTTTCGCTCCTCGGCCGTCAATGGCCGACGAAAGGCGCGCTCGACAAATTGGCCGCAGAACTCGCGGGCCTTCTGCGCGCGGTTCGTCGTGGCGGACGCGGTGCGCAGCAGCGTCTCGAGCTGCACGAGCGTCTTGTTGGCGACCTCGATGGCCGCTTGCGTGGCGGCTTCATCCCACTGTTTCGAGACCGCCACGCCGCGCGCGTAGCCGGCGCTGCTGTCGTCCGGCGGAAACGGCGTGGTGACCACGAGCGTCGGCGTCGCGCGCTGCGTGAGGAGATGACTGCGAGGGATGACTTGAGCGACACCGTGCGGCGTCCGCCAACGCAATTCGATCGATGCGCGCTTGTCCTTGAACTTGAACCAGTCGACCCGAATCGGATACGCACGGCCGCCGAGCAACCGCAGCGTCGCGCGATACTCGGTGCGTTGGCCGTTGGAAACCCACGCGTCAATCAGCGTCTTCTCCGTGTCGTTCACCCACAGGCGGGAGCCGTTCTCCGTCTTGAGGATGAACTCGTAATCGCCCGTCTCATCCGCCCAGACCGAGCCGAACCACTGCGCCGAAAACTCTTCCTTGGTGAACTTCGCATCGTCCGGCGTCGCCTCGCCGAAGTCGAACGACACCGTGGCATCCGTCCGCGCGAATATCTTTTTGTCGGCGCGGAATCCGCGCGCGCTGTAATAAGTGCCGCTCAACCCGCGCTCGTTCCCCATCGCGGTGTCGCCCGTGAAGCTCTTCAGTAAATCGGCCAGCGAATGTTCGAACTGGCGGTTGGTCAGCCGCGCGAGTTCGATGCGCGGCGGCTTGTTGTGCGCCTGAGCTTCGGGCGAATAGAACGCCGCGTGGATATAGCGGGAGACCGCTGTGGCATCGGCGCCGGTGCACGTGCCCGGTTTATCCTCGGGCATCGTTTTGGCGATGACTTTGGTCAGCCGAGCGATGGACCAATCGCCTGCCAACCGCTCGTCGTATTTACCTTTGACCCCTTCGCCATTCTCGCCGTGACACTGGATGCATTGGCGGCGGTAAATCTGTTCGCCCGAAAGCCGCGGGCCTTTGGACACCGGCTCCACGGTTCCGCACGAGAGGCAAAGAGAAAGCGCCGCCAAGCCGAGTATCATCGGCAAAACCCATCGCCACTGTCTCAATCGTTTCAAATTCATCGGTTGAAGTGCGGCCACGCCACCGCCGTATTTAGATGCCCCCAACACAAGCGTCATTCACTCGCCAACGGCGCGCGCCGGACATCACGGCTTGGCTGGCGCGAACATCTTCTGCAGCGCACGGAGAGAGTTTCGCACTGTGGCGAGGTCGCCCACGAGGACAAAGTTACGGAACGCATACTCGCCGGGCGCGATGCCGTTCGCGTCCGACACGCGGAAGACGCAGTTCCATTTCACCACTTTTTCCGCGCGGAATTTCCAGCGGCCGTAGCCGAGCTGCGCCCAGCCTTTCGCCGGTTGGTCGGGCGAGAAGATTCCCATCGCGTGGCTGCCGTTCGGCGTGGCGAGCACAACCGGCCACGCCAGTTCGCCGGGGCCGTCGGTGAGCGGTTCGAGCTCGCCGGTCTGCGGATTGAATTTCCAGAACGCGGAGAACTCCGCGGGCATGTAGCCCGTCACCGCCTCGAACACCGCGTGCGTGTGCCGCTCGCCCACCGGCAGATGAAACGCGACGTCGTATTGGATCACGTGCGGCAAATCGCGGTAGCCGATACGCACCCGTTTCGTGAGCAGATGATTGGAGAGGACGGTCGTGTTCTTCGCCAGATTCGGTCCGGACTTCTCGTCCGGCGCGAGCCAGAACGCCATCTGCGTCGTCGTCTGCAGCAGGTTGTTCGTGGCGAGCAGATGCAGCAAACGACTCGCGGACTTCGGTCCCGCGCCATCACGCTGCGCGCCCGCCTCAGTGGGATTGTAAGTCTCCGCCGTGATCGGCGTCCCAACATCGAAGTTCGACGCCGACTGCAACTGGCGCCCGTGATCGAGCGAATCGATGAACTCCTTCCCGTTCCACGTGAGCGAATGAATCGCGCCCGCCAACCGCGGCGTGGCGGTGATGACAATCTCCGACGCGCCCGCTTTCGCGCGGATGACGCTCTGGCCGTCCGGCGCGGCGGCGGAAAACACAACGCCCGACAACAGCGCCAGACTTGTGAAAAGAAAACGTGTGCGGACGTTCATTGTTCTTTGTCCGCTGGCACGATGGTTTTGCCTTCCCACACGGCGGTCTTCGTCAGCGGATCATACATGAGGATGCGATGCTGGCTGCCGGGCGCGGGCGGCACATCCTTTTTCGGAAGCCACTTCGCGAGATCGCGTTTGGTGGCCGCAAACTGCACGCGGCTCGCGAGGTTCGTCCACTCGTGCGGGTCCGCCTGCAAATCGTAAAGCTCTTCCGAAACGTCGGCGTAACGAATGTAGCGCCAGCGTTCGGTGCGAATAGTGTGGTTTCCTTGGTTGTGCGTCGTGATGGCGGGATGTTCTCGCGGCGCGAGCGCGTTCTTCAACTGCGGCACCAGCGTGCGGCCTTCGAGATCGGCGCGCGGTGGCAAGCCGCAGAGTTCGAGCAACGTCGGATAAATGTCGAGCAACTCGGCGGGGCGACCGCACTTCGCCGCTTTCGCGATACTCGGGCCAGCGAAGATGAGCGGCACGCGCGTGCTGCGGTCCCACAGCGTGTTCTTGCCCGTGATACCTTTCTCGCCGAGATGCCAGCCGTGGTCGCTCCAGAGTACGATGATGGTGTCCTCCGCGCGACCGGAGGCGTCGAGCGCATCGAGCACGCGGCCAACCTGCGCATCCATGTAGCTGATGCTCGCGAGATAAGCGCGAACGAGCGGACGCCATTCATCGTGCTGACGAAGCAGCGAGAGGCGCGGCTCGGGAAGTTTCCAGTGGAGAAACCAAGCGAACTCAGGCGTGTCGGCGCGGTCGTCGGGGCGCACGGGCGGCATCTGGAGCGTGGCGTCGGGATAGAGATCGAACCACTTCGGCGGCGCGAAGCACGGGACGTGCGGCAAACGGAAGCCCGCGCTGATGAAGAACGGCTTGTCTTTCGGCGCGCGCTGCAACGTCTCGATGGCCGACGTCGCGATTTTGTAGTCGCCGCCCTCTTCGTCCTTCTCGGGGAACGCGCCCCAATCCATCGCGGGATGTTGCGGCGGTGCGAGCTTGTTGATGCGTTGCGCAGGGCGACCGGGGCCGGGCGCGGGTCCCCATTCATTGAACTCCGCCGCGCGGTCCTTCGGCTTGAGCGATCCGTCGTGATAAATCTTCCCGCACGTGTAAGTGAAGTAGCCCGCGCGCGTGAAGGTCTGCGGCAACGTGACGTGATGGCGCGTCGCGTCCACATCGCGAATGCCGGGAGCAAGTCCGTAAATGCCAGTGGACGATGGACGCAGGCCGGTGAGCAGGCTCGAGCGCGACGGGTTGCAGAGCGGCGCCTGACAGTGAGCATTCGTGAAGAGCGTGCCGCGCTTCGCGAGGCGGTCGATGTGCGGCGTCTTCACCTGCGGATGCCCGCCGAGACAGCCGATCCAGTCGTTCTGATCGTCAATCGCGAGGAAGAGAACGCTCGGTCGCGGCGCAGCGGCGAACGACAGCTCGGCCGCGGAAATGAGGCAGAAGGCCCAGATGAAAAGGAAATGGCGCAAACGCATAGCAGTAACGAAGCGGCGTATTGTTCACCAATTCACCTGCTGATCGCCAGTCCAGAATCGGCTGCCCAGCACTTCAGGGAGCCAAGGAAACCTGCTGGGTCGCCGCATCGAGCACGAAGCGTTTTCCGGCAGGGGCCGCGGGCACGCTCGTGATGAGCTTCGCCGTCACGAACTCGCTCACGTCCTTCGGGAACGGCCGGCCGGCCGCGAGCCAGAAAGTCAGCGCAGCGTTCAAAGCCCGCAGATGCGAGTCCGGCGAAGCGCTTTCCAAATCACGCTGGAACGGCCCCATCGCGTCCGCGACCACTCTTGGCGTGAAAGCTCCTTCGGGCGAGACCGGCGCGAGTACCGGCGGTGGGGCCGATGGCACAAGCGCGGTCGGTTCGGCATCGGCTGCGCCGCCCTCTTGTTTGCTGCAACCAACGCCCGCCACAACCACAGCGGCGGAGAGAAGAGTGAAAATGAATCGGAATATCGCGGCCATCAGCGGGTATCCCAGATGTTGTTCGGATCGCCTTCGGGAAACTGGTAGAGCGGCGTGGCGCTCAGAAACTCGGATCGTCCGTCGAGGAATAGAGCGCCGACCCCAGCCTTGGAACCGTGCCGATTCGCGAAGAATCGAACGTGGCCCGCGGAGCCGAAACTGCTCATGCGATGGATGTGGCTCGTGCCAAAGTTGGGCCCCGACTCGTAGGCAGGCTCACTGGTGAGCATGCGGGTGAATCGGTCCGCCGCCATATCGGAGAAAGAATCCGCCACGTAAATGCTTTGGGCGGGATTAATCCAGGCCACCTCGATCGGCCAGGCGTAACCATCGCCCGTGTTCACGTTGTTGCCCGTGGCCGTCCGGTAGGTGGCCGTCGATTGGTAAATGTTGGCGATGGAACCGTAGTTCATCAGCCCGATGTTCGTCGTGTCCAGCGCCTGCGCCTGCGTCACGTGAAACTGCGAGCTTGGACAGTTATAGAGCTTCGAGGCGTCCGCGATATACGGCATCAGGGACGGACGCCACCAAAAGATGTGGTTCGCCACAAATCCCTCGTTATCCCCGCTATACATCGAGGAGGCCAAGCCAATCTGCTTGAAGTTGTTCATGCAGGCCGTTTTCTTGGCCTTCGCCTTCGCGCTGCCCAACGCCGGAAGCAGCATGCTCGCGAGAATCCCGATGATGGCGATGACCACCAGCAGCTCAATCAACGTGAAGCCACGAACCTCACTCGGTCGACGCAACGACACGCGTGGCAGGCGCAATCCATTCTTGGAATGGCAAACGTGGAACATCCCCTCTGTCCTAGCGGCCACACCTTTGATTGTCACGCCTCAACTTCAGACTTGCTGGACCAAACCCACACCTGTCCCCCTTTTTTAGGAAACACCCGAAAAGCACTTTTTGCCGATTTCAGAGCCATTTCTTGGCGTGTAAGCTCCTTTCCATGGCAAGCCCCTCAAAAAATCCTAAAGTCCGCTACGCCCCCGCCGATACCCTTGTTGTAGTAATCAGTAAAGGCACGCGAAGCCTCACAAAACGCACGACCGGAACGTTCGAAACCCACGTTCTAGCGGCATGACGCCACTTGCAGACAACAGTTAGACAAAAGGAATTGTCTTATGATCATCAACTCCAATCCCTCGGCCATCAATTCGGCCCGAGTCCTCGCCGACTCCAACAAAGCCCTCTCCAAGTCCCTCGCTCGTCTCTCCTCCGGCTCCCGTATCGTGTCGCCGGAAGATGACGCTGCAGGTCTCGCCGTCAGCACCAAGTTCAAGGCGGAACTCGCCCGTATCGGCGCCGCCCGCACGAACGTCGGCAACGCCACCTCCTTCTCGCAGACGCAGGATGGCTTTCTCAAGTCCGTTGATACGGCCCTTCGCCGTATGAGCGAACTGGCGACCCTCGCGACCGATCAGACCAAGGTGGCTTCGGACGTGGCGAACTACGACAGGGAGTTCCAGGAACTCAAGTCGTTCATCAAATCGTCTGCCGCCAAGACGTTCAACGGCGTGAGCCTGTTCGGCACCGGCAA
>CAMASG010000011.1 GCA_945860945.1 Akkermansia muciniphila
GCGATATACGGCAGCGCATCGGCCCACGGCATGCGGCGCGCGGCGCAAAAGCCGAGCGTGACGGCAGGGTTGAGATGCGCGCCGGAGACGTCGCCGACGGCGTAAATCATCGCCAGCACAATCAACCCGAACGTGAGCGCTATGCCAACGTGCGTGATCGTGCCGGGGAAGCCGCTGTTGACCACGATGGCGCCGGTTCCCACGAAGACGAGGGCGAAGGTCCCGATGAATTCAGCCGCGTGACGTTTCATTCGTAACGGATGTTACGCTATCAAACCGCCAGCCGCGAACAAGCAACGTTCCAGTGACGCCGCGGCCATTCACTTTATCACGTCAACCACCTGAAGCGCGCGCACGAGCAGATAGGCGAGCCCGCCGGAGACGGGGATGGTGAGTATCCACGCCCAGACGATGCGTTCCACAACGCTCCATTTGACGGCGTTGAGACGTTTGGAAGCGCCGACGCCCATGACGGCGGCGGTGATGTTGTGGGTGGTGGAGACCGGAATGCCGAGCTTGGTGGCGATAAGGATCATCGTGGCCGAAGCGGTCTCGGCGGCGAACCCGTGCACGGGATGCAGCTTCACCATCTTGTGGCCGAGCGTCTTGATGATGCGCCAACCGCCGACGGCCGTGCCCGCGCACATGATAATGGCGCAAACAACTTTGATCCACAGGGCGATCTCCGGGCCCTTTGATCCCTCCGGTATGGTGGTTTTCAGGAAACCCATCCACTCCGGCGCATTGTCGAATGCTCCCGCAGTCGTGCCGGCCACGAGCGCGAGGGCGATGATGCCCATCGTTTTCTGCGCGTCGTTCGAGCCGTGCATGAAACCCATCGCGGCGGAACTAACGATCTGCATCCGGCCGAAGACGCTGTTCACCCAGTGCGGCCTCCAGTTTCGGAGCAGAAAATAAAGCGCGCCCATGATGAGGAAACCGAGCAGCAAGCCGAGCACCGGCGAGGTGAACATCGGCACGACGATCTTCCAGAGCATCCCCCCACCTTTCCACCAATGGTCAGCGGCGGGCTTGGACCAGATGATGACGGACCAGTTGTCGTGGCTGGCGGCGAGCGCCGCGCCGGTCAACCCTCCCACCATCGCGTGCGTGGAGCTCGAGGGGAGGCCCCAGTACCATGTGAGGAGGTTCCAGACGATGCCGGCGAAAAGCGCGATGCCAATCACTTCCTGCGTGACGACTTTGGTATCGACGAGGCCGGATGAAATGGTCTTCGCGACCGCCGTGCCCCAAAGCGCGCCGAGGAGGTTGGTGATGGCCGCGAGCGCGATGGCTTGCCGCGGCGACAAGACCTTCGTCGCAACGACCGTCGCGATGGAGTTGGCGGTGTCGTGAAAGCCGTTGATGAACTCGAACACCAACGCCACCAACACCACGAGGAGAATCAGCTCGAATCCCATGCAGCGCGGGGGGTCAGGAGTTTTTCATCACGATGTGACTGATGACATTGCCAGCATCGCGGCAACGATCGGTCACCTTCTCCAGCAGATCATACAGATCACGCAGGATGATCACGCGCAGCGCGTCGTGCTTGCCGCTGTATAATTCAGCGAGCAACTCGAGCACCACCTTGTCGGCTTCGCCTTCAAAGTACTGCAGCTTGTCGTTCAGCTCTTTCACCTGATCGAGCGGCGGCATTTTCCGGAGCAGCTTCACCATCTCGACCAACGTCGCGCTGGACTTCTCAATCAAGTCGGCTTGCCGGCTGAAACTCACGCCTTTGAGTTGGCCGGCGGAAATCTTGTAGCGCTCAGCGAACTTCTCCACCGTCTTCGGGATGCGGTAGAGCGCGTTGGAAAGCGCCTCGATATCTTCGCGCTCGAGGCCGGTGACGAACGTGTCCACCAACCGCTCGCTGATTTCCTCGCTGATGCGCTTCTCCTTGCGGCGGACGAGCGCGAAATCCTCGAGCGAAGTCGTCTCCGCCGGCTGCTTCAGGATTTTGCCGAGGACCGTCACGCTGTGCTGCGCCTCTTCCGCGCTCGCCTCGAGCAAATCGTAGAACTTGTCACCTTTGCCGAACAGTTGTTGGAGTGAGAACATAATTGGGTTCGTTAAGCTGGCCGTGTTTTGCCGCAGCGCCACAGGCTTGTCACGCGGAAATTGCCCACACGCCACAAATGTCACATGTCCGCAACATTCGCCCGCTCAAGAGCGGCAAATTCGTTTCGTGAACAGCCTCGGCGCACGCTCATCGCGCGTCACTTCTTGGTGGGTTTGACGGGCGCGGGCCACGTCCAATCGCCCTTGTCGTAGTCAACGCTGGTCCCACCTTTCGTGGCGATTGTGCCGTTGTCGTCTTTGCCATCCCAGCCCACTGACCAAAGAACAAAACGATCATCAGCCTCACGCCGATAATGGATTGGCTGTCCATTCACGACGTCGCGCGGCAGTTGCGCAATGAAGCCCGGCACGAGCGCATCGATCTTCTCGGGCAGTTGGCCTTTTGCGAGGCGATGCCGCTCGAGCGCGCACGCGAGGAACGCTTGATCCACGGCCGTCTGCATGGTGGCGAAACGCTGCGCCGAACGGCTGAAAGCGGGGAACAGCAGTTTGCAAAAGATGTTGTAGGGCGTGGTGCGCATCGTCTTCAGACGCGCGTCCGACGCCGCGACTTTCGCCGGAAAGACACGCCGCGCTTTGACGTCCACCATCGGGCGGGTGGTTTCCAAGAACATCTGGTTCACCGCGAGTTTATTTTGATAAATCCAACCCTTCGGCATAAACCGCATGCCGACCGCCGAAACATCGTTCGATTCCCCCGAATCGAATAGCATCCGCAACTGCTCACGATCACCAGCGAGGATGGCGTCGAAGAAGACGTTGGAGAAGATGTCGCGTTCGCCGCGTATCGCAAAGTCGAAGCTCGCCAGCATGTCCTCGTGCGCCAACTCACGCTGCAGCTCTTGTAGATGGGCATCCGACCAGCGCCGCATGACGAGACCGTCCCACACGTCCTGCATCGCCAACTCGAGCAGGGCGATGTGGACGAGTTGTGAGATGAGCAGCGGCTCCGAGCGCAGCGTTCGCGCGATGTAAAACTGCATCTTCACATCAGCGAGCGCGGCATCCGTCTGGCCCAATGCGAGATGGGCCGCGGCGCGGTAATGGAAGGTGCGCGCAGCCGAGCGCAACACACCGAGATGCGGCAGCAGCGTGGCAGCGCCGTGCTCGTAACGAATATCGTAGCGCGCGTGCGGCAGCTTGCTGGCGGCAGTCAACTCGTCGAGCCCGGGCCGATAACGCTCGAGCGCCGCGAGAAGCAGCGGCGCCGGCGGACCTGCAGGCGCGTTGGTGATTTTCTCCGCATCGAGATGCGCCTTGAGAATGGGGTCGAGATCGGTCGAAACGCCGAAACGCCAACCGCCGGTGTTGCGCACGCTCCACTTGGGGAAAGCGGCGTCGGCTCGTTTCTGCGCGGCCGCGTCCATCTTCACTTGCTTCGATTGCGGATCCCATTTCTGGTTAAAGAGCCCAGCGAGCAAAGGCGTCTTCCCGAAGTTCTCCTCATCCGGCACCGGCGGCGGCACGAGCGCGCGCCAGTCGAACTTCTCGCCTTTGGCCTCCCATCCGGTGCGGAACTCCTCCCACGCACGGCGGCCGCGCCAGCCCTCGAACCAGACGAGCAGCAGCAACAGCATCAGCATGCACGGCATCGCGCAGAAGAGAACCCACTTGAACGTCTGCCAGCGGAAAAGCCAGCTCGTGAAGCGCGCGAAACGGCCCGCGGGCGAAGGCGGGGGCTGCGAAGATGGTGCGGGTTGCGCGTTCATCGGCGGAACGATACCAGAGGCGAAACGGCGCGGCAGCAACTTTTTCACACACGGTTTCGATGTGCGCGACGTGAGATAGTTGCTGACACTCACAGGGCTTCCGCTTAGTTGTAGGAAAGCAGTTCAACCCCATATCGCGTGAGCCTAAGAACCGAACAATGTCTGCAGTCGGAATCCCCCTCGAACCCCATCGAGACCGCCACACTGGTCAATAGCATCATCCTCGACGCCGTGGACATGGGCGCGAGCGATGTGCACATCGAGCCGTGGGCCGAGCGCATCGGCGTGCGAGTGCGAGTGAACGGCGTGCTGCAGGAATTAGCGTATCTCCCGCTCGAGTTCCGCGACCGCATCGTGGGCCGTTTCAAAGTGATGGCGAACCTCGCCAGCCATTTGCACGGCGTGCCGCAGGACGGTAAAGCGACGCTCGACGCCGAGTTCGGTGGCGCGGAGATGCGCGTCTCCATCTTCCCGACCGTGCTCGGCGAGAAGGTGGTTCTGCGTCTCTTCAGTTCAAAAACACGGTCGTACGATTTGCGCGCACTCGGTCTCGATGAAGAGACCTTCACTATCTACCAAGGCATTCTGAACAAGCCGGGCGGCCTAATTCTGCTCACGGGCCCGACTGGGTCCGGCAAGACGACCGCGATTTACGCATCCATTTCTTACCTCCTTGAAAAACACGGGCCGACGATGAGCATCTCTTCCGTCGAGGATCCAGTGGAGGTGAACTTGCAGATGGTGAACCAAGCGCAGCTCAATCCAGCGATGGAGTTCACCTATCCCATCGCTCTCCGTTCGCTAATGCGACAGGACCCGCAGGTGATCATGATTGGTGAGATCCGCGACGTGGACACCGCGCAAATTGCCGTGCAAGCCGGCATGACCGGCCACCTCGTCATCAGCACCATCCACTCCGGCTCCACCGGCGGCGTCTTCGCCCGCCTCATCAACATGGAGATCGAGCCGTTTCTGCTCGCCTCCAGCATCATCGCCGTGCTCGGCGTGCGCCTCGTGCGCGGCAATTGCCAGCATTGCCTCGAGCAATACTCGCCCGATCCGCTCGCGATGCGGATGGTGCCCGAAGACATTGTGGAAACGACCACGTTCTGCCACGGCGCCGGCTGCGATCAGTGTCACCACACCGGTTACACGGGCCGAACCGCTCTCACCGAACTGCTCTCCGTGACGGAAGAAATCCGCGAGGCCGTGATTTCGAAACGCCCCACCCGCGCCATCCAAGCCCTCGCCGTCCAGAATGGGATGAAGACGCTGTTCGACATCGGCCTCGCCAAAGCCATCGCTGGGCAGACCACACTCGAAGAAGTGATGAAGGTCGTCGCCTCCGATCAGCTTTGAACCGCGGCGCAGGCACTGATGGCGCCGGTGAAAGACCCGCTCGGCGTGGCGACCGTTACCGCGTGAATCGGAACGGGCAATTGACGCGGGTGTGAAGCGCGCAAGTCAACGCTTGCTACGCGCAGAATTTCCCTTCAATAATTCGCCCCTCGCATCGTCCAAGCCACGTTCGTTGATCGAAAGAAACTGATAAGTTGATATGAAAATCCGTAGCCTCCTCGTCGCCGCCCTGCTTTGCATCGCGGCATTCACCCTCACCGCCGCGCCGGCCCTTGAATTGAAGCCCGGCGACCACGTCGCCGTCATCGGCAACGCTCTCGCCGACCGCATGCAGCATCACGGCTGGTTCGAGACGCTCACGCTCGCCAAGTTCCCGAAGCACGACCTCGTCTTCCGCAACCTCGCCGCCTCGGGCGATGAGGTGGCCGGCTTCACCGACAAGCCGGACGCCAAGGTGCGGATGCGCTCGGACAACTTCGGCACCTCCGACCAGTGGCTCACGAAGGTGCAAGCGGATGTCGTTCTGGCGTTCTTCGGATTCAATGAAGCGTTCGCCGGCGACGCCGGTCTCGACAAGTTCAAGACCGACCTCGCCGCGTTCATCAAGCACACGCGCGCGCAGAACTACAGCGGCAAAGGCAACCCGCGCCTCGTGCTCTTCTCGCCGATCGCCGTCGAGCCGAGCAACGACTCGAACTGGCCGAAGGCCGAGCCGCTCAACGCAAATCTCCAGAAATACGCCGCCGCCATCGCCGAAATGGCCAAGGCGAATAGCGTCCCCTTCGTGGATCTCTATTACCCTTCGCTCGAGCTCTACTCGCAGGCTGCCAAGCAAAAGCAGGTGCTCACTTTCAACGCCATCCACCTCACCGAGGCGGGCGACAAAGCACTCGCGCCGCAGATTTTCCGCGCGCTCTTCAGCGACACGGCGCCCGCCGGCAACCTCGAGAAACTCCGCACCGCCGTGCTCGACAAGAATTTGGAATGGCACCGCCGCTATCGCACCGTGGACGGTTACAACGTGTACGGCGGCCGCTCGAAGCTCTCCTTCCCCGTCAGCAAAGAAAAAGGCGCAGCGAAGATCACGAACTACGACGTGATGCAGCAGGAGATGTCGCAGCGCGACGTGATGTCCGCCAACCGCGACAAGCGTGTCTGGGCGGTCGCCAAAGGGGGCGAAGTGAAAGTGGACGACTCGAACCTGCCGCCGGTGTCGTTGCTGGAATCGAACAGGGAAGTGAAGCCGTTCCTTAGCGGCGAGGAAACCATCAAGCACATCACCGTGCCGAAGGGTCTCAAAGTGACGCTGTTCGCCGATGAGAAGCAGTTCCCCGAGCTCGTCAGCCCTGTGCAGATGGGGTTCGATACGAAGGGCCGCCTCTGGGTTGCCGCGTGGCCGAGCTATCCCGAACTGCGCCCGACCGACAAGGTCTTCGACAAGCTGCTCATCATCGAAGACACGAATGGCGACGGCAAAGCGGACAAGTGCACGACGTTCCTCGACGGGCTGAATTGCCCGACCGGTTTCCAGTTCTACAAGGACGGCGTGATCGTGGTGCAGGCGCCGGATGTGTGGTTCGTGCGCGACACGGACGGCGACGGCAAGGCCGACTGGAAAGAGCGCATGGTGATGGGCCTCGACTCCGCTGACTCGCACCACACCGCGAACGCGATGGCGTATGAACCGGGCGGCGCGACCTACTTGAGCGACGGTGTTTTCCACCGCACGCAGATCGAGACCGCTGCCGGCCCCATCCGCAACAGCGACGGCTGCATCTATCGTTGGGAGCCGCTCACCTCCAAGCTCGAGCGCTACGTCCCGTACGGTTTCGCCAACCCGCACGGCAAGGTGTTCGACCGCTGGGGCAACGACATCATCACCGACGCCACCGGCAACGCGAACTACTTCGGCCCCGCCTTCAGCGGAATGATTGATGCCCCGGCCAAGCACGGTGGGATGAAGCAATTCTGGAACCGACCGTCGCGCCCCTGCCCCGGCACGGCCATGATGTCCAGTCGCCATTTCCCCGCCGAGTTTCAGGAAAATTTCCTCAACCTGAACGTCATCGGCTTCCAAGGCATCTTCCGCGTGAAGATGTCCGAGGACGGCGCCGGTCTGAAAGGCGAGACCCTCGAAGACCTCGTGAAGGGCGACAACAACATGATCCCGAACTTCCGCCCCGCCGCCGCCGACGTCGCGCCGGACGGCTCGATTTACTTCTTGGACTGGGCCAAGGAACTCATCGGCCACATGCAGCACCACATCCGCGACCCCAACCGCGACAAGCAGCACGGCCGCATCTACCGCATCACCGCCGAGGGCCGCCCGTTGCTCAAGCCGGTGAAGATTGACGGCGAGACGATTGAGAACCTGCTCGCGGCGCTCACGACGCCCGAGGGCAACGTCCGCATCCGCGCGAAGATTGAGCTGAGCAAGCACGACTCCGCCAAGGTCATCGCCGCGACTAAGAAATGGGTCGCCGACCTCGACAAAACGGACAAGGAATACCAGCACCACCTCACCGAAGCACTCTGGGTTCATCAATGGCACAACGTCGTGGACGAAGCGTTCCTCAAGCAGATGCTCCGCTCGCCCGATCACCGCGCCCGCGCCGCCGCCACACGCGTCCTCTGCTACTGGCGCGACCGCGTGAAAGATCCGCTCACGCTGCTCTCCGCGCAGGCGAAGGACGACCACTCGCGCGTCCGCCTCGAGGCTATCCGCGCCTGCTCCTTCTTCCGCACGAGCAAAGCCGCCGAGGTCGCCCTCGAAGCGCTCGAGAAAGAGCCGAACCCCGACAAGCCCGACTACTACATCAAGTACTGCCTCGACGAGACGATGAAGCAGCTCAGCCGTTTCAAGTGAGACGCGTCGCGAAATGATTCACGAAGGGCCGGCGCAAGCCGGCCCTTTTTCGTGCGCTGACCGTATCCAATCAAACGCCACTTTTCTTTCCACCTCATCCAACTACAATGCGCCCGATGAATTTGCGTTCCGTTTTTTGTTTGGCCACTGCACTCGTCACTGTTGCCGCTGCCACAAATCTTTCCGCTCAACACCACGAAGGCCACGGCGAGAAGACCGTCACCAAAGTCGAGAAGCCGATTGTCTTCCTCGATAAAAGCCCCGCGATCGTGAAGTTCCAGATCGGCCGCCTCTCCAACGAACAGCTCCTGCTCGTGGACCGCGAACCGTCGCATCCGAAGTTCGCGCCCGTGTACGACGCCATCCTCTCGCGCGCCAAGATGCCCGCCAAGTTCCGCGTCGAAGCGGTCGCCGCGCTGGCGAAGATTCGCAAGACCGATGAACCGACCGAAATCCTCGCCGCACTCGGTCGACTCGACCCCGAGAAAAGCCCCGGCGTGTTGCCCGAACTCGCCGCCCTGCTCGTTGCTCAAAAATCTGAAACACTGAAGAAAAATCAGCCCTCCATCGAATCACTCGCTGGTGGCGACGGCCCAGACTCCGCGCGCCAAGCCGCTTTCGCCGCGCTCGCCGTCATCCAACCCGCAGACATCGTCTGGACCTTCGCACAAAACAAACCCGGCGCGGTCAACGTTCTGCTCAATGCTCTACCACTCGTGCCCGACGCGACGAAACGTGCCGCGTTCTTCCCGAAGATTACGACGTTGCTCAAAGCCGGCACGGAAGCGCCCGCTTGCGCCCGCGCGCTCGCATCCATCCCGAAAGACGCGTGGCCTGCCGGAGAGCTGCAGCCGATTGCCGACGCCCTGCTCGCCGCGGCGAAAAAGACTCCGGAAGCGCAGCGCACGCAGAATGATTTTCTCGACCTTCGCCAGCTCGCTCAAAATCTCGCCACGCGTCTGCCGAAGGAAAACGGTATGGCCGTGCGCAAATCGTTCGCCGCGCTCGGCGTGAACGTGCTGCGCCTGCGCACCGTGTACGAGCAGATGTTCTTCGACAAAACGCTGTTCGTGGTCGAAGCCGGTAAGCCGATCGAATTGATTTTTGAAAACACCGATGCGATGCAACACAACTGGGTCCTCGTCGCGCCGGACGCGGTGGAAGAGATCGGCGCCGCGGCGGAAAAGATGCAGCCGACACCCGACGCGCAGGGCCGGGTGCATGTGCCCGTCTCGCCGAAGGTGCTGCAGGCGACGAAAATGTTGAACTCCGGCGACATCGTACGGTTGCGTTTCATCGCCCCGGCCAAGCCCGACAAGTATCCATACATCTGTTCCTATCCCGGCCACGCGCTGCGCATGCGCGGCACGCTGCTCGTGGTGCCGGATTTGGAACAGTATCTCGCCACGGCTGCGCCCGAAGTGCCGGAGCCGACCATCACGGAATGGAAACTCGCGGACTTCGCCGCCGATTTGTCGAAGTCGCTCAGCGTTCGCAACGCCACCAAGAGCAAAGAACTTTTCACGGCGAACTGCGCCACGTGCCATCAACTCGGCAAAGAGGGCGCGGAGTTCGGACCGAACCTCGCCGGCGTGCTCGCGAAATACAAAGGCGACCGCAAAGCCGTGTTTGAGCAGATTCTCGATCCGTCAAAGAACATCGAGGAACGCTATCGCAACCACAGCTTCGAGTTGGGCGATGAGCTGAGCATCTCGGGCCTGATCCTGCTTGAGGACGCGACGACGGTGACGGTGCAGACCGGCCCCAACGCGGTACAGAAGTTGAAGAAGAGCGAAATCAAAAGCCGCCGTTCCTCGACTGTGTCGCTGATGCCGGCGGGGTTGCTGAACATTTTCTCGAAGGAACAAATTCTCGACCTGCTCGGCTACATCGAGTCTGGCAGCAGCGCGCAGCCAAAGTCCTCCAAAAAGTAAACAAGAGGCACGAGCGAAGCCTCTGTTTCACCGAAAACAAAAAGGGCGGCTGGTATTCCAGCCGCCCTTCGTAATTGAGAGGATTGTCCGCGCTGCGCCGAGTTTTCCGAATCAGAGCGTCCAACCAGGGCGATAGTCGCGCTTCACGAGTCGCGCCACGTCCATGTTCTTCGCCTTCATGTTCGGGCCGTCCCAGTCGAGCTTCTTGCCGGTGCCCACGCGGACGGCGATGCAGCCGAGCAGGATGATCTCCGTGAGGTAGGCCGAGATGGCGAAGTTCGAGTAAGGAGTCGCTCCGCCTTTGCAGGCGTCCACCCATTCCTTGTAGTGGCCGCCGACGCACTTGGTGAACTTCTCGGGAATCGCCGCGACCGCGCCGTGTTCCTTTTGGGACTTCATGGCCTTCTCATCGTTGAGGCGCATGTAGAACGAGGAGCCGTAGTCGTCCGCCGAGTAGAGTCGGCCTTTGGTGCCGACGACGAGGCAGCCGCTGGAGGGCAACGTGGCGGGCTTCGGGTTGCCATTCTTGTCCTTCTGTCCAGCAGAGAGAGCGATGATGTCGCTCACAATGTCGTCGTGCGGACGGAATGCCTTCACGTCCGCGTCGTTGGGCTTGCCATCATACCACCAGAACTTCAGCGGGGGCAGACCGTCGCGCTCAGGGAACTCGAAGCGGATGCGCGAGGACTTCGCGTAAGTCTCGGCGTGGTTATCGGAAACCGCCTCGGCCTCGATGACCGTCGGATAACCGAGCTTGAGCGCGCGGAACGGCATGTTGACCGTGTGGCAAGCCATGTCGCCGAGAGCGCCAGTGCCGAAGTCCTTCCAACCGCGCCAGCCGAACGGATGATAGCCTTTGTTGTAGGGACGCATCGGCGCGGGTCCGAGCCAGAGGTCCCAGTCCAAACTCTCCGGCACGGGCATCGCGCCCATCGGACGGTCAATGCCCTGCGGCCAGATGGGGCGGTTGCTCCAGACGTGCAACTCGGTCGGCTTGCCGATGATGCCGGCTTGAATGACTTCCACCGCGCGACGCAATCCGTCGCCGGCGCTGCCTTGATTGCCCATCTGCGTGACGACCTTCTTCTCGACCGCGAGCAGGCGCAGATGGCGCGCCTCAGCCACGGAGTGCGTGAGCGGCTTTTGCACGAAGGCGTGCTTGCCCATCTTCATCGCGAGACTCGCGGCGGGGGCGTGGACGTGGTCGGGTGTGGAGACGATGACAGCGTCGAAGCTCTTGCCCATCTCTTCGTAAAGCTTGCGGTAGTCGCTGAAGCCTTTCGCGGTGGGGTATTTCGCGAGGCGGCTCTTGAGCGTATTAGCATCGACGTCGCAGAGCGCGACGATGTTCGCGCCGGCCTTGGCGCATTCGTCGGTGTCGCTCGAGCCTTTGCCGCCCGCGCCGACGACGACGACGTCCACCTTGCTGTTGAGGTTCTGTCCGCGCAGGAAAGCCGGCGCGCTGGCGGCGGTGAGTGCCGAGGCGAGCAGCGAGCGGTGGAGGAATTGGCGACGATTCAGTGTCTGGTTGATTTTCATAAGGGTGATTTGGACGGCGACACCCCTTGGCTACCTTCAACACGAGCTTACGACAAGCGTTTTCCTTTGAAAACGCGAGCGAACGACGGATTCACCGATGCTCGCCCATCAACACGTCGGTCTCTTTCAACACGATTGGAAACGGCTCGAGCGGCGTCGGTCGGTCGTGATCGAGAAAATTCTCGCAGACGCGGAAGAAGTCGTCACGCGTCGTCACGCGCCGGATGTCGTGGAGGAACTGGCCGGTCGGTTCCACGCCGAGGCCGATGAAGTTCATGTACTTCTTCATCTTCTGCACCTGCGACAACTCGCGCACGGCGGTCGGAGAAGTCGCCTCGTAAAGTTGGCGCACGTAGTCGAGCACATCGCGGCCCATCGGCACAAAGGGCGTTTCGCCCCGCCGTTGCTGGCGAATCTGCTGGAAGAGCCACGGGTTGCGGATCGCGCCACGACCGATCATCAAACCTTTCGCTCCGGTGAACCGCAGCACTTCCTCCGCCTTCACCGCGGAATGAACATTGCCATTCGCCAGCACCGGACACGGCAACGCCAGCACCGCGCGCCCGATGAAATCGTAATGCACCTCGCTCCGATACATCTCGGCGACGGTGCGGCCATGGACGGTGACGAGGTCAACCGAGTGCTTCGCAAAGATGGGGAGAAGCTCGGCGAACACCTGCGTGTCAGCGAAACCAAGTCGCGTCTTCACGGTGAACCTCACCGGCGCGGACACGGCATCCCGCAGCGCACCGAGAATGGCGTCCACGCGCTTCGGCTCACGCAGCAATCCGCCGCCCGCACACTTGCGATAAACCACCGGCGCGGGGCAGCCGAGATTCAAATCCACTGCGGCGATAGGGTGCTGCTGCAATTCCTTCGCCGTGCGGACGAGCGCGGGGATGTCGTTGCCGATCATCTGCGCGATGGCGGGGCGGCCGGTGGGATTCTGCGTGATGGATTCCAAAATCCACGGCTCGAGATGCGACGTGGCGTGGACGCGGAAATACTCGGTGTAATACAGATCCGCGCCGCCGTACGCAGCCATCAACCGCCAGAACGGCAGGTCGGTCACATCCTGCATCGGAGCCAGCGCGAGAATCGGCTCCGGACCGCGCAGCAGTCCGTCGAATTGTGAACAGGGATTCACTTCGAGAAACTACCGGAACTGGGGGTGCTGCTGCAATTGTTCCCACGACGCCGGCGACAACGGCGCCTGCCGGTAAGACAATCCATCCAACGGCTCGGCGCTGTGCGAACGCTGCGCGCGCTCCAGCCAGCGTCGGCCGAGCGGCTCTTCAATCAGAGAGGGCGTGTTCGCAGCGAGGGTCGTCTCCTCCTTCTCGCCAGTCGCGTGGCCGGCGCCGACGTGGAATCCCGCGAGCAAAAGCGTCACACGCAGCAGGGTGCTGCGCGAGTAGGTCGGCAGCGCGCACGGCCGTTCGGGCGAGAGCAGTTGAAACAACCGTGTGAAAAGCGGCAGCGACCACATCGCCGGATTTTTCGCCGGCGAAAACGGATCGAAGAAGATGGCGTGCGGTTTCGGCAACGTCTCGGCGACAGCGCCGGCGAGGAGCGCGGGGAAATCGCCCAGTCGCAGTTCCCACTCGGTTCGCTGCGCGCCGTTGGCGAAGGCGATTCGTCCGCGTTCGACCAATTCGCGCGCCGGCGCTTCGTAACCCAGCAAATAGCCAAGCGCTTCGGCGTGATCGAGAGCAAACCGCAACGGCTCGTTCGTGTGATCGAAGCTGATCAGCCGCAGCGAACAATCCAGCTCGCGTGTGGCGCGCAGGGCCGTCAACGCGTTCGCCGCCGCGCCGAGGCCGACATCCCAAATGACGAACTCGCCCGCGTGTTCGGCGAGCCGTTCGCGCAAACGAAGTTGCCGCACATAGAGCGCCTCCGCCTCCGCAGCAGGGCCGATGACCGGATGGAACGTCTCGCGCTCAGCCACCGAATGGAGGCTGTGAACCCCATTGGCCAACCGAACGAGTTGATACTGGGCGGACGTCGTCACCGTGGCAGGATAACAGGGGGGTCAGAGAGTCGCGGCAAAAATCTCTTTGCTGGAGACGCAGGGGAAAGCTAGCTTACCCCCGCACTGACCGATGGTGTAATGGTAGCACAAGGCCCTTTGGAGGCCTTTGTCATGGTTCGAATCCATGTCGGTCAACCAACTTCTCTCACTTCGACGCTTCACGAAACCTCACGGCTTGCGCACAGGCAAACTCAACCGCTCCGCCAGCAGCTTGCGTATAATCTCATTCTCCATTTCGAGACGGTCGAGCCGCTTTTGTAATTTCTCCAGTTCAGGAACATTCGACTGAGCGACGTCCGCCTCAATCACCACGCCGTAATCTTCGACGGTAAACTTCGTGGGAATATCCGCGGTACGAACTATTATTTTTAGCGCTTGGCCAAGCGTGATTCCGCGCAATGGGTGTACGACCCCGCTTATTTTCGCCGTACTAGGTCCCCACAAAATGGGTTCCAAGGTTTTAACGAGTGGCCGGCCAGTCTTTGGATCCACGACCGATGGAACGGTCCCGGGGACCAGCCGCCCAGGAATCGGCAGACCTGTATTGGGATCAATATGGGGGACGAACTCCACCGACGCTGGTACCGGCGTTAACTTGGGCGCGGCGAACAGAAAATTAATGTGAGCCGCATCTGGATCAGCCCGCGCCGCCAGCTTGGCCAGCAAATCCACGACTTCGCTCAACGAAAAACCCTCAAGCACACCCAGTTCAGGTATCAGGATGGAATCGAGTTTGGCTTGAATCGCCACCTTTCCGATAACCGCGTTTGCAGATGCCTCCACGGCCTTTCCACCAACGGCCTTGGCTGGTGGTCGCACCGGTTGCGTCCGTGCGCTATTGGGGCAAACGAGGGCAACGATAATGCCGAGGAGGAGTGAGTGGGAAATCGGACGCGTCATAAGGTGTGAGGAGAACGTGTGCCAAGGCTCCGGCAGTGTCAAGTTTGGCGGCCCTACGAGAGATAGAAGAGGGAATATTTCCGCCCATACGACGGCGGCGGATCAACAGAGGGCTCCGCCCCGATTAACTTCCGGAGTCTTCGTTTGAAAACGAAAAAGCCAGCCACGCCAACCACGCGCCAAGCGCGACCGCCGCGAGGCAGAGCACTGTACCAACCCAGCCAAGCGCGATGGGTTTCGCCCAAAGCAACCACACGACCAGCACGGCCAGCAACGCATCTGCGGCAAGCAACGACCAACGTAACCGGCCGCGGGCCACGGGTGAAAGCGAGTGCGCAGAATCAGCAGATGCATCGCCGTTCGATACGGTATCGCGCCGGAGAAAGTTGCCGAGGCCGTGACTGAATTCGGTCGGCGACGCAGCAGCGGGGTCGGTTTGGCCGACGACTTTGCTGCCTTCCATCAAGTTGCCGAGGCCGCGGCCGAGAACGGGCTTGTTCATCATCAATCCTCGGCGAACAGGAACTCGAGGTCCGTTTTGGAAAGGCTGCGGGCGAAGCCTTCCTCGCCGAGCACGTCGGCGATGGTCTGCGATTTGCGCTGCTGGAGTTCCCAAATCTTTTCCTCGACCGTGCCGGGTGCAATGAGTCGATAGGCGTTCACCGTGCGCGTCTGGCCGATGCGATGCGAGCGGTCGATGGCCTGCGCCTCGACGGCCGGATTCCACCACGGGTCATACAAGATCACGTAACTGGCGGTGGTAAGATTCAGACCCGTGCCGGCGGCGCGCAGGCTGAGCAGGAAGACGCCGGCGTTGCTATCCTCTTGGAAAGCATTCACCACGTCCTGCCGCTGCTTGGTTTCGCCCGTCAGCATGTGCGTGGAAATCTGGCGCGTGTGGCAGACGGTCTCGATGATTTTCAGCATCTGGACGAACTGGCTGAAGACGAGAATCTTCTCGCCGCTCTCGATGAGCGGGACGAGCAATTCCATAAGCGTCTCGGTCTTGCCGGAGACGGCGTCGCTGCCGACGAGGCGCGGGTGGCAGCAAATCTGGCGCAACCGCGTGAGCGCGGCGAGCACCTGCATTTTGCTTTGGCCAACGCCTTTCTCGGCGACGGTCTGCATCACTTGATCGCGGCTGCGGCGCAATTCGGCGAGGTAAAGTTTGCGCTGCGCTTCGCCCAACTCGCAGTCGAGGCGCTGCTCGATTCGTTCGGGCAAATCTTTTGCAACCTGCTGTTTGAGCCGGCGCAACAGCAGGGGACGCAGTCGCGAAGAAAGTCGGCGGCGGGCGATGCGGCGGGCTCCGATGGCTTCCTCGGTCTCGCCCTGCGGTTCGTACACGTCGTGGAAATGAGCGGCGGATCCGAGATAGCCGGGCTGAACGAAATCCACGATGCTCCAAAGATCGGTGAGGCGGTTCTCGATCGGTGTGCCGGTGAGCGCGAGGCGTTGCTCGGAATGAATCTGCTTCACGGCGGTGGTGACTTGCGCGCCAGGGTTCTTGATGAACTGCGCCTCGTCGAGAATGACGGCGCGGAAAGCGAACTTCTGGAGTTCCTCGAGGTCGCGCCGGAGCAGCGCGTAATTCGTGACGATGATGTCGTACTGCGGGATTTGCTTTCGCAGATTGTGTCGCGCCGCGCCGCTTTCGAGCACGAGCACTTTACAGCCGGGCGTGAACTTCTCCGCCTCGCGCAGCCAGTTATGCAGCACCGACGCGGGACAAATGACGAGCGACGGCTTCGGATCGTCCGGATGCTGTTCGCGCAACCACGATAGCCACGTCAGCGTTTGCAGCGTTTTGCCGAGGCCCATGTCGTCCGCGAGAACTCCACCGAGCCCGAGCGAAGTGAGATGGCAGAGGAAATCGAAACCCTCTTTCTGATACGGCCGCAGCTCGGCATCGAGCTGCTTGGGCAGCTTGGTGATGGGGATTCCCTCGAAGTGCGTGATGCGACTGCGGAGTTGCTCGGCGAGAATCGTGTCGCCGAAAAGAGTCAGGTCGGCATCGTTCAGATGCGCCGCCTGCTCGAGCGGCACGCGCTGAGCCTCGGCGGTGAGGCCCTCGAGTCCGATGTCCGCCATCATCTCCTGCGCCGAGTGCACAGCGTCCACGTCCAGCTCCACCCAACCGCCGTCCGGCAGTTTCACGAAGCGCGTGGTGGCCATGGCGAGGCGCTCGAGGTCCGCCTTTGTTAGCTGCAACCCTTCCTGCTCCCACTCGGTGGAAACGGAGAGCCAATCGATGCCGCTGCCCTGCACGAGCAGCTTCGGCTTCAATTTGCGCGGCGCGAGGAAAAGCCGTTGGAAAGCCGTGTTGCCGAGATACTCGATGCCCTCGGGCTTGTCCGGCCAGATGGCGGCGAGGGTGTTCAGGAAATTCTCGTTCGCGTCACCAACCCAAAGACCCGCCTCGGGGGTGAACCAGTCGAGTCGGCGCAGCCACTGCACCGCCGGCTCGAGACGCGCATCGTCGAGAATCTCCGGCTTGCCATTCGGCGCGTGCGCTGGCTGGTCGAGCTGCCACTCGTGGCCGGCCCAGTGCCACAGGCTCCCATCGCGCTCGCTGCGAGCGAGCAGGCGGAGCTGCACGCGGTCATCGATCAATTCGAAAACGAACTGCGGCAACGCGGCGTGGGCGACGCAGAGCTGATCCCAATCCACATGCGGGTCAGGATGCGATTTGCGAAGGCGCGTGAGAAAGCGGTGGCTGAGCTTCGCGACCGGCGCGAGCGGCCGCTGCAGCCAACGATCGAGCAACGCTTCCGGCGGACTGTTGCGCAGCAGATAAAAAGTGTGGTCCACCAACGCCAGCGCCGGCCGGCCGGCGAAGAAATGCGCCTCGCTCAGCGACAGCAGCCGTCCATCGGGCAGGCGTAGCTGGTGCGTGAAGGAAAGCTCGGTGGAACCGTTCTGCAAATGGGGCACGAGTTCGGCGATCTGCCCGTGAAACTGCAATGTCGCGGCCGTGCCGTGCAGACGGCCGTGATCACCCCAGCGAGCGAGCCATTCAATCAGGACGCCGCCGCTCAATCGCAGGTCGGGCGTCTCGTCGTGGTCGCTGTGGTTCTCGGCGATCCATTCGATGAACTCCCAGTCGTTCGCAGGGAACAGCTCCTTCTCGTGTGTCGCACGCGAGGTGAGCTCGATGACGTCGGCGAGCGACTTGATTTTTTCACCGGTGCGCGGACGAGAAATCTGGAAACGCACGGAGAGCGCGTGCAGACCCAGCCGCTGCTCGTCGGCCATCGGCGCGCAGAGCACGCGGAGCTGGGCGCGCGGCTGGTCGAGATGCTCCGGCGCGGGCGGGAACATCCAGCGTTCCATCTGCAAAAGGACGTCCTGCTCGCGCTCGGCCTCCTCCAAATCAGCGAAACGATCTAGGTTCGCGTGCGGCTGGAGCTCGGGCGGAAGCGAATGTTTGTGGCGGAGGAACTGGATGGCGAGCTCCTCCAGCCGTTCGTCGGATTTCTTGGCGAGCAGCTTCGGCCACCATTCTTCGCCGGGGAAATCCTTGCGCGTGAGCGAGAGCCGCTCGAAGTAATCCTCCAGCAACAGCCACGCGCGCTGCGAATCGGCGCAGGTGGCGAAGAGGCGGAGCACCTCGGTGCGGGCGGCCACGGCGGCCTTCGAATCGGCCAACTCGCGACGCAGGTCCGCGAAAGCGCCATAGGTCTTCGACAGGACCGAATTGTTCGCGTCGTACTTCGAGGCGGCCGCGGGTCGCGGCGCGCCGTTTTGCTTACGTGAAACTCTGGCCATTAGATAATAGTTCGCAAAAAGGGCTTCCTATCTCGTCACAGAACGGCCAATCCGGTCAACACGTTTTCTTTCACAATCAGTACACAGAGGGACAAACGGGCGCTCCGGCAGTGCTATCACGGGGATTTCACCGGAAGATTTATGGAGAGCGGCGCCAACGTCGCCGTCGCCGGACGCCCCTCGCCGAGACCGTTGACGTCGGCCACGCGGCCGCTTAATCTCGCTGCGTTAAATGATTCGCTCAGCACTCATAGTTCTCCTCGGCGCGATGTTCTTGGTCGGCTGCAAGTCCACCAAGAACGGAACCGAGGTCGTGGCGCCGCCCAAGAAAGGCGCGGTCACTCCCGCCAAATCCGGCGTGGGCAAGGTCGCGCTGGTGGAGGTCGACCTGGGTTTCGTCGTGCTCGATTACACGCTTCAGAAGGTGCCGCGGCCGGAACTGCGGCTCACCGTATATCGCGCTGGACTGAAGATTGGCCAAGTCACCACCACGCGGCAGACCGAAGATTCCTATATCATCGCCGACATCAACACTGGGCTTATCCAAGCCGGTGACGAAGTTCGCGAGGATTGATCCGTCCGTTGGCGTTCGCTCCCCTTCCCCTCGCAGTCGCGCAGTTCGCTCAGCCTTTCGGCGTCTTTTGCGTCTTGCCCGTCGACCGCTTCTGGTAGGGCGAATGAAGGTTGAAGTAGATTCCGCAGAGCGGCGCGTCGGCCTCCGACTGGCTGAGAATCACCGTGATCTGCTTGTCCAGCGCGATGCCGTGGCGCAGCCCCGTCGTGCGCGCCTCGTAAGCTTTGATTGCTTTGGCCACGAGCGACTCCAGCGACGTGCGGCACTCCTCCGGCGACTTGTCGAGGCTCACGATGTGCAGGTCGAACGACTTCAACGCTGCCGCCATCTCCGCCTTGTACATCTCCACGGTCAGTTCCATCTCCGCAACTTAACCAGAAAATCCGGCGCAACGTGAACAAAAAACGTGCGCCGCGTCAGAGCGAAGAATCGTCCTCGACGCGCTCCTTCGCGGCCTTGTTCGCCGCAGCGCGCGGACCGAAAAGCGCGGTACCGATGCGGACAAGCGTCGCGCCCTCCTCGATTGCCACCTCGAAGTCGCCGCTCATGCCCATCGAAAGCTCCGGCAACGGCGCGCCGAGAATCTGTTCGGACTGCGCTTTCAGTTCGCGCAGTCGGCGGAAGACGGGGCGCACCTTCTCCGGCGTCGCCGACCACGGAGCAACCGTCATCAACCCGTGAATCTCGAGACGTGGAAGCGCGTTGATTTGCTCCAACTCAGCGAGGAGCGTCTCCGGTTGATAGCCAAACTTGCTCGCCTCACCAGCCACGTTCACCTCGAGCAAAATCGGCAACGTCTTCGCTGCCTTCTCGCAAGCCTTGTTCAGTTCCTCCGCGAGATGGAGGCTGTCCACGCTCTCGATCATCTGGAACAGGTGCACGGCATCGCGACACTTGTTGCTCTGCAAATGACCGATGAAATGCCAGCGAGCCTTGGTGGGACAGAGCGGAATCTTCGCGCGCGCCTCCTGCACCTTGTTCTCGCCGAACAACGGCACACCCAAATCCAACGCGGCGCGGACGGTGTCGGGCGGATGATTCTTCGTGACGGCGACGAGCCTCACGGAATCGGCGGCGCGTCCGCTGCGGGCGCAGGCCGCGGTGATTCGTTGCTGAATGGAAGCGAAGTTCGCAGCCAAGTCCATGCCGCAATCTAAGCACCCGCGCGCCATAGCACCAAGAATTTCATCACGGTGAAAATGAAACCGCGCGCAAAGAATCTTGGGCCTCGGCGCGTGGGCGGCTATTCTCTCCGCGTGAATTACTGGCTGGCGAAGTCGGAACCGGAAGCGTACGCGTGGGCGACCTTCGTAAAGGACGGCGGCACGGCGTGGACCGGCGTGCGGAATTTTCAGGCGCGAAACAACCTGCGCGCGATGCGGCGCGGCGATCGCGTCCTCTTTTATCACAGCGTGAGCGAGAAGCAGATCGTCGGCATCGCGAAAGTGACGAAGACGGCCTACGCCGATTCCACGGCCACCGAAGGCGATTGGTCGTGTGTGGACCTCGCCCCAGTGAAACCGCTCGCCACGCCAGTCACGCTCAACACCATCAAATCCGAAGCGGCTCTGCGCGACATCCCGCTCGTGCGCCAGTCGCGCCTCTCCGTCACGCCGCTCACCGAACAACAATTTCATCGCTTGCTCGAACTCGGCGACACGAAACTTTGACCGTTTGAAATAATATGACCACCGAACTTTTCTCCGCCGAACATCTCGGCCTGCCCGCCCAAAATCCCACCACGCTCAAGGACTGGTATTGCCGCGTGCTCGGCGCGAAGCTCGTCTTCGAAAACGGCCAGACGCCGCCGGCCTATTTCCTCGAGTTGCCGGGCGGGTTGATGATCGAAATTTACGAGGGCGACTTCGCGATGAAGGAAACGACCGACAACAGCCTCAACGGTTGGCGTCACCTCGCGTTGCGCTGCGACTCAATCGAGGCGGCGCGCCCGGAACTCGAGCAGCGCGGTGTGACATTCGATCAACCGGTGAAACCAGCCGGCGGCGGCGGGCGCGTGCTTTTCTTCAAGGACGCCGAAAACAATTTACTCCATCTCGTCGAGCGACCGGCGGCTTCAATCTTCCGCCACTAAGAGCCTCGTGCGTGTCACGGCAGTTTGAGGAGTTTGACTTGGCCGCGCACGAAACGTAGATTCACGACGATGTTGCAACCGCAACCCACGGGGAACATCCCCGCACTTTCCACCGTCACCGACTGGGGCCGCCTCGTCCGGCCAGCGGAGCCGTTTCTGCAAAGCGTGGCTGCACGTCTCGCCGAGCAGGTACGCGAGTTCGATCCCGCCATCGCTGCGATGGCGCGTTATGCGCTGACGAACCAAGGTAAACAACTTCGCCCCGCGCTGGTTTCGCTGAGCGGCGGCGCCGTCGGCAAACTCGCCGAAGCGCACGTGACCGTGGCGGTGATTATCGAGATGGTCCATCTCGCCACGCTCGTGCATGACGACGTGATGGACGAGGCGCGGATGCGGCGGCAGCGGCCAACGCTCGCGGTGCAATGGGGCAACGAAGTCTCGGTGCTGCTGGGCGACTGCCTCTTCGCGGAGGCGGTGCGGCTGGCGGCCAGCTTTCCCTCGCCGGACATCTGCCGCGCGGTGGGCGGGGCGACGAAGACCGTTTGCACCGGCGAGATTTTGCAGACGATGCGACGCGGCGACTTCCTCATCTCGCGCGCGGATTATTTCCAAGCCGTCACGATGAAGACGGCTGAACTCTTCGCGCTCTCGTGCGAGCTGGGCGCTTTGCTGGCGGGGGCTGACGAAAACGGCCGCCGTGCCCTGCGCGAGTATGGCTTGGCGCTCGGCACGGCGTATCAGGTTTACGATGATTGCCTCGACATCTTCGGCACCGAAGCGCACGCGGGAAAATCACTCGGCACAGACCTCGCCACGGGCAAGGTGACGCTGCCGGTGCTCATCGCGCGTGAGCGACTGGCTCCGGCGGAACGCGAGCGGTTGCTCGGGATGCTGCGCACGTGGAAGCCGGAAATGGAGCCGGCGCTGGCGGATCTGCTGCGGCAGGCGAACGCGCTGGCGGAATCGCGCGCGGCGATCGGCGGCTACCTCACCACGGCGCGCAATGCGCTCGCAGGCTTGCCGCAAAGTGAATCACTGCTGGGATTGCTCGGCCTCACCGCCTTCCTCGGCCAGCAAGTCGAAGCGTTGGGCGCGGAGTAAATTCTCCTCTTCAAAAACGCGCGAAGGCGAACGGCGCTTCAGCTTCAGTTCGTCAATCCGTCACGCGCTCGAAGATATAAGTCTCCTTATCGAACTGTACGCTCAGCTTGTTACTGCCGACAGGTTGGAGATCGCTGGCGAGTTTCATGGCCGGCAGCACGATGGGCGGGCGGGCGACAACCAACGGCATCTTTCCCGACACCGCATTGGTAATTGGGGGCGGCGTGAAGGTGCTGGCAGCGCGACCCACTTCGACGGAGAATTTATCCCCCTCCTTTTTCCACGTGCCCTTGGCGAGCATCCGCGGAGGCAGTGCGAGTATGTTTGCAGCTAGTGGCAGAGGCGGCAAAGTGAGAACCAAGTTGGTGGCCTTGACGACTTCGCCGTCCACAACGCGGCTCTGCGCCTCGAACTGGAACCTCATCCCCAGAGGCAATAGTCGGCCCTCCAAGAAAGCCTGCTGGTCGGTGCCGAAGCTGAACGTGAGACCGAAGGCGACAAGCTTGAGGTAAGCGCTCAAACTCGCGCGGTCGCGTGGCCGGAGTTGGTTGTGCTTCGATAAAAATTGTTCCTCGGTGCTCTTCGCGTCCAACTTCCAGTAGCCCACGATCGGGTCATTCTCCCACTTCTTGGACTTGCCGGTATTGAGAAAGCTGACGAGGTCGGCCTTGTCGAGCTTGTCGTACTCGGCACGCAGTTCGGCATTCTGAATGAGGCCGAGGACAGCGGGATGGGTCAGGATGAAAACGATATTGCTCTTGCCTTTGACGAACGAGACGAGGTTCGTGTCGGCGGTCAACGCTTTGATGTCATCGCGGTGCTGGAGCGAGATCATGTTCGGGTAAGTGACGAGGCGCTCGTACACGTTCGGGTTGTTGTAGAGCAGCCCCACGAGATCGGCGGTCTCGTAATACTCCACCGGCGCGGGACCGAAAACCGCAGCGAGCTTGCCGAGGCCACTTGACTGCGCATCGTCGTAAAGGCGGTTCAGAAACTTCAGCCCGCCATGGGTGTCTTCGGATTTCACCTGCCCCGTCGCGTAGCCAGCCGTCCAGATGCCCACGCTGACCACGACGAGATAGATGAGCCCTGTGAAGAATCCGAGTACGAGGCCGAGATTCTTGTTCATCCGATCCCAGCGGAAGAACTTCGAGTCATCGTTCTGGTCGAGGTATTTGAAATGCAGATACACCTTGCGCTGAAGGACCCCGCCGATGGACGCCACGAAGAAGACGAGCGCGAGAAAGGCCATCACCGGCGGCAGGACCGCTTTCCAAATCGGATGAGGCAGGCCGACCAACTCCGGCACCCACGTAAAAACCCCGCCCAACATCGGGGCAGCGAAGGCGGCGATAATCGCGCCTAAAAAGGCGGCGAGTGAGTAAATCATCCCCGCCGCACGACCAGTTGTGGCGTAGAACGCGATGATGAGCAGCGCCAGCAACCAGATTGTCATGGCCGATTGATAACCGCCGGTCACGCGGCTTGCACGAAGAAAAAGGACCTGCCGCGGCAATGGAGGATTGCCTTGAGAACACGGCCGTTATACGGTGGCTGAATTATCGCCGGACAAAGCAGTCCAACGGCGGCGAGGACAAAAGTCGTAACCAGTCGTAAAGTCGTATATGCAGCAACACCCTGATCCGAAGGACCCAGCGCGGCGGAATTTCTTCGCCGAGGGCGCGTCGGTCGTCATCGGCGGCGTCATCAGCCTCGTCCCTGTCGTCGCTGGCGCACGAGTGCTTCTCGATCCGCTCCGGCGCAAATCGAAGGCCGGCGCTGCCACCCGTGTGACGTCACTCGACGCGCTGCCGCCGGATGGCGTGCCGCGTAAATTCCCCGTCATCGCCACGCGCACAGACGCTTGGAACAAAAGCACGGCCCCCATCGGCGCGGTCTATCTGCGCCGCTCGCCGGAGGGCGTGGTGACGGCGCTGAACGTCGTCTGTCCGCACGCGGGTTGCTTCGTGGATTACGTGGCCGAGAAGAGTTCCTACCTTTGCCCCTGCCATAACAGCACGTTCAAGCCTGATGGCGCGGTCAGCGATGCGAAAAGCCCCAGCGCACGTGCGCTCGATTCTTTGGAAGTAGAAGTCCGAGGTGGCAAAGAGATCTGGGTTAAGTTCCAGAACTTCAGAGCCGGCCATGCTGAAAAGATTCCCTGCACATGAAATCAATGTTTGGGTGGCTCGACCACCGTACCGGTTACAAAAAACTCCTCCACGAGGTCCTCTTCGAGAACATCCCCGGCGGTTCCCGCTGGCGGTACGTCTGGGGAAGCACGCTCACCTTCGGCCTCGTCATCCAGTTCATCACCGGCATTTTCCTCTGGATGGCCTACTCGCCCAGCTCGCAGACGGCGTGGGAAAGTGTCTATTACATTCAGGAAGAAATGGCCGGCGGCTGGTTCCTGCGCGGCTTGCACCACTGGACGGCGCAGGTGATGACCGTGCTGCTGATACTGCATTTGATGCAGGTGGTGATTGATGGCGCGTACAAAGCGCCGCGCGAAGTGAACTTCTGGTTCGGGATGATTCTGCTGCAGCTCATCCTCGCCCTCTCGCTCACCGGCTACCTGCTGCCGTGGGACCAGAAAGGCTACTGGGCCACGAAAGTCGCCACGAGCATTCTCGCCATCGTGCCGTTCGTCGGTGAGGATTTACAGAAGCTCGTCATCGGCGGACCGGACTACGGCCACCACACACTCACGCGTTTCTTCGCACTGCACGCGGGCGTGCTACCGGGATTGACCGTCGCGCTCATCGTCGGCCACATCTATCTTTTCCGACGCCATGGCATCACGCCGAAGGAGCCCGTGAAGAAGCCCGATGCCGCGTTCTGGCCCGACCAAGTTTTCAAGGACGCCGTCGCCTGCATGGCCGTGCTCGCCACCGTGCTTTTCTTCGTCATCCGCCATCACGGCGCCGAGTTGGCCGCACCGGCCGATCCCTCCGAGCCGTTCTCCGCCGCGCGGCCGGACTGGTATTTCCTCTTCCTCTTTCAGCTCCTCAAATACTTTCCCGGCACCACCGAAATCTGGGGCGCCATCATCATCCCCGGTCTCGTGATGACGGTTGTGATGCTGATGCCGTTCCTCGGCAAATGGCAGCTCGGCCACCGTTTCAACCTCGGTCTGCTCTACAGCATTCTCGCCGGCTCCGGACTGCTCACTTACCTCGCGCTCAAGGAGGATAATAAAAACCCGATGTACGTCGCCGCTGTGAAAGAGGCCGAGCAAAACGCCGCGCGCGTGAAGGTGCTGGCGAAAGCGCCCGCGGGCATCCCGCTCACCGGCGCTGCCGCTCTGCTGCGCGATGACCCGCTCACGCAAGGTCCGAAACTCTTCTCCAAAAATTGCGCCTCCTGCCATCGCTTCGGTGGGCACGACGGCACGGGCGTCGAGGTGAAAGACGCGCAGACCGCGGCCGACCTGCAGGGCTTCGGCTCGCGCGCGTGGCTCGCTGGACTGCTTAATCCGGACAAAGTGGATAGTATCCACTACTTCGGCGGCACTAAATTCAAGGCCGGCAAGATGGCCAAGTTCGTCAAAAACACGGTCCACGAGTTCACGCCCGAGCAGAAGGGGCAGCTTGTCAAAGTGATCAAAGCCGTCTCCGCCGAAGCGCAGCTTCTCTCGCAGAAAGCACTCGATACGAACGATGCCGCCGACATCGACGAAGGCCGCAAACTCGCCACCGGCGAAACGATGCGTTGCACCGAGTGCCACGCCTTCCGCAAAGCCGACGACACCGCCATCGCGCCCGACCTCACCGGTTGGGCTTCACGCGCGTGGTTGACCGACTTCATCCACAATCCAAAACACGAGCGCTTTTACGGCAAACGCAACGACCGCATGCCCGCCTTTGGCGAAGACCAAGTGCTCGATGCCAAACAAATCGGACTCATCGCCGACTGGTTGCGTGGAGATTGGTACGAACCGGCGAAGGCGAAGTAGCCAAAAACAGAGATTCTCGAGAATTTCCCCCTTTCTCGTCCGCCGCTGTAAGCGTTGGACGGGATTGGGGGATTTTATTTTCAAATTTCTTGTAAAACAAATTGACGGTCACATGCCAAATCCGCTACACATGGTGCAGTTGATTGAAACACGACACAATTAGTGGTGTCGACTGGTGTAAAGAAGACGAAACGAAGGCTTGGGGAATTGGTAGAGGATCCCGCGCTTTGAAGGCATGCGACGAAAGCGTGACTTAAAAGCAGCATTAGCAACACACCCCGCCGCTTCGGGAATGGCTCGAACTGAATGGGGCGATTTTGTTCCTCTCGCCTTCCGATTGTTTCTTTGCACTGGCCTCTCCGCAGGGTGCGGAGGCTGTCCCGCCAAGGGCAGTCGGGGAAAGGGCTCAGTTGGTGAGGCGCGAGGCGCGTCTCCTGTCGCCCCAAACTCCCCCGTAAAACGCGGCTGGCAACCGTAAGAATCGAAGACAGACCATGCACAGCGAACAGCTCAACGGCCAACTCAACCTCGCCAACATCGACCCCCTCCAGCACAAGGAGTTCACCGTCCGCAAACGTGACGGACGCGTTTCCCAATTCGACGAGACGCGCATCTACCTCGCCATCGAGGCCGCCTTCAAGGTCGAGTCTGGATTGACCCGCGACGAGCAAGCGCCCGACGTGATGCAGGCCGTCGTCGAGAAAATCACCGAGAAGGTCGTGCAGGAATGCCTCGCTCGCGCCGTCCGCGGCGAAGTGCTCGACATCGAGCGCGTGCAGGACACGGTCGAGACGCAGTTGATGGCTGCCGGTCAGCACGCCATTGCGAAGAGCTACATTCTTTACCGCGAAGAACGCCGGAAATCCCGGGCGCTCAGCGGCGCCCGGACCTCCGAAGGCCAGCCGCAGGCGCAGATTTTCGTCACGCTGAAGGATGGCGGCCGCGAGCCGATCGATCCGCAGCTCATCCGCCGCCGCGTCATCTCCGCCTGCCGCGGTCTCGAGGACAAATGCTCCTACCGCGACATCGTGGACGAGACGTTGCAGAACCTTTACGACGGCGTCCGCGTCGATGAAGTGGACAAAGCGATGGTGATGGCCGCGAAGGCGCGCATCGAGATCGAGCCGGCGTACAGCTACGTCGCCGCGCGGTTGTTGCTGAAAAAGATTTACAAGGAAGTTCTGCCCTCCTTCTCCACCACCGCCGAGATCGCCGGTCTGCACCGCAAGCATTTCAAAGATTACATCGCTGAAGGCATCCACAACGGCCGGCTCAGCGCTGATTTGCTCAAGTTCGACCTCGAGAAAATCGCAGCGGCGCTGCACATCCAGCGCGACGAGCAGTTCGCCTACATGGGGCTGCAGACGGTTTACGATCGTTACCTGCTCCACGTCGGTGGCAAGCGGATCGAGACACCGCAGTATTTCTGGATGCGCGTCTCGATGGGCCTTGCCGCGAATGATGCGAACAAAGAAGCGCGCGCCATCGAGTTTTACGAAGCGCTCTCGAGCTTCCGGTTCACCAGCTCCACGCCCACGCTCTTCAACGCCGGCACGCTCCATCCGCAGCTCTCGTCCTGCTACCTCTCCACGGTGATGGACGATCTCGACCACATCTTCAAAGTCGTCAGCGACGACGCCAAACTCTCCAAGTGGGCCGGCGGACTCGGCAACGATTGGACGAACGTCCGCGCCACCGGCGCGCACATCAAAGGCACGAACGGCGAGAGCCAGGGCGTCATCCCCTTCCTCAAGGTCGCCAACGACACCGCCGTGGCCGTGAACCAGGGCGGCAAGCGCAAGGGCGCCATGTGCGCCTACCTCGAGACGTGGCACCTCGATGCGGAAGATTTCCTCGAGCTGCGCAAGAACACCGGCGACGACCGCCGCCGCACGCACGACATGAACACGGCCAACTGGATTCCCGACCTGTTCATGAAACGAGTCGCGACCAATGGCTCGTGGACATTCTTCAGCCCGAACGACGTGCCCGATTTGCACGACCTTTACGGCCGCGCCTTCGAGCAGCGTTACGCCGAGTACGAGCAGATGGCTGACGAAGGTAAACTCAAACTCTTCAAACGCGTCGAAGCCGTCACGCTCTGGCGCCGGATGCTCACGATGCTGTTCGAGACCGGCCATCCGTGGATCACTTTCAAGGATCCCTCGAACCTTCGCTCGCCGCAGGATCACACGGGCGTCGTGCACAGCTCGAATCTCTGCACCGAGATTCTGCTCAACACCTCCGCCGAAGAGACCGCTGTCTGCAACCTCGGCTCGATCAACCTCGCGACTCACATCAAGGACGGAAAGCTCGACGAGGAACTGCTCGCCCGCACCGCCCGCACCGCGCTGCGCATGCTCGATAGCGTCATCGACATCAACTACTATCCGACGCCCGAAGCGAAGTTCTCCAACCTCAAGCACCGCCCTGTCGGTCTCGGTTTGATGGGCTTTCAGGATGCGCTGTACATGCTGCGCATCCCGTACGCGAGCAACGCGGCCATCGAGTTCGCCGACCGTTCGATGGAGATGATCAGCTACTACGCGATCCTTGCCTCGACCGAACTGGCCGCCGAACGCGGCGCTTACTCCAGCTACAAAGGCTCGAAGTGGGAGCGCGGCCTGCTGCCGATCGACACCATCGAACTGCTCGCGCAAGAGCGCGGCGGCCACATGAACATGGACCGTTCCAGCACGATGGATTGGGACAAAGTCCGCGCCGCCATCAAGCAGCACGGCATGCGCAACAGCAACACGATGGCGATCGCGCCGACCGCGACGATCTCGAACATCGTCGGCGTCGGCCAATCCATCGAGCCGACTTTCAAGAACCTTTACGCGAAGAGCAACCTCTCCGGCGAGTTCACCACCATCAACACCTACCTCATCGAGGATCTGAAGAAGCTCAACCTCTGGGACGCCGAGATGGTGAATGACCTGAAGTATTTCGACGGCTCCATCCTCGAGATCGAGCGCATCCCAGCCGAGCTGAAGGAAGTGTACCGCACCGCGTTCGAGATCAATCCCAAGTGGCTCATCGAATGCGCCAGCCGCCGCCAGAAGTGGATCGACATGGGCCAGTCGCTCAACCTTTATCTCGCCGATCCGAATGGTGCGAAGCTGAGCGCGATGTATCAGTTCGCCTGGGAAAAGGGTCTCAAGACCACGTATTATCTGCGCACCACGGCCGCCACGCAGATCGAGAAATCGACGCTCGACGTGAACAGCCGCGGTGTCCAGCCGCGTTGGATGAAGAACCAATCCGCTTCCTCCAACATCAAGCTCGACCGCGAGCCCGCCGCAGGTGAAACGCCCGCAACCGAAGCGGCGGTCACACCCGCCACGCAGGTCGTCAACGCCTGCAGTATCCTCGACCCCACGTGCGAGGCTTGTCAGTAAACCGATTTAACAAAAATCAAAGGAAGTAACCTATGTCCTGCTGCAACGTCTCCAACACCCCGGCCGAAGCCCACGACCTCACCAAGCGCGTCAACCCCGAGGATAAGCGCCTCATCAATTGCAAGGCGGTCGATGTCAACCAGCTCATGCCGCTCAAGTACAAGTGGGCGTGGGAGCATTATCTGAACGCGAACAAGAACCACTGGCTCCCGAGCGAAGTGCCGATGCAGAAGGACATCGAGCTGTGGAAATCGAACAAGCTCACCGCCGATGAGCGCCATGTCATTTTGCGCAACCTCGGCTTCTTCAGCACCGCCGAGAGTCTGGTGGGCAACAACATCGTGCTCGCCATCTTCAAGCACGTCACGAACCCCGAGTGCCGCCAGTATCTGCTGCGCCAAGCCTTCGAGGAGGCTATCCACACGCACACCTTCCACTACATCTGCGAGTCGCTCGCCCTCGATGAGCGCGAGGTGTTCAACATGTATCACGAGGTCAACTCCATCAGCGAGAAGGACCAATTCGAGATGAAGCTCACCGCCGAGATCCTCGACCCAAACTTCAGCACCGACACCGTCGCGGGCGTGCAGACGTTCCTCAAGAACCTCGTCGGATTCTACGTGATCATGGAAGGCATCTTCTTCTACTCCGGTTTCGTGATGATGCTCTCCTTCCACCGCCAGAACCGCATGACCGGCATCGGCGAGCAGTTCCAGTACATCATGCGCGACGAGACCATCCACATGAACTTCGGCGTGGACCTCATCAACGGCATCAAGGAGGAAAATCCCGAAGCGTGGACGCCCGCCTTCCAAGCCGAGCTGCAGCAACTGATCGAGCAGGCCGTCGAGCTCGAGATTAACTACGCGCAGGATTGCCTGCCGCGCGGCATCCTCGGGCTCAACGCCGGACTCTTTCGCGAGTACGTCCAGCACGTCGCCGACCGTCGCCTCGAGCGCATCGGCATGGCCACCCGTTACGGCTCGCGCAACCCGTTTCCGTGGATGAGCGAGACCATCGACCTCGGCAAGGAAAAGAACTTCTTCGAGACACGCGTGACCGAGTACCAGAACGGATCGCTCACCTGGTGATTTAGGGGGTGGAGAACCGGGCGGCGGCTGGCAGCCCTTGCTGGCCGCCGCCTTTTCTTCTCAACCACAACACGACGTTACGAATTATGGGAGTCCACTCCGACAAATGGATCCGCAAGATGGCCAAGGAACACGGCATGATCGAGCCGTTCGCCGAAGGCCAAGTGCGCCAAGCCGCCGACGGCACACGCGCCATCAGCTACGGCATCTCCAGCTACGGCTACGACCTGCGCGTCTCCGATGAGTTCAAGGTTTTCACCAACGTCTTCAGCACCGTGGTGGATCCAAAAGCCTTCGATGATAAATCATTCGTGAACATGCAGACCGACGTCTGCATCGTGCCCCCGAACTCTTTCGCGCTCGCCCGCTCCGTCGAGTATTTCCGCATCCCGCGCCATGTCCTCACCATCTGCCTCGGCAAATCCACCTACGCCCGCTGCGGCATCATCGTGAACGTGACGCCGTTCGAACCGGAGTGGGAAGGCCACGTCACGCTCGAGATTTCAAACACCACTCCGCTCCCCGCCAAGATTTACGCGAACGAAGGCCTCGCCCAAGTCCTCTTCTTCGAAGCCGTAGAAGTCTGCGAAGTCTCCTACGCCGACCGCGGCGGCAAGTATATGAAACAGACCGGCATCACCATCCCGCGGATGTGATGACCGCGCCGCTCACCACCGAGCTTCTCCCCGCCGCCGACAAAAGTTCGCGCCAACTCATGGTCGTGCTCCACGGCCTCGGCGACAGCATGGACGGTTTCCGCTGGCTTCCGCAGGCGCTCAATCTTCCGTGGTTGAACTACCTGCTCGTGAACGCGCCCGACGGCTACTACGGCGGTTACTCGTGGTACGATTATGCGGGCGACGCTCGCCCGGGCGTGGCTCGCAGCCGCGAGTTGCTTTTCAACTTGCTCGACACCCAACGAACCGTCGGATTTTCTACGGAGCAAACGTTCCTGCTCGGTTTCTCGCAAGGTTGCCTGATGAGCTACGAAGTCGGCCTGCGCTATCCGCACCTGTTCGCCGGTGTCGTCGGCATCAGCGGCTACGCGCACGAACCGGAAAAGTTGCTGCGCGAACTTTCGCCAGTGGTGGCGCAGCAGCGCTTCCTCATCACGCACGGCACGTATGATCCGGTCGTGCCCTTCGCCGCCTCCCGCGAGCAGGTGAATCTGCTGAAGACCGATGGAATCCACATCGACTGGCACGAGTTTCCGAAGGAGCACACCATCGCCGGCGAAGTCGAGCTGCAGGTGATCCGTGAATTTGTGAAGCGTCAGTCTGGCCGCTGATTCACGACAGCGCGGCCACGGCTCACGATGTTACGGCGCGCGCTCGACGAGGATTTTCTTCAGGTCGGTCACCCCGTGGCGCATCAAAGCCGCGTTTTCGTACAGCACCATTCGCGGCTCCATCGGCGGCATCTTGGCTAACGCACGCAACCGCTCCAACTCGCCCACGGCGAGCGTATCGAGCGCGACAGGATCGCGGCTGAACCACAGCTGGCCGAGCGCCGCGCTGTAGTGCAGCAGCGTCTCCTGCTCGCCCTGATACTGGCAGACCAGCGCATCGGTCACGCACAGCGCCACGCGATTATCGAAAGCGGGCATCGCGAGAATCTCGACCGCCGCCTGCTCGAACCAATTCTGGTCGCGCTCGAAACGCCGCGTGTTGTCCAGCGTGTCCAGCGACAGCCCGACCAAATGCCCCGAGACGCCGGAGCGGCGGCGAACGTTCATCGGCGCGACATGGATGATGCGCGTGATTTCCCGCGTGAGCAGTTTCGTGATGTGCGAGCGACGGCCGACGCCTTCGCCCTTTTTGCCGAACTCCAAATCGGTCGGTGCCGGCTCACCGAGAAACGGCGAGTCGTAGAAAGCCGTCGCCTCGTAACCGGCCTCCGCCGCGCCCGCCACGCGCACTTTGTAACGCGTCTCCAGGGCTTTGAAACCCGCGTGTTCGAGGTCGGCGGCGAACCGGTCCCACACCACGATTTGACGCGGCGCCAAACCCGCAGCCAGCAGGCTTTCGATGAGCGCGGCGGCGGTTTCAACGCGCGCGCCACCGCCTTCGCGCGCCGCTGCGGCGACTTTGATGCCGATCAATTCGTTCGTCGCATACACGCCGTTGGTCGTCAGCAACGCACGCCACGCCGCACCCAACTGGTTCGTGCGCGCCAATTGTTTGACACCGCGGTCCACCATCGCACGCACTGTGGCGGCGACCGGTTTGAAATCCACGACCGCGCCAACCGCCTCGGTCATCACCACGCGCGATGCCGGTTCGGCCTTCGTCGTTTCCGCAGCGGATACGGGCGAAAACAGCGCGCAGATAGCCATCACGCACGCGGTGAACCGCGCGCGCCAATCCGGCGTTGCAAACATTGGTCGCTTTGTTGACACTTCCCGAGCCCGATGTTAGCAGCGCCGTTCATGCAGACCATCAAAAATTCCACCACGCACGGCCTCGTCGCCGCGTTCGCGCTGGCCGCGCTTTTCCTCACCGGCTGCAAGCCGTCCGGTCCAAAAGCTCTACTCGAAGGCGAGCGGCTCATTCGGGAAGGCAAGCCGGAGGAGGCCGTCGCTCCGCTGCTCACCGCCACGAAGCTGCTGCCGCAAAATGCGCAGGCGTGGAACCATCTCGGTATCGCCTATCATAACGCCGGCCAACTCGCTGACGCGATGGACGCGTATCAGAAGGCTGCCACAATCAATCCGAACCTCGCCGCCGCGCGCTTTAACATTGGTTGTCTCCACCTCGAAAGCGGACGTGCGAAGGCCGCGATCAATGAGTTCGCGACCTTCAATGTTCTTCACACGAATTCCTACGAAGGCTGGCTCTGGATTGGTCTGGCGCAGATTCATGCGCAGCAAACCACTGACGCCGAGAAGTCTCTCGCGCGGGCGGCTCAAATCAATCCGCGCGCGCCCGAGGCGCACAACGCACTCGGCGTGCTCCATATCCGGCAGAAGCGCGTGGCCGACGGCGTGAAGAGTTTCTCCGCCGTGCTGCAGCACACCAATTATCCGCCCACGCTCCTGAACGCCGCGATTGCGTTGCATCATCATTATCCCGGCCGCATCGCCGACAATCGCAAGGAAGCGCTCCTGCGCTATCGTAAATACATCGAGGCCGAACCGCTGTCGCCACAGACGGAAGCCGTGCGCGCGATTGTGCTGCAGTTGGAAAGCGAACTCGGCCCGACCAAAATCGCCGTGACCAACGCGCCGCCCATCATCGTCACAAACCGCGTCATAACCGCGACGAACACCGTTCCGGCCACGAATATCGTCGTCACACCGAAAACGACCAACGCGCCGCCGATTAAACCGCCGCCGGCCGAAACCAACGTGGTCATCGTCACGCCGCCGCCTTTTCCAAAGCCGCCGCCGACCATCGAACCGTTCAAGCCCGCACCGGTAGTCACGAACACCCCGCCCGCCGCCGTCACGAACGTGGCGAGCATCCCGCCGGTGAAACCCAAGCCGCCGGTGCCGAATGTACCGCGTTACAAATACAAAAAGCCAGTAGCGCCCGCCGAAGGCCAGCGCGACGAGGCCAAAGTGCCCTTCGAGAAAGCGTTGACGCATCATCGCCTCGGCAATCTGCCCGAGGCGATCGCCGGCTATCGCGCCGCGGTGAAGATCGATCCCGCTTATTTCCAAGGTCAGTTCAATCTCGCGCTCGCGTTGCACGGCGCCAACGACCTCGCTAACGCGCTCGTCACTTACGAGACCGCGCTGGTGATCGATCCGCTTTCGCTCACGGCGCGATATAACTTCGCGCTCGCGCTAGACAAGCAGAAGTTCCCGCTCGATTCCGCAAACGAGCTAGAGGAATTACTCGTCACGCATCCGGCCTACGTGCCGGCCCATCTGCAGGCCGCGAATCTTTACGCGCAGCAATTGAAGCAAGCGGACCGCGCGCGCGATCACTACCGGCGTGTGCTGCAGCTCGAGCCGGGGCACGCAGAGGCGACCAACATCCGCCGCTGGCTCGCCGCTCATTCGGATTGACCTGCGCCGCGTTATGGCCGGTCTCTTTTCGCAAGCCAACCTCGAACAGGTCCGCGCCGCCAGCGACATCGTGGACGTGATCGGCGGCTACTTCCCGCTCAAGCGCGCCGGCACGAACTTCACCGCGCTCTGCCCGTTTCACAAAGAGAAGAGCCCGAGCTTCAACGTCAATCCGCACAAGCAGATCTTCCACTGCTTCGGCTGCCACAAAGGTGGCGACGTGTTCGGCTTCGTGATGAATTTCGAGAACGTGGATTTCCCCGAGGCCGTGCGCCGGTTGGCCGAGCGCGCGCGCATCCCGCTTGAATTCGAGAACAACCCGGCACAACGGCAAGCGCGCAATCTCAAGGACCAGCTCCTGCAAATCCACGAACAGCTCGCGTTGCGCTGGCAGGCCGCGCTGGAGAACGACGCGAAAGGCCAGATCGCCCGCGATTATCTCGCCAAACGCGGCGTCAGTCCCGATGCGGTGAAACTCTTTCGCCTCGGCTACGCGCCCGAGGCGTGGGATGACACGGTGAACTGGGCAAGAAGCAAATCCTTCGAACTCGCGCTCGTCGAGCAGGCCGGCCTCATCATCCACAAGGAAGGCACCGACCGGCATTACGACCGTTTCCGCGGCCGGCTGATGTTCCCAATTTGCGACGAGCAGGGACGCATCATCGCCTTCAGCGGCCGCATTCTCATCGGTGACGAGAAGTCGGCGAAGTACGTCAACTCGCCCGAGACGCCCATCTTCACAAAGGGCAAAGTTTTCTTCGGCCTCGATAAATCCAAACGCGCGCTCGTGGACGCCGGCAGCGCGCTCATCTGCGAAGGCCAACTCGATCTCATCGCCTGCTTCACGGCCGGCGTGCAGAACGTCGTCGCGCCGCAAGGCACCGCGTTCACTCACGACCACGCGCGCATCCTCAAACGTTACGTCGATGAAGTGGTGCTCTGTTTCGATTCCGACACCGCCGGGCAAGCCGCCGCCGTGCGCGTGCTCGATAGCTTGCTGGCCGCGCAACTCGCCATCCGCGTCGCCATCGTCCCCGCGCCACACGATCCCGACAGCTTCATCAAAGAGCACGGCGCCGACGCTTTCCGCCAACTCGTCGAGAAAGGCGCCGCTTTCTTCGACTGGTATCTCGATAAGCTCTGCGCCATTCACGACACCAATTCCGATAAAGGCCGTGCCGCCGTGCTGCGCGAGATGGGTGCCGCTGTGCTGAAGGCCGGCGACACCGTGTTCGCGGACACCTACGAACAGAAAACCGCGCTGATGCTCGGCGTGTCGCCCATCTCCGTTCGTGCCGAGTGGAAGAAAATCCGTGTGAACTCGCCCGTTGCGGAGCAGCCCGACAGCATTATCGAGCCATCGACCGAGGCCGAGCCGAGGCCCAATCCGCTCGAGTTCTGGCTGCTCAAACTCGCGTTCGACGAGGTGGTGAACTTCGACTGGCTCATTGCGCATCTCGATCTCGATTGGGTGAGCCACCTCACCACGCGCCAGTTGCTCGCTCGGCGACTTGACGCACACGCGCATCAGACGTGGCGCGGCGCAGCCGGTTTTTTGAGCGAGATCGAAGCCGAGTCGGCTCGCGTGTTACTCAGCGAATCTCTGGCCGATGCGCGGCCCGCCGAGAATCCACAGCAGCAACTCGCCGATGTCTTGCTCCGCTTGCGCAACCAATTCATCGACCGCCGCCTCATGCGGTTCACGCAGGAATCGGCTCGCGCCGGTATCGCCGAAAGCGAGTTGCTCCCCCTTCTCCAGCAGCAGCAATATCTCCGCCGACTCAAGCAACAGCCGCTCCAACCGCGCGCCGACGAGGAGTAAAGTTGGCTTTCGCCTTGCTGCGCGCGGCTTTCCCATTATCTTGGCGTCGTGGAAATAGTCATCGCATTGCTCGTCACAGGTACAGTGTTGCTGTTGCTCGAGACGGTGCTGCCGGGATTGGTCGCCGGCACGATTGGATTCTGCTGCCTCATCGGCGGCGTGACGATGGCTTACGTGAACCTCGGGGTGACCGCGGGCAACTGGACGCTGCTCGGTGTGGGCGCGGGGTTGAGCTTCGGCACTTTTCTTTGGGTGAAATATTTTCCCGACAGCCGCGCCGCGCGTATCTTCATTTCTGACCAGCAGGTCGGCGAACTCGGTGTCGGCGACGCGACGCTCGTGAACCAGACGGGCGTGGTCCATTCCAGCCTGCGCCCCTGCGGCACCGCGATCATTGGCGGCAAACGGCTTGACGTCGTGACGGAAGGCAGCTTTATTGAGTCCGGCACGCCGGTCAAAGTGATCACCGTCGAAGGTTTGCGCATCGTGGTGCGCCCGCTCTAATTAGTCATCCATCCAACCAACCCTCTCAACTATGCAGCTCCCATTCCTCGCAGAAGGTAAAGAAATCTTGTGGCTGGCCCTCTTCGTCTTTATCGGCATCGCGGTGCTGGTCATCGGCGTTCTCGTCATGAACTTCTTCAGCGTGTGGGTGCGCGCGCTCTTCTCCGGCGCGAAAGTCACCTTCACCGAACTCATCGCGCTGCGCCTGCGTTCCGTGCCGGTGGGCATGCTGGTGGATACGCGCATCACCGCGATCAAATCCGGATTGCCGCTGACCATTGATGATCTTTCCACGCACTATCTCGCTGGCGGCAACATCGAGATGGTCGTGCTCGCGCTCATCGCTGCGCGCAAGGCTGCCATCCACCTCGAGTTCGACCGCGCCTGCGCCATCGATCTCGCGACCAAAGGCACGAACAAGAGCGTTCTCGAGGCCGTAAAAACTTCCGTGAACCCGAGAGTCATCCCCTGCCCGAACCCCGCCTCGGGTAAAACCACCATCGATGGCGTCGCGAAGGACGGCATCGTGGTGAAAGCCAAAGCACTCGTGACCGTGCGCACAAACCTCGACCGCTTCGTCGGCGGCGCGACGGAGGAGACCATCATCGCACGCGTCGGCGAAGGCATCGTCACCACCATCGGCTCGGCGGAGAGCTACAAAGTTGTGCTCGAGAATCCCGATCGCATCTCCAAGACCGTCCTCGAAAAGGCGCTCGATTCGAACACCGCCTTCGAGATTCTTTCCATCGACATCGCTGACGTGGATGTCGGCGAGAACATCGGCGCGAAACTGCAGGCCGAGCAGGCCGAGGCGAGCAAGTTGATCGCGCAGGCGCAGGCCGAAGTCCGCCGTGCCGCCGCCGTCGCGACCGAACAGGAGATGATCGCCCGCGTCGCCGAAATGCGCGCGCGTGTCGTCGAGGCCGAAGCGCAGGTGCCGCAGGCGATGGCCGAGGCTTTCCGCAAAGGCAACCTCGGCATCATGGATTATTACCGGATGAAGAACATTCAGGCTGACACCGGCATGCGCGAGAACATCGCCGGCGGCCCGAGCGCCACTCCCAGCGGCCATCAGCCGAGCTGAGCGCGGTTCGCGAACAACGCGATAAGTCATTGCGATGATCGAGCCAAGCAACATCGAGCGCGTGCTTTCCGCCGAAGGGTGGGAATCGCTGCTCATCGTGCTGGCCATCATGATTTTCTCCGGCCTCGCGAACCTCGTCAAAAAGTTCCAAGGCCAACCGCGAGACACGTCGTGGGAGGATGAATCGCAACCCGCGCCTTCACCTTCGAGGCCGGCTCAATCATCGTGGGAAGATGAGTTGCGGCGGATGCTCGAAGAGGAGAAACCGAGGCACGTCCCACCGCCTCTCCTCGCTCCAACGACCTACAAGCCGGCCACATTGAGACCGTCCGCAACGGTTCACCACCAAGAGGAAGGCCCCTCATCGCCCTCTCTGGCGCATCTCACGCAATCGGCCACGGTCTATGAGCGGGCGGCGGCGCTGCACGAACGCGTGGCGGCACACCTCCATCAGGTAGGCCAGCACACGGAACTTCATCGCCCTGCTCTTCCCGTCGCGCATACCAAGCAGCGTTCAGCCGAAGCCGAGGCCGCCGTGGCGCTTCTCCGGAAGCCGGCCAGCGCGCGACAGGCAATCATCGCTTCCATCATTCTTGGCACACCGAAATCGCTGGAGAATTAACCGAGCGTTTTAAAGCACACACAATTAATCCGAAGTCGTCGGAAAAGAAAAAGGCCGCGCATTGCGCGGCCTTTTTGTTTCAGGTTCCAAATAGAACTCGGCTTAATCCACGTAAGTCATCTCGTTGGAGAGCAGGAGCGCCTGCGCGTATTTCTCCCAGACGTTGAGCGGCTTTGGCTTCGAGCTGGGCGGAGCGAAGTCATCAGCCGCTTTCCACTCGTTCATCACCATCGAGCCGGTCTTCGGATCGGGCGCCATCGCTTCCATCATGCCGGCGACCTTCACGACGGGCGCCCAGTTGAAGAAGTCTTGGTGCGGCCCTTTGAGGCAATGCACGATGAAGTCAATCGTGTCGCCCTTCTTCACAATCACGTTGGCGGCGGCAGCGGCGGCACGGCCGCGCTTGGCGTTACCGCGCCAGAGTTCCTTCGGCACGCCGGAGGCGGTGTGGAGCATGAAGCCGCTGACGCCATCATACACCTTGTCGAGCGCGTCCTTCTGGGCTTTGGGGAGTTTGTCGAAGATGGCCTTGGCCTTCTCGTCGATGTAATGATCGAGACCCCCTTCAATGTTCACAGTCATATCGCGAGGAGCAATCCAGCGACGGACGGCGGCGATCTGCGGGAGAGGGCCGGGATGGCCGCCTTTCGCATCCATCTGCAGATTGCCGTATTGCGAGTCTGGCAGACGGCCACTCCCCTGCCACGATGTGCCGGTGTAATGCGCGAGCACGTAGAAGCGCGGAAGCTTTTTGGTGAGCTCGTCGTAGTTGCCGTAGCCGTATTTCCACTGCGATTCAGACGCGGGTTCGGACTTCTGGCCGGATTCTTCCTCGAGGAAGCGGATGCCGAGCTTCATCTCGATCGGCTCGGGTGAGCGCTGGTAAACAGATGCGTAAAGCGAGGCGATGCGTTGGTGGTCGCTGCGGAAGTCCTTGAACTCCTTCTTCTCGACGAGGCCACGCGCGAGGCTCGCGATCATCGGACTGTTCAGCATGAAGAGCGCCTGCTGCGGCACGGTGGAAGTGAACCGCTGCGCAACGGTAGACTCGGGGTTCGCCATGTCGAACGTGCGGAACATCTCGGGCAGATTGCGGCGGTCGATGAAGGCGTACACGCTGCGGCGCGGCGGGAATGGCGCGCGGGTGATCTCGACCGGCTGCCCGCCCATCGTGAGGTCGAGCTTGCCGCTCACGAAGATGAGCGAGTCGCGGAACGCCTCGAAGTCGAGCCGTCGGCGGTTGGCCTTGTAGAAATAGGAGTTGGATGGATCCAAGGAGCCGTAGCGCGGGTTATCCTCGCTGGACTGCTGGTAGGTGTTCGAAAGCATGATCAGCTTGTGCATCTTCTTAATCGACCAGCCGTTCTCCATGAACGTCGCGGCGAGATAATCGAGCAACTCAGGGTGCGTCGGGTCTTCCGAGCGCACGCCGAAATCGCTCATGTTCCGCACGATACCGGAGCCGAAATGGTTCATCCAAATGCGGTTCACCATCACGCGCGCCGTGAGCGGGTTATCCTTGCTGGCGATGGCCTTTGCCAACTCGAGGCGGCCGCTGCCATCCTTGAAAGGCTGACGGTTCGGACCGGAGAGAATCTCGAGGAACTGGCGCGGCGCCTCGGGCCCGAGATTTTGACGGCTGCCTTTGATGAACACGCGCGCATTGGCCGGATTGGCGTTATCCACCATCGACATCGCGCGCGGCGGCGAACCGGGATGCGTCACGATGAGGTTATCAATCTTTTCGTCGAAATCGCGCCCTTCGCGATCGCCGATGCGGTTGTTGTCCAACCGCGCGAGCTGCGCGTAGCTGAACCAACTCGGCGAGGCGGGCCCGTAAAGCACCGCGCGGAGCGGTTCGAAGTCGGCCATCGGGAGGCCCTTCACGACGTAGCCAAAACGCTTTTCGGCATCCAGCAAATCGGTCGGCGGCTTGATGCTCGCGTCCTTGCCGCCGGGGTTCGCGCCGTAATAGGCGAGGATCGCACGGCTCCAGTGATACTCAGCTGTGTCGAACAGCGTTTTGTACCGGAGAATCACGTCCGACATCGTGGTCGGCGAGGTCGTCTTGAACTGCGCCAGAACGTGCGGATTGATGGGCTTCTTCTGGGGCACAGCGAGCTTCGCGGTGACGAGTTTGGCTTCCGCGGCGAAGTTCGCATTAGTCGAGATGGCCGAGTACGCGAGGAAGTGGCCGAAGACAGCGTCATCGGGTTTCTTAGCGGCGAAGTACTTATTCCAGCTCTGCAACACCTCGAACTCGAGCTTCGTGGTCCGCTCGAACATTTCGCGGTCGGCGCGGTCGCGTATCGGCTTGCTCACGCCCGTTTTTTGCGCGTGCCACTGACCGAGATAACGGACGGAGTTCGTACGGGCCTTTGTCTGATAGTCGAACTCGGTCTTCGTGCGGAACATTTTCCGCTCCGCCTCAATACCATCAACGGTTTTCTTGAAATCCAGATAGTCAGGATTCGTCGCAGCAGAGGAACCCGCCGTGTAATCGGTCTCAATCACCGGCCTCTCCTCCGGTTCGGTGGTGCTGTTGAAGACACCGTACATGGCGTAGTAATCCTTCGTCGGAATGGGATCGAACTTATGATCGTGGCAACGCGCGCAATAGACGGAGAGGCCTTGTGTGCCACGGGTGAGCACGTCGATGCGGTCGTCGATGATCTCGTCCTGGTTACGATCGCGGCGGCCGAGGCTGAGGAAGCCGAGCGCCGGCAACGCCTTTTGATTGTCACCCGGCAAACGGTCCGCAGCGATTTGCTCGATGAGGAAACGGTCGTACGGCTTGTCTTCGTTCATCGCGTGGATGACGTAGTCGCGGTAGGTGTAAGCCCAGAGGTAACGGCCGTTGCCACCGCGGCGGTTGTTCGCGCCGGTGGTGTCAGCGTAGCGAGCCACGTCGAGCCAGTAACGGCCCCAGCGCTCACCGTAGTGCGGCGAGGCTAGCAGACGGTCAACCACCTTCGCAAAAGCGTCCGGCGATTCGTCGACCATGAAGGCGGCCGCCTCTTCCGGCGTGGGCGGGAGACCGGTGAGATCGAAATAGGCGCGGCGAATGAGAGTCCACTTGTCGGCCGGCAGTGAGGGAAACACCTTCTTCTCCTCCATCTTGGCGAAGATGAATGCGTCAATCGGGTTCTTGATCCACGTCTTGACCGGCCGTTGTGGGACAGGAATCTCGGGCTTTTTGACCGGTTGAAAGGCCCAGTGCTTCTTGACCTTTTCCAAATCGTCATCGGTCTTGAGCATCCCCGCCGCCTTGCCGACGCGCGGATCGGGCGCGCCCATCCGGACCCACTGCTCGAGGTCGGAAATCTGCTCGGGCGTCATGCGCGGCTTGCCGCCGGGAGGCATCGCCTCGTCATTGGAATCAGGCAAGCGGATGCGTTTGATGAAGGTGCTCTTGCCGGGATCGCCAGCAACGACGACAGGGCCGGAAGAACCGCCTTTGAGCATTCCCGCCTTGGAATCGAGATAAAGGCCGCCTTTGGCCTTGGGCTTCGCATCGCCGCTGTGGCAACTGTGGCAGTGCTCGATGAGAGTCGGACGGATTTTCGACTCGAAGAACTCGGAGTCCTCGGGGCGCAATTCCTGAGCGGAGGCAGTCGCCGCCAACCCAGCTGTGATCACCGCCAATACCCAACGCGGATGGCTCGCCTTCATTGTTCTCCTTTTTGTGCGCTCGAGGCGCAACGCTTCTTTCAAATCAGGCAAGAACGCCCATGACCGGCTTGCCCCACTCGTTTTCGTTGTCGGTATTACCGATGAGTCGGGCATCGCGGGCACCGTTCTTGTACATCAGCTTGGTCGGGTCGAAACCGAGGCTCTGCAGGATGGTCGCGTGCAAGTCGCGCACATGAACCTTGTTTTCCACGGCGGAACCGCCGAGTTCGTCGGTCGCACCGTAGGCCATGCCGCCCTTTACCGCGCCGCCCGCCAACACGGCACTGAACGCCTTGTTGTTGTGGTTACGCCCCCCGGGGCCGTCGCGCGTGGGGCTGCGGCCGAACTCGGTAGTGGCCACGATGAGCGTGTCCTTGAAGAGACCGCGCTGCTTGAGATCCGTCATCAACGCGGCCCAACCCGTGCCGATTTCGCCAGCGAGGCGGCCGACGGTCTGCGGGATGTTGGCGTGCGTGTCCCAGCCGCCTTGCCAGACCTGCACGAAACGCACACCGCGCTCGAGCAAACGGCGGGCGATGAGCATCTGCCGTCCTTGCGCGGTGTTGCCGTAGGCCGTGCGCGTATCCTCGGTTTCCTTGGCGATATCGAAAGCCTCGGTGGCGTCGGTCTGCATCCGGTAAGCCAACTCGAAGGACAAAATGCGCGCCTCGAGTGCGGCATCCGCCTGACGCCTCTGCTTGTGCGCCTCGTTCAACTGGAAGAGGAGGTCGAGCTGTTTGCGCTGATCGCTCTGGGAGGTGAACTGGCTCTTAATGTTGGCGATGATTTCTTCAATCTTCGTGCTCTGCGAATTGACGAAGGTGCCTTGGAAGGCACCGGGCATGAAGGAATTGCTCCAGTTCTTCGCATTGGGCATGCCGCCGGGAGCAAGCGAGACGAATGCGGGCAGGTTCTGGTTCTCGGTGCCGAGACCGTAAGTGACCCACGAGCCAACGCTCGGCTTCGGCTGCTGGAACGAGCCGGTGTTCATCATCAGCGTCGCTTCGTCATGCGCCGGCACGTCGGTGTGCATCGAGCGGATGATCGCCATGTCGTCCGCGTGCGGGGCGAGCTTGGACCACGCTTCGCTGAACTGAAGACCACTGCGGCCGTAGTTGGGGAACTCGAACTGCGGCGCGAGCAATTCGCGGCCCATACCGCCTTTGCCATCGCCCGTGCCCATACCGGCCTTGGCCTTCAGCTCCGGCTTCGGATCCCACGTGTCGAGGTGCGTCTGCGCGCCTTGGAAAAAGATGTGAAGCACGCGCTTGGCTCTGGCCGCGATAGGTGGCTGTTTCGCCGAGAGCAATCCGCCCTGCGCCTGCTGGCCGTGCGTCAACTCGGGCTGAAGCATGCTGGCCAAGCCGAGTGCGCCGAAACCCGTGCCGAAACGGTTGAGGAACTCGCGGCGGGTCTGGAACTGGTTCTCCAGCCGCGGCCGGTGGTCGTTGATGTAGTTGTCGATCATAAGAGTTGCGCGTTTGCGGGACGACTTTAGCTATGTTGTTCAGAGCCTAATTTCCTCTAAACCTACCACCGCCCGATGCCCTTGCAACAGTTTTTCGGACTCCACGCGCTTTTGTGAATAGCGGTGAAGAATTCGGCGTTGAGTTCCGCCGCCGTCTCGTTACCTTGGCTGAGATGCGTCTGTTTGTGGCCACGTTCCTTTCTTTCATTGCCCTCACGGCAATCGATGGCCGTGCCGCCGAGGCGAGCATCATCAAGGTGCTGCCGCACTACCTCGACGAAGAGGGCCGGCATACGCTCGGCCCCGGCTTGCTCGACCGCGACACCTACCAAGCCCTGCTCCGCCGCACTCCCGCCAAAATCCGTGCCGTGCGTTTCGACATCAAATGGTCCGGACGCGCCGGCGCGCAACCGCTCACCCTCCGCATCGAGGCCCGCGGCAGCAAAGCTGGTTCCGCACCAGTGACCCTCGAAGCCGCCGCGCAACCGGGATTCCTCTCCGACTGGACAGCCATCTCGCTTGCTCCTGCCGCCTATCAGGAACTCGGGCAAATCGAAGCGTGGCGCGCGACCGTCTGGGACGGCAAAACGCTTCTCGCCGAGCAGAAGTCCTTTCTCTGGTAACTCCCGCAACGTCTCCAAGTTGCAAAAGTTAGAAGTTCTCGCCGTCCGTTCACACGCCCTGTGAACAACGCGTGAACAAGATTTAATATCTTCGCCTCGTTGTCACCCAACACGGTCGGCATTCTGCCCCGCGTATATCTATGAACTTTTTCCGCACAGTCTTGTTTTGCATCCTGCTGGCCGCTGCCGCACGACCCGCGCAGGCCTTCGTCCTCATCGGCTTGCCATCCGCCAACCAAAGCGTTGTCTTCAACTTCACCGACGACATGGGCGCGCCGCGGGACATTAAGCAGTTCTTCCGCTGGAACATCCCGAACCTCACCTACTCGTTCGATGCCAGCTTCGTGAACTTCTTCGGCCTCGACGGCATCAACGCGGTGAACGAGGCCTTCGGCGTGGTGAACGATTTCTTTGCTCCAACCGACGGCGCTTACAGCGGTGTCACCGCGCTGGACCTCGTCTCGCACGGTTTCCGCAGCAACTACAACACCACCGCAGTCAACGTCACCGCCCAAAACGCGCAGGTGATGGACGTCAAATCTCTCGTGCTCGGAATGCTGTTGAACAACATGGGCATCGGCAACCCACACCGCCACGCCTATTCCATCAACTCGGTCAGCACCAACTTGGCCGGCACCCAGTGGAACTTCAACGTGCTCCTGCGCAACTGGGATCCGATGACTTACACCTCCTCCTCTAACATCAACAACGTCGGCTACAGCTATCGTCTCATCCACGATTCCCCGCCCTCCGTCGGCGTCACCATCGCGCCTTCCGTGATGGACATGGAGGAGTTCACCTCCGACACCTCGGGCAACGCCTTTTCCGCCGTCGCCAGCATCGCCGACGCTTTCTACGGCAACACCGCCCTTTTCTGGACCGACACGCCGACGCTCTACAGTTTCGGCGTCTATTACCACAAAGACAACGCCATTGGCGGCCAGAACGAACCGCGGCACACGCTCACTTATGACGACGCCGGCGGCCTGAAATACCTCTATCGCAGGAACAACTTCGTCTTCGAATCACTCGATCCCTCGGTGGTCCTCGTCGTCCCCGCACAATTCTTGCCGATGACCGCCATCCCTGTTTTCCCCGGTCCCACGGGCCGGCTCTTTCCCGACACACTCGGCGGCAATCAAGGTCTCATCCCGCGCCGCAACCTCCCCGGACTGCCGCCCGGCATCCCGACCGTTTCCGTGTTGCCCGCCCCCACCCCGCCGGTGCTCGTGGACGTCGCTCTGCGCGGCGGGCGCGACACCATGAGCTTCACCTATCAACCGTTCGATTCGCTCCTCGGCGTCACCTTCACCGCCACAAACCAGACGTGGACCGACACCTTCGTGAGCACCAACGGTCAGAACGTCGTGCGGAGCGGCAACGCCTTCGCCATCGTCCAGCCGAGCCTGAAATTCTTTGACCAGACCGTCGGCCGCGCCGTGTTCCAGCCCGACATCATCTTCGTGGCCGACGACCTCGGCGTCAGTCCCGACGGCGTGCCCATCGCGTGGGACCGCACGCCCAACACCGCTTGGATCGACAACTCGACCAACAACATCGGCGCCGTCCTCCTCACCGTCATCCCGACCGGTCCCGGCATCATCTCCACCGCCGGCGCGCCCATCCAATACACTTTCAACAAAATCGCCGAAGGCTTCGAAGTCATCTGGTCCGGCGAAGCCAGCGTGGTCGGAAACACCACCCCCTATTCGCTCTGGGGCCATATCTTCGGCCCCGGCCCCAACGACATGACCGTCTTCCCGAACGACGGCCGCATGTCCATCATCGAGAACGTCGTCGCCCCCGCCACCCTCCCGCCGACCATCTCGATGGTCTCGGATGACGGCGGCCTCTCCCCCATCCTGCCCGCCTCGCTCTCGCGCACATCCGAGGCGCTCACTCTACTCGGTCAGAATCTCGCCTCGGTCACTTCCATCGAAATTGTTGATGCCTCGAACACCAACTCCATTCTTCAGACCATTTCCCCGATCGGCAGGATCCTCTCCGACCAGAAGATCACCATCCCCGCCGGTATTCTGAACGAAACCACCGACAATAACGGCACCGCCAGCGGACGCATTGTGCGCGCGCGCAACTCCATCGGCGCCGCCGTCGGTCCGCAGGCTTTCGGCATCACGACCGGCATCCCCGTCATCACCGGCACATCGGCGGACAGCGAGACTTTCGATCGCAGCGGCAACGCCCCGCTCCGCGTCCTCGGCTACGGGTTCAAGGCCGTCAGCAGCGGCACGCTCACACATCTCCGCGTCGAGGATGCCACCGGTAATTTGCTTCAGCCCGCCAGCGGCACCAGCACAGCCATCACCTTCAACGTCCTCTCCGACACCGAAGCGGAAATCCCCGCCGGCAGCAGCCCTGCCATCTCCAGTCTCTCCGACGGCGCGAGCCGCCGCATTCGTGTCGCCCGTGCTTCCGCCGTCGGTGACCTCAGCACGGCCAGCCCACGCACCATCGCCAACATCACCACCACGCCGGCGCTCACCAGCGTTGGTACTGTGGGCGTCAGCGGCAGCAACTTCCGACGCGATCGGACCGTTGAGATCAATGGTACCGGGCTCAACACTGCCACGCAGATTGAGTTGGTGAAACTCGACGGCTCCTCCTTCTCCCCCGCCGTCGTGATTGATCTCCCCGCCGCCGGCGTCGGCATTGAGAGCAACGGCTCCAGAATCACCATCAGCCCTAACACTCTCACCGACTCGGGCGCAGACGACGGCAACAGCACACGCCGCGTGAAAGTCAGCAATCTCGTCGGCACCGGCACACTCGCCCTCGCCAGCGCCTTTGCCGTCAACACCCAACCCACTGTCACCGCCGTTTCCGGCTTCGCCGCCACGCATCCCGGCGCTTTCGACCGCAGCCAAGCCACTGGTGACGACCTCGTCATCACCGGTACCGGCCTCTTGGGCGCCACCGTAATCCACATCGTGGATGAAAACGGTTTGCCCCTCTCAACGAGCATCCCATTGCCGATCACCGGCGTGACGGTGACGGATACCTCCATCACGATTGACACGCAGACCGTACAGTTCGGCAGCGGTGCCGACTCGACCAACGCCTCGATCTACCGGCGTATTCGCATCGCCAGCGCGCGGGACAACGCGACCGCCTCGATCGACCAGAAGTTCCAGGTCGCCATCCCGCCCACTTTCACCTCACCGTTGACACTGGTATCGCCGTCCATCGCGGGCAACTTTGACCGAAACAGCACGCTGACCTTTAATGGTACGGGCTTGGCGAACTTCACGCAGATTCAGATTGTGGACAGCACCGGCAACGCCCTCACCGGCGTGACCGCGCTCGGCCAAACCACGCTCGGCACCGGTGGTTCCTTCGGCGCCACTAGCATCGTCGTAGCAACAGATGCCTTCACGCAAGGCAACCTCCTCGACTCCGTCACCGCCCTCAACCGCCGTGTGAAAGTGACCAACCCCGTCGGCAGCGTGGTCAGCGACAACAACTCCTCCGGCGCCTTCACCGTCTCCGCCGAACCGACCTTCGGCACCACCGCGCAGACCTTCGCGGGCGGCGGCTTTGACGCCAGTATCACCACCTACGACCTCAGCGTCGGTTCCCTCGTGATCAACGGGGCGAACTTCCGCGGCGTGGCCAACATCTACTTCGACTACGGCAACGGCACGGTGAGCACCGCCACAGCGGTCAACGCCTCCGCGCCACCGGCAGGCATCACCTTCAATGCGGCCGGCACGCAGATCACCATCGCCAACACCTTCTCCTTCCCGACGAGTTGGGTTGGCGGCAGCAACCGTTCCGTGATCCTGAATACGGCGGCAAACCGGAATTCCACGACATTCTCCACGGGTAGCGGCATCATCACGCAACCATAGCAGCGGGCGCGTTCAACCGCTCTCACTTCAGACAGGTTAAAGTTCCGGCGAAGTTAACGGGCTTCAATACGAAGTCGCGGGGCGGCGTTGAGGTTCGCCCAGCTTGCGCGAAATCCCTCGCAACAGACTGCGCCGCGCGCGATTCGAATTTCTCCGTAGCGCTTTCCAATCCGGCGCTGGGCTGAGCCAGCGGCGGATGATCCACT
>CAMASG010000012.1 GCA_945860945.1 Akkermansia muciniphila
TCCGCCACGACCTCCGCCTTCGGCTTCGCGCCTTGCGGGCCGCCGTGATGGAGACGCACGCTCACTGCGCCCGCTTCCATGTCGCGACCACCGATGACCAGCATCGTGTGGACGCGCAATTGTTCCGCGTTGGAAATCTTCGCCTTGAACGGTGTCGCGCTGAAATCCGAATCCACACGCACCATGTTCGCGCGCAGTTCGGCCACGATGGGCTTGGCGTAGTTGATCAACGCTTCGTCGTCGTTGAGCGTGATGACGCGCACCTGGTCGGGCGCGAGCCAGAGCGGGAAGTTGCCCGCGTAATGCTCGATGAGGAAGCCGATGAACCGCTCATGCGTGCCCAGCGGCGCGCGATGGATGCATAGCGGTGTCTTGTTCGAGTTGTCTTTGTCGCGATAGGTCAGGCCGAACTTGGCGGGCACAGCGAAGTCCACCTGGTTGGTGGCGATGGTGAATTCGCGGCCGATGGCGCTCCACACCTGCACGTCAATCTTCGGCCCGTAGAACGCCGCCTCGTTGGCGGCCTCCACGTAGTTGATGCCCGATTCGATCAACACCTTGCGCACCATGTCCTCGGTCTTCTTCCACAACTCCGGTTCGTTGACGTATTTCTTGCCGAGCCCTTCCGCCGCGTGCGTGCTGAAGCGCATCTGATATTTTTCGAGGCCGAAGATTTTGAAATACTTCAGATACATGTCGTTCACGGCGCGGAACTCGTCGGCGAACTGCTCCTCGGTGCAATAGATGTGGGCGTCGTTCATGTTGAGCGAGCGCACGCGCATGAGGCCGAACAACTCGCCCGACTGCTCGTAACGATAACAAGTGCCGTATTCCGCGAGGCGTAACGGCAAATCCCGGTAACTATGCGGCTCCGCCGCAAAAATACGGTGATGATGCGGGCAGTTCATCGCTTTAAGGTAGTAGCGCTCGGGTTCCTCCTCGCTCGTGCCGCCCTTCTCCTTGACCTCAATTGCCGGGAACATGCTTTCCGCGTAATACGGCAAGTGGCCGCTGGTCTTGTACATCTTCTCCTTGGCCAAGTGCGGCGTGCGGACGCGGACGTAGCCGGCGGCGAATTCGGTTTCCTTCGCCAGCTTTTCCAGTTCCTCGACCAGCACCGTGCCCTTGGGCAGCCACAGCGGCATGCCCGGTCCGACAAATTCGGTGTCGATCGCGAACAGCCCCATCTCCGCACCGATCTTCCGGTGATCGCGACGCTTGGCCTCCTCCAGCATTGTGAAGTGGGCATCCATCTCCGTCTTATTCTTGAAGGCCGTCCCGTAGATGCGCTGGAGCTGCGGGCCTTTCTCGTCGCCCTTGTAGTACGCGGCGGCCACGCTGGTGAGCCTGAACGCCCCGATGTTGCCCGTGCGCATCACGTGCGGCCCGGCGCAGAGATCGATGAAATCGCCGTTCTTGAAATAGGAAATCGCTTCGCCTTCGGGAATGCTGTTGAGCAGATCGAGCTTGAACTTGCTCGCGTTGCTCGGCCGCTCGACGAGTCCACCGAGTCGCCCACTCTGCGCGTCGGCGATGGCTTGTTTGCGCGTGACGGTGAGTTTCTCGAAGACGTTGTTCGCTTTGGTCTCCTTTTTCATTTCCGCTTCGATTTTCTCGAAGTCCTCCGGCGAGATGCGGTGCGAACATTCGAGGTCGTAGTAAAAGCCGTTCTCCACCGGTGGACCGTAAGCGAACTGGGCGTCCGGCCACAGACGCAGGATGGCGGTTGCCATCACGTGCGCGCACGAGTGGCGGATGCGCTCCAACTCGGTTAGCTTGGCGCGATCGTCGAGGGTTTTCCGTTCGGGAGACTGTTTTTCTGCGTCCATAAATCGCTACCATTTAAGCGTAAGGCTGTGTGCGGCGAACAGCAAAATGTCGAATTGGCTGGCATCAGGCTTGCCCCACAATATTCTCGGTTTATGAAAAGTTGGATCTCGGACTACATCGCCAAACAAAAAGCCGCGCTCGATTCCATCCCCACGGACGCCGTCGCCAGCGTCATCGAGAAGCTCGCCGCCGTCCTCAAAGAGGATCGACAGATCTTTGTTTTCGGCAATGGCGGCAGCGCATCCAACGCTTCCCATTTCGCCACCGACCTCGGCAAAGGTTCTTCCGACAAGCTTGCCAAACGCTTCCGCGTCCTCTCGCTCAACGACAACGTGAGTTGGATGACCGCCCTCGGTAACGACTACAGCTACGACGATATTTACGTGCGCCAGCTTGAGAATTACGCACGTCCCGGCGATCTCGTCATCACCTGCAGCGTCAGCGGCAGCTCTCCGAATCTCGTGAAAGCATTTCAGTGGGCTAAATCCAAAGGGGTCCACACCGTTGCACTCGTCGGAGGTAAACGCGGCAAGCTCGCCGAAATCGCCGACCACACCATCGTCGTCAACGACACTCATTACGGCCGCGCGGAGGACGGGCACATGGGCATCCTGCACATGCTCTGTTACGCCTTCATGGAAAAGCCCGAGCTTGCGAAGTAGCCGCAGAAGATTACCGCCGCCGCATTCTTCTCAAGCAGATTTCCTTTGCCTCGACGTCGCTGGCGACGCGAAACTGACTCGTGCCCGTCACCGATCACATCCGCGACAAGCTAAGTCGCGTCTCCCACAAGCCCGGGGTGTACCTGATGAAGGATCGCTTCGGTACGGTGATTTACGTCGGTAAGGCGCGCGACCTTCGCCGCCGCGTGAGCCAGTATTTTCAGACCTCGCGACGTCGCGGCTGGGATCTCAAGCTCGCCGCGCTGGTGGAGGCGATTCACGACTTCGACATTCATCAAGTGCGGAGCGATGCCGAGGCGATGCTGCTCGAGGGGAAGCTAATCAAGGAGTTCAAGCCGCGCTACAACGTCAGCTTCCGCGATGACAAGAATTTCCTGCTCATCAAAGCGAATCTGAACGACCCGATTCCGCGCTTCACTCTCACGCGGCTGAAGATCGAGGACGGCGCGCGTTACTTCGGCCCTTTTCCGAGCGGCTCAGCGGTCCGACGCACGCTCAATCTCGTGCGGCAAAAGTTCAGTCTGCGCGGCTGCCATCCGCTCACGCCGACCGCCGCCGATTACAAACATTGCCTCTACGCGCATCTGAAAGTCTGCACTGCACCGTGCATCGGCAATATCACACTTGAGCAATATCGAGCACAGGTGACGGCCGCGTGCGATTTTCTGGATGGCGAATGCGACGGAATGCTCTCCGAGTTGGAGGCGGAGATGAAGAAGGCCGCCGCCGCACAGGAGTTCGAGCGCGCGGCTAAGTTGCGCGACTTCATCGAAGCGCTGCGCCACACCTCGCGCAAGACGGAGAAGTTCGAGCGCATCCCGTATTCGTTGCCGACCGCGATTATTCCGTCGCGCGACATCGAGGAGTTGGCGCGCCTGTTGGGACTGCCCCGGCGGCCTGGGCGAATCGAAGGTTTCGACATCTCGAACATCAGCGGCACCTTCGCTGTGGCTTCGCTGGTGAGTTTCAAAGAAGGGCGCCCCGACCGCGCCAGCTACCGACGTTTCCGGATGAAGAGTGTCGAGGGACAGGACGACTTCGCCTGCATGGCTGAGACGGTGCGGCGACGTTACACGCGTCTGCGCCGGGAAGTTGAATCGAGTGACGCGTCTCCGCCCGATCAGCCGATAGCCGGCTTTCCCGACTTGATCTTGATTGACGGCGGTAAGGGGCAGTTGAACGCCGCGTGCGCGGAATTGGCGAAACTTCGTCTCGCACACATTCCCATTATCGGACTCGCGAAAGAGTTCGAGGAGATTTATCGGCCGGGGGAAAAGGAGCCGTTGCGGATCAGTCACGAGAGCGGCGCGCTCAAACTGCTCCAGCGTGTGCGCGATGAGTCGCACCGATTTGCGAACACCTACAACGCTCAACTGCGGCTCAAGAAAATCTCCGAGAGTTTGCTCGATGAATTTCCAGGAATCGGTGAAGCGCGCAAGACTGCGTTGCTGAAGAAGTTTGGCTCCGTCCATCGACTGCGTCTCGCGACAGTGGAGCAGATCGCCGAAGTGTCCGGCTTCGGCGGGAAGGCGGCGGCGGAATTGAGGTCGTTCCTCGATGCACGCCGCGAGGCGTCCGTTACCTCATAAGAGGCGCGTCAATTCAACTTCGGCCGGTTCCGGTACTTCTCGTAAAGCCGCGTATGGCGGCTCTCCAGACTGGTTTCTTTGCCGGCGATCCACATCCGTTTCACGTTGGAACGGATGTCGAGGATGTTGCCGTCGGTGGCGATGAGCGACGCTTCTTTGCCTTGTTCGATTGAGCCGAGTCGATCCGCCACGCCGAGAATCTGCGCGGGATAAAGCGTGAGCGACTTGAGCGCCTCGGCTTCGGGCAATCCGTGGGCCGCGGACTGCGCGGCGGAGTAGGGGAGATTGCGCAGGCCGGACGCGCCCCATCCGCCAAGGCCGAGACCGAAAGCGATCTTCACACCGGCTTTGTGCAACTGCGCCGCAGCGCGGAAATGCACGTCGTGCGCATCGCTGTCGCGCGGCGGCAATGTGAAGACGTGCTCGAAGATGACGGGCGTCTGCGTTTTTGCCAGCGCATCCGCGGTCAACGCCGCATCGCGACCGCCGACGATGACGATGCGCTGATTCTGATTGGTGGACCATTGCAACGCGGCTTTGATTTGCCGCAACTCCTCGGCGTAGATGAAGAGCGGTAATTCGCCTCGCACTACCGGCAACATGGATTCCCAAGCGGGATGGGCTTTGAAATCCTTCGCCGCGGCCGCTCGAGCTTTCGCGTAAGCTTTCGCTTCGTCGAAGAAATCTTCGATCTCCTTCAGTTTCTTGCGGCGTTCCTTGGCTTGGTCTTCAGGAGATTTCCATTTGCTCGCGTCGCGAAGATGTTCCTTCGGCGTGGTGTTGAGCGACATGTCGGGCCACTCGAGATGCATCGCCACGGGGCGCTTCGCGGTCATTCCTTCCACGCCCCAACCCGCGAGAGCGATGAGTCCGGACTGGCCGGGGACGATGCCTCCAGAGGGAACGACGAGCGCGTGCGTAATGCCGTTGGCGCGCGCGACGGGGATGAGTTCGGAGTCGGGATTGACGGCGATCCATGATTGAACATCCGGTGTGAACGCGCCGACTTCGGTGGTGTCCACGGAGGCTCGGACCGCGCCAATTTCAACAAGGCCGAGTGAACTATTGGGCGCGATGAGACCGGGATAAAGATGCTGGCCCTTCAGTTCGATGAGTTGCGCGCCGATTGTCGGCAGTCCTTTGCCGATGAGAAAAATCTTGCCGTCTTTGACCAAGACCTCGCCGTCCGTGATGTCGCCGTTGGCAATCGTGTGAACGACCGAGGCGCGGAAGAGCAACGTTTCGGCGCGCGCAGACGACGCCGATACGGCGGTCAACAGTGCGAGAGCGAGCGGGATAAATGAAAAGTGGAACGTGTTCATGGCTTGTCGTGCTTGCCTTTGCAATCAAGGCATTCGTGGAGATGCTGGTCGCGGGCGTGTTCCCATACCTCGCGAAAGAAAGCAGCTTGCGCAGCGGGGCTTGCACCGTCAGATCCGCCGAGCGCGATGACTTTGCGCGCTTTATCGAGTAGCGCGTCACGCTCCTTTCGCAAGCCAGCAGCTCGGCTAGCAGCCGCCGTACGGTCGTAGAATTTCTTTCCCTCAATCCACGTTTGGAGACAGACCGTTCCGGAATCGAGCGGCGACTTTGACCACAGAGCGAAGTCGGCGTCTTTGCCCGGTTCGAGCGAGCCGACGCGCTGGTCGATCTTTAATTGCTTGGCTGGATTCAACGTGACGAACTTCAGCGCTTCCTCCTCGGTCGTGCTACCATACTTCACCGCCTTGGCCGCTTCCAAATTCAAGCGCCGCGCGAGATCGGAGGAATCGGAGTTGAAGGAGACGACCGCACCGCGCTGGTGCATCAGGCTGCCGGCGTAAGCGATGGCATCGTACACCTCGAACTTGAAAGCCCACCAGTCCGAGAAACACGACGCGCCCGCGCCGTGCCGCGCAATTTCATCAGCGACTTTGTAGCCTTCGAGCACGTGTTGGAGCGTGCCGACTTTCACGCCGAAATCCTCCATCAACCGAAGGAAAGTGAGAATCTCATCCTGCCGATAGCTGTGGCAATGGATCCAGCGTTCACCACGCAAAATCTCGACGATGGTCTCCAGTTCGAGATCGCGACGCGGCGGTGTGCCGCCTTTCTTTCGGAATTCTTCCCACTCAGATTGATACTGGCGCGCGGCGAGAAAACGGTTCTGGAAGAAGGTGCGCACGCCCATCCGTGTCTGCGGAAAACGGCGCGTGTGTTTCTCGCCCCAGTTCGCTTGCTTCACGTTTTCGCCGAGAGCGAACTTGATGCCGGCCGGCGCTGCCGCGAATTTCAAATCCTCCGGTGCGCTGCCGTGGCGCAGTTTGATGACGGCGCTCTGGCCGCCAATCGGGTTGGCTGAACCGTGCAGCAGGTTCGCGGTGGTGAGGCCGCCGGCCAGTTGCCAGAAAATATTCTCGGTCTCCGAGTTGACCACATCGCCGATGCGCACCTGCGCGGTCGAGGGCAGCGTCGCCTCGTTCACGCCGCCGAGAATCATGCTGTGGCTGTGACAATCGATTAGTCCGGGCGTCACGTGCAGGCCCGCGCCATCAATCTCGAGTAAACCTTTTCCGGCGAACTCGCTGGGCGCTTTCAGATTCTTGCCGACGGCTTTGATGCGTTCGCCGATGATGAGCAGATCGGTGTTGAGCAAACGCCCCTGCGGACCGGAGGTCCAGATTGTGGCGTTGCGAATGAGTATGGCAGGCGGGTTCGTGAGCGCTCCGCGAAATTTCGACGGCGCGTTGGCCGTGACTCGGCTCAAAGCGGCGCGCAACTCGGCAACTTTGTCCGTCTTCTCCGGTTTGGTGTCCGCATTTTTTTCGGGCAGATTTGCCTTTGCTTCAACTGGGACTGCTGGGGGTGTGATTGGATGGATGCGGCCTTGAATCCAAACCGCCTGCAGCTTCGCCGCTGGATCGAAGTAGTCGCCATCGACAATGGTGAGGTTGGCGAGTTTGCCTTTCTCGATAGTGCCGAGTTGGTCGTCGAGGCCACAGAACGCGGCCGGCACCGTGGTGAGCGCGGCGAGAGCGTCAGTTGCCGAGAGGCCGCGATCGCGGGCGAGTTGGAGATTTTTGCGGAACGATTTGCGGTCGGCCAATCCGTGCAACGTGAGCGCGATCGTGATCTTTTCGCGCCGGAGCAGGGCGGGGTTCTCCGCCGCCCAATCCCACGCGCGAAGTTGGTCGAGCGTGGCCTGATCCCAGTCGTCCGGCTCGGGCAGTTTTGGCAGGGCAGGGAAATTGACCGGCACAATGAAGGCCGCGTTCGCCGACTTGGCGAGCTCCGGTCGGCGCCATTCTTGTCCACTGGAAACGATGATGGATTTCAAATCGAACTCGGAGGCAAGGCGCGCGGCACGGTCCACCATCAGTGCGCTGCCGGGTTCGAAGATGACGGACTTTTTTCGATCGAGAAACGGCTTGAGAGAATCAAGTGAGGGATTGAACGGAGCCGGCTTCGCAGAGTTTTCAGCCGCCTTCAGTTTATCGTGATGCTGCGCGTCGAGTAGCGTCTGGCGGATGGCCGCGATTACGCCCATCAACGAATGCGGGTAGGCGTCTTCGCCGGCGGCGTGAGGATCGAAGGCGATGTGTTGCGCCACGTCGGGCTTGAGGATGAGCTCGTTCGGATTGCCTTCCGTCAGCAGAACAAACGCACTCGTGCCGCGAAGGATGCCTTTGTTCGGCACGAGGTTTCCCGCGGTGAAACCGATTTCCCGCAAGCTCTCCAGCGCCTTCGCGTCCGGCGTGTAACCGCGCGCCATGCGGAACTCCGGGGTGATTGTGCTCAACGCTGCACCGGGACCGGGAGTGCCGGGATCTTTTTCTTCACCGGGGACGCCGAAGAATCCCGCGCCGCTAGTGGCCTCGATTGGAACGGTCATCGTCGTTTGCACAGGGCGCGCGTTGGAATCGAGCGTGAGATACGGATCAATGAATCCGGCGTAGATGGTGCGCCCTTTCATCGGCCAGATTCGCGCGTCGGCGGGTAACGCCAAGTTCACGCCGACAGACTCGATCCTACCATCGCGGATGAGGATGGTGGTGTTCTCGTTTGTGACGCCGGGCTTCACCACGACTCTCGCGCCGACGAGAGCGTGGACGCCGAGCGGCTCGGGGCGTTGTCCGGGCGGTGGAAAGGGAGCCGCGTGAGCTGTGAAACCAGCAGCGGCGAAGAGAGGAAGCGAGCCGAGGCGGACAAATTGGTGAAGCCGGCGCCAAATCAAGTTCATCGTATTAATGCTGGCCAAGCTAGTGGGCGTGGGTTAGGCAGGCAACAGTTTTCGCGGCGAGACCGCGTTGCCACTGATGAAACAGCTCCTAAAATGTCCCACGTGCAACAAGTCGGGGGACTGGCTCGGCGTCCCCGCCGCCCCATTTTGTTCCAAGCGCTGTAAACTAATCGATCTCGGTAAATGGTTCAGCGAGGAGAATATGATCTCGGATCCGCTGCGGCCGGAGCATTTTCAAAACTACGAGATTCCGTTGGGCGTGAATCCCGACGAGCCTGAAGTGAATTGACGCAATTCCTTTGCCGCTCTTTGGCCAATTTGTTACGACTGCGGCAATGAGCGGTGAACGAAAAGTGCGACTGGGCGTGATCGGCTCGGGCAAAGGCTCGAACTTCGTGGCTCTCGCCCAGGCGTGCCGTGATGCAAAATTGCCGGCCGAGATCGCCGTGGTGCTGAGCGATGTGGCCGAGTCGGGCATTCTGAAACACGCGGTGGACTTTGGTCTGCCGGCGCGCTTCATCGCACCGGGCCCATTCCGCACGAAGCTGGATGAGTCTGCGGAATCAAACTATGTGACGGCGCTGCGCGAGGCGCGGGTGGACTTGGTGGTGCTCGCGGGTTTCATGCGGATTCTCAAAGGCGGTTTCCTCGCGGCTTTTCCGAGACGGGTGATTAACATTCACCCGGCGTTGTTGCCCGCGTTCCCCGGTTTGGCGTCGTGGAAGCAAGCGCTCGATCACGGGGTGAAGGTGACCGGTTGCACGGTGCACTGGGTGGATCAAGGAATCGACACGGGGCGGATCATCGCGCAGCAGGCGGTGCCGGTACTGGACGGAGACACCGCCGAGACGCTGCACGAACGCATCCAGCAGGCCGAGCGGGTGCTCTATCCGCAGACGATTGGAGAACTGATTCGCAAGGGTGTGGTGAAGGTGGCCGTTGCCTGAATTGAGGGGCGCGCCGCGCCATCACCGGATGATGTGTGATGAAGAAAGCGAAGAAAAAGTTGGCTTTTCCGCGGCGGCAATGGCAAACCAACCCCTCTACGCGGGTCAAAGCGTCCGCGAAAGTTTATTCCCGCGCCAAAGCCAAGGGGCCGAAGCGCGGCCAAGACGAGAGATGAGCAAACAGATTTTAAGGTTCGGGCTGCCGAAGGGCAGTTTGCAGGAGGCTACACTGGAGAAGATGGCTAAGGCTGGCTTCAATATCCAGGTGAGCAACCGTTCGTACATTCCGTACGTGGACGATCCGGAGCTCGAGATTCGGATGTTCCGCGCGCAGGAGATGAGCCGCTACGTGGAGCACGGCTACCTCGATTGCGGCATCACTGGACACGACTGGATTGTCGAGAACGGTTCGAAGGTGCAAGAGGTGGGCGAATTTCTTTTCAGCAAAGCGACACGCCAAGCCGCGCGCTGGGTGTTGGCTGTCCCGGAGCAATCGCCCATCAAGTCGGTGAAAGATTTGCAGGGCAAACGGATCGCCAGCGAAGTGGTGAACATTACCAAACAGTTTCTTCGCAAGCACAAGGTGAAGGCGGAAGTGGAGTTTTCTTGGGGCGCCACCGAAGTGAAGGCGCACGAGTTGGTGGACGCGATTGTGGATGTGACCGAGACCGGGGCCTCGCTTCGCGCGAACAAGCTGCGCATCGTGGAGACATTGCTCACTTCGACGCCGCGATTGGTCGCCAATCACGACGCTTGGAAGAATTCGTGGAAGCGCAAGAAGATCGAGACCATCGCGATGCTGTTGAAGGGCGCGCTCGATGCCGAGGCGAAGGTGGGATTAAAGCTGAACATCGCCGAAAAGAATTTAGCGAGCTTGCTGGCCACGTTGCCCGCGCTCCGCAATCCGACCATCTCCAGCCTGAGCCAAAAGGGCTGGGTGGCGGTCGAAACAATCATCGACGAACACATCGTCCGAGAGATCATTCCGCAACTCAAGGCCGCCGGGGCGGAAGGAATCATTGAATACCCCTTGAACAAGGTGGTATACTGAGCGTCCGTTAAAAGAACATATATATGGGTTCACTGAAGAAACGCCGGAAAGCGAAGATCAACAAACACAAGCGCCGTAAGAAGCTTCGCGCCAATCGGCACAAGAAGCGTACCTGGCAGAAGTAGTCGGGCACCGCGCAATCCTTTGGGGCCGCGTGCAGCAAGTCGCTGCGCGCGGATTCTCCTTATGCGACTCAACCAATCCTCCATCTGGGCCACCTTGCTCGCTGGCGGATTGCTTTTTGTCGGCTGCGCCACCGACGAGACGGCGTATCTCCCGAAGTTCAAACCAGTCCAACCGGTCGAGGTCGCGCCCACTCGCGACGCCGAGGAGTTGGAGCGACGCATCCAAGCGATGGCGCACTTTGGTGCGGGCGTCAGTTACGAGTTGCGTGGCGAACAAGCCAAGGCGCAGGAAGAATTTTATCAAGCGGCGATGGCGGACTCCACCAACGAACCGGTGGTGGTCGAAGTCGCTCGTCGGTTGATTCGCCAAAAGGATAGCGACCGCGCTATCTCACTGCTCATTCAAGCGACGGGAAATTCAAAGGCGTCGGCAAACCTGTACGCGTTGCTTGGCGTGGCCTACGCGCAAGCGGGCAAACAGGAGTTGGCCATTCTCGCGAGCGACTCCGCCCTTCAGAAAAATCCGAAGCTCCCGCAGGCGTATCAGAACCTCATCCAGATTTATCTGCAGAACGAGCGCCTGCCCGAGGCGTTGAAGGTGCTCGCAAAAGCGTCTCAGCAGAAAGGCGGCGACGCCGGTTTCTACACGAGCCTCGCGGAGCTTTATCTTGCCATCACACGGGCGCATCCGACGGAGATGGATCGCCTGCATCCGCGGATTCTCACTCTTCTGGCGGAAGCCAAGCGTTTGAACACCGACAGCGCCGCAGTGTTGCAGCGGATGGGCGAGGCGTTCCGTAGCCTCGGCGAATTTGCGCAGGCAGCCGAAGCGTATGCGCGCATGCAGGTGCTTTTCCCAGGGAATCCGCAAGTGCGCGAGCGCTTGACGGAATTGTACCTGCAGTCGGGCAATCGGAAGAAAGCTGCCGAGTTGATTGAGGAGCTCCTGCGTGATTTCCCTGCGAATCCACAGGGGAATTATCTGCTTGGCCTCATCGCTGCGGACGAAAAACAATTCGCCCGCGCCGTGGAGTTTTTGAGCAAAGCCGTGCTGCTCGATCCTGAGATGGAGACGGCCTATCACGAATTGGCCAGCATGCAGCTCGCCCTGGAAAAGCCGCAGGAAGCGCTCGCCACGCTCGACAAGGCGCGCGCGCGGTTCCGCTCGAACTTCATTCTGGAGTTCTATTCCTCGCTCGTGCAGTCGCGCCTCAAAGATTATCCCAAAGCGCTCCGCCATCTCGTCGCCGCTGAAACTCACGCGCGCGCCACCGAACCGCAGCGGCTGACGCCGCAGTTCTATTTCCAGTTGGGCGCAACGTTGGAACGGAACAAGAACCACGCCGAGGCTGAGAAGTATTTCCTGCTCGCGATCAAGCAATTGCCCGACTTCGCCGACGCGTTGAACTATCTCGGCTACATGTGGGTCGAGCGCGGCGAGCGGATGGACGAGGCGAAATTAATGATCGAGAAAGCCGTGAAAGCCGAGCCGACGAACGCCGCTTTTCTAGACAGCATGGCGTGGGTGCTCTTTAAGCTCGGCCGCGCGCGCGAGGCTCTCGACTGGCAACTCCGCGCGCTCAAGCATTTGAAAGAACCCGACGCCACGCTGCACGAGCACCTCGGCGACATCTATCTTTCGCTCAAGCAGCCGAGCAAATCCCGCGAGCACTGGCGCAAGTCGCTCGCCATCGAAACCAACGCGGAGATTCAGAAGAAGCTCGACGCGTTGCCGAAGTGAAGTGATTGCATGTCCGACCGTTTTCGCATCCACTACACCGTCGCCGACGCTCGGGACCTTTTGCCGCACTTGCGTGGATGGTTTGATCAACTCGATCATCTCCGCCAGCGCGTTGAGCAGAACGACGCGGCGCTTGCTAAGTTACTTGAGGGTGGGCGCGATGTGGGCGGCGAAGCCGCGAATCGGCAAGTGATTGCGTTGGCCGAGTTCAAGCGCGTGCTTAATGAGTTTGATCGCCGCGAGATTCAGGTTAAAGATTTGGAACGCGGGCTCGTGGATTTTCCGGCGTTCGTTGGCGGGCGTGAGGTTTTCCTCTGCTGGGAACGGGATGAGGAAGACATCACCCACTGGCACGACCTCGATACCGGTTATTCGAGGCGCGAGTCGCTGGATGAATGAATTTTAAAATGCGGCCGCTTAACAAATAGTGGTCGGATTTGGTATCAGGAAAATAATTGGAACAACACAGGCGGCTTGACCGTCTGACAGCCGCGATGATCAAAGTTGAGAATCTGAAGAAGATGTTCGGCGCGAAAACGGCGGTGGACGATGTGTCCTTCACCGTCGGTCGCGGCGAGGTGCTGGGCTTTCTCGGGCCGAACGGCGCGGGCAAATCCACCACGATGCGAATGGTGACCGGCTATCTCACGCCCACCGGCGGCCGTGTGACCGTGGGCGGGCACGATGTTGCCGAGCAACCAGTGCTGGCCAAGAGTCGCATCGGCTATCTGCCCGAGAATGCGCCTGCCTATCCCGACATGACGGTGCGCGGCTTCCTGCGTTTCTCGGCGGAGATTCGCGGACTGCAGGGCACCGCTCGCGATATCGCGGTGGATCGAGTGGTGGAAACCTGTTCGCTCAAAGGAGTCCTGCACCAAAACATCGAGACGCTTTCCAAAGGTTACAAACACCGCACCTGCTTCGCGCAGTCGCTGATTCACGATCCCGACGTCCTTGTGCTCGACGAACCGACCGACGGCCTCGACCCGAACCAGAAGTTCGAGGCGCGCAATCTCATTCGCCGCATGGGCGAGAAAAAGGCGATTCTCTTTTCCACGCACATTCTCGAAGAGGTGGACGCCGTTTGCTCGCGCGTGATCATCATCGACCACGGCCGCATCGTGGCCAATGGCACGCCGGACGAATTGAAAAAGCGCGTGCCTTCCGGCCGCTTGGAGGATCTTTTCCGTAACCTCACATTGTCGGACACCGTGAAGGGAGGCAAATAATGAACTCACCCTTGACAAACATCCGCCTCATCGCGAAGCGCGAACTGGTTGGCTACTTCGCCTCGCCGGTCGCGTACATCTTCATCGTCATCTTCCTGCTGCTGGCGGGATTCTTCACCTTCATGGTGAGCGGCTTTTTCGACCGCGGCGAAGCGACGCTCACGGCCTTCTTCATCTGGCATCCGTGGCTCTACCTTTTCCTCGTGCCATCGGTCGGCATGCGACTCTGGTCGGAGGAGCGACGCTCGGGCACGATGGAATTCCTGCTCACCCTGCCGATTACCACGTGGCAGGCGATCGCTGGAAAGTTTCTCGCCTCGTGGCTTTTCCTCGGCGTGGCACTGGTGCTGACCTTTCCATTGGTGATCACGGTGAATCACCTCGGTAATCCCGACAACGGCGTGATCCTCGGCGGCTACGTCGGAAGCTTTCTGATGGCCGGAAGTTATCTCGCGGTGAGCTGTCTCACCTCAGCCATCACTCGTAATCAAGTAGTGAGCTTCATCATGTCGGTGGTCGTCTGTCTCTTTCTCATTCTGGCGGGTTGGCCGCCGGTGACGAACTTCCTCGCCGGCCTTTCACCGAACAGCACGTGGTTGGTGGATTTGGCCTCGGGCCTCAGCGTGATGACGCATTTCGAGGGTTTTCAACGCGGCGTGATCGACGTTCGCGACCTGCTATTTTTCCTTTCGCTCATCGGCTTTTCGCTCGTTGCGACGGCAGCGGTGGTGCGGGGTATTCGCGAGTAACTGAGCTTTCCTATGAACAAGACGAAGCTGGAACACGGTCTCTTTTCCGTCGCAGGTATCGCGGCGCTGAGCGTCATTCTTGTGGCGATCAACTTCCTCGCAAGTCCGTTGCGCCTGCGCACCGATTTGACGAAGGAGAAACTTCACACTCTTTCGCCGGGCACGAAAACCATCCTCGCCAAACTCGATACACCGGTGAAGGTGCGTTTCTATTCCACGCAGACGCGGGGGAATTCGCCCGAGGAGGTCTTCCTCAAGAATTACGCCAAGCGCGTCGAAGACCTGCTCAGTGAATATCGCCAATCCTCGCGGAACATCATCATCGAGAAACTCGATCCGCAGCCGGATTCCGACGCGGAAGATTCCGCACGACTCGACGGCGTGGAAGGCGAACCGTTGCCGAGCGGCGAGACATTTTACCTCGGCATCGCCGTGAGTTCGCTCGATGAGAAGGCGCTGTTGCCACCGCTCTCGCCGCGTAACGAGAATTTGCTCGAGTACGAACTTTCCCGCGCCATCGCGCGCGTCGCGAATCCGACGAAGGTCGTGGTCGGGGTGATGACTCAATTGCCTGTCTTCGGGCAACCCGGTAATCCGATGATGCGCCAGATGGGACAGGGCGGCGGCGGTACCGATCCATGGGCTTTCGTTAGTACGTTGAAGCGCGATTTCGAAGTGCGGCCGGTCGAGATGGCCGTCGAGAGAATCGACGAGGCAATCAAAGTGTTACTCGTCGTTCATCCGCGCGACATCACGCCGCAGGCGCAGTTCGCGATCGATCAGTTCGTGCTGCGCGGCGGCAAACTCGTGGCCTTCCTCGATCCCGTCTCGCTCGTGGACCAACGTAACACAGGCGGCAATCCGATGATGGGCGGCGGTCCGCCGAGCGCTTCGACGCTCGATTTGCTTCTGCCGACTTGGGGCGTGAAACTGGATAAATCCAAAGTCGTGGCGGACGTAAACTTCGTGACGCGGATGATGCGCCAAAACCGTGTCGAACCGACGCCAACCGTTCTCTCGGTGAACGCCGCGGGCATCAACGCCACCGACGCAGCCACCGCGCAGATTGATTCACTGCTGCTGCCTTTTGCGGGCGCGTTTACCGAAGAAACCGCGGCGGCCGCTTCTGGTAATGGTTTGAAACGGACAGCGCTAATCAAGAGCACCCGCGATTCCGCGATGGTCGAGGGTTTCCTCGCGCAGATGTCCGTCGCTGAAGCGATGAAGGGTTTTAAGCCCGGTGGGCGCGAACTCGAGATCGCGGTTCGACTCGCTGGTAAATTCAAGACCGCGTTTCCCGATGGCAAGCCGCAAACCGCGCCTGCCGAACCGGAGAAGCCCGGCGAAAAGCCAAAAGAGAAGCAGCCCGATGGTTCGCTCAAGGAATCCAAAACCGAGAATGCCGTGGTGCTGATTGCCGATGCGGATTTTCTCGCCGATCAGTTCAGCGTGCAGGTGCAGGAGTTCTTTGGTCAGCGCGTGATTGCCCCGCGCGGTGGCAATCTCCCCTTCGTGCAGAATCTCGTTGAGCAGATGGCTGGCGACGAGAATCTCATCAACGCTCGCAGCCGCGCTACGCTCAACCGGCCGTTCGAGCGTGTGCGCCAAATCGAGGCGCAGGCGGAAGAGCGTTTCCGCAGCAAGATTGAAGACATCGAGAAAAACCTGCAGGAAACCCAGCGCGAGCTGAACGAGTTGCAGCGCAGCAAGGATCCGAAACAGAAGTTCATTCTCTCACCGGAGCAGCAGGTCGCGCTGGAGAAGTTCCGAAAGCAGGAAGCGGAGACCAAGCTCGAGCTGAAGAAAGTTCGCAAGGAACTGCGCGCGGAGATCGAATCGCTCCAGAACCGCATCAAGTGGCTCAACATCGCGGCGATGCCGTTGCTCGTCGCGTTTGCTGGAGCCGCCTTTTTCATCCTGAAACGGAAACGCACCCCGACCACATGAACCGTAATCAACTTACTTTGCTGCTGGCTGGCGTGATCGTCTTTGGCTGTCTCGGACTTTGGCGTCAGCAGTCGGCCAAGGAATCCTACCGCTCGGGTGGCGGTGGGATGGGCGCGAAACTCCTCGCCGGTCTGCCGGTAAACGACGTCGCGCAAATCACCATCCGCCAAGCGACCGGAGAACTGAACCTCGTGCGCAAGGAAGATGTCTGGCAGGTGAAGGAGCGCGATGGTTACAAGGCGAGTTTCCAGAGCATCAGCGACTTTCTCCGCAAGGCCGTTGACTTGAAAGTGGTGCAGAGCGAGAAAGCCGGCGCATCGCAATTACCGCGACTGGAGCTGCTCGAACCAGGGAAGGGAACCAATGGCGTCGGAACACTCGTGGAGTTTCGCGACAAGGACGGCAAGCCGCTTCGCGCTCTGCTGCTTGGCAAAAAGCAGGTGAAGAACTCGGAACAAGCGTCGCCCTTCGGGGGCGGTGAGTTTCCCGTGGGTCGCTGGGTGATGCATCCGAAAGTGGTGGGCGAGGTCTCACTTATCTCCGAGGCGTTCAATGAGATTGAAGCCAAGCCAGAGCCGTGGCTCGACAAGGAGTTCGTTCGCGTTGAAAAGGTGCGTGCCATCCGCTACCTCCCACTCGTGGCGACGAATGCGTGGAGCTTGGTCCGCGAGAGCGAAAGTGGTGAATGGAAACTCGACGGCTCAAAATCAAGCGAACAACTCGACGCTGCCAAAGCTTCGGCCATCGGCAACCCGCTCAACTCGTTCGCTTTCACGGATATCGTGATTGGCAAAAAGTTCGTGGAAGCCGGCTTCGATAAGCCGACCAGCATTGAACTGGAGACCTTTGACGAATTGACTTACTCACTCAAGATTGGCGCGAAGGCTAGCGAGGAAGCTGTTCATTTTTCCATCGCTGTCAGCGCCAAATCTCTACCGCCGCGTGTGCCTGGCAAAGATGAAAAACCCGAAGACAAGGCGCGTCTCGATAAAGCGCACGCGGACAAAGTCAAAGTGCAACAGGACAAACTGACTGCAGAGAAGCGGTTCGAGAAATGGACCTACCTCGTCTCGCGCTGGCCGCTCGATCCGATTCTCAAAGACCGCGCCCATTTTCTCGCCGAGAAAAAGCCGGAAGGGCCGTCGCCAAAACCAACTGCACCGAAGCTGCCGTAAGTTAACAGGTGGCAGGTTGACAACACGCGGAAGGGAGAGTTAGCTTCGGACAACCAAAGGAAGATTCATTATGTCCATCGCCACAAAGATTTGTCTGATTATCGTGATTCTCGCCGGTGGGTTCGGCATCTACTTGGGAGCTGTTCAGATTCCACCTCAAATTTCGAAACTCAAGGAAGAGAAGAGTGCTTCTGACGGTAAGATCAGCCTGGCCGAGTATGCCAAAAAGGCCGTCGAGAAGGATCGTGACTCATTTAAGAACGAGTCCGAAACCAAAGGCGTCGAGGTCGAGGATCTCAAAAAACAAGTTAAAGCTGAGCAGGATAAGATTGGGCCGTTACAGAAAGTTGCCGAAGTTGCCGTAGCCGAGGCCGAGAAGGCAAAACTTGACGCCGCGCGTGCAACGGAGCAAGCCAAGACGTCTTCCTTGTCCGGCTCCGATCAGTTGAAGAAAGTACAGGCAGACTTAAAAGCGGCCAGCGACAAACTTGCGACGGCTGAAAGCGAGAAGAAGAAAATCGCTGACGAGTTGAAGATGGCATTGGCTAAAATCCCAGGTGAAGGAGGAAGCCTTCCTGATGGTTTGACCGGCAAAATTACTGCGGTGGATCCGAAATGGGATTTCGTGGTGCTGAACATCGGCGCAAAAGCCGGCGTTCAAAATGGCGGTGAAATGAACGTGAGCCGTGCCGGCAAACTTATCGGTCGCGTCAAAATAACCAAGGTCGAACCGAATCACTCCATCGGCAATATGATGAAAACTTGGAAGGTAAACGACCCGAAGGGGAAACCGATTGATGCGACGGAAGGCGACACGGTGTTCGCCGCTGTATCAGCCTCGAAATGAGCGATTTTTATGAGATTCATTTCAAAATCCATTTGTTGGCTCCTTTTGATCTCTGCGATTCTCTCTGTCGGGGGTTGTGTTGGCTTAGATTCCGAGAACGCATCCGCGCGTCCTTGGAATTCTCCACGCGGCTTCGACACTGGCGTGCCGGGCGGTGGTGGTGGTTTGAACCGCCGCTGAGTTGGTTCACTTCGCGTATTCCACCACGCGCGTTTCGCGGATGATGGTCACCCGGATTTGGCCGGGATAGTGGAGCTCTTCCTCAATCTTCCGAGCGATGTTCCGAGCGAGTGAGGCGGATTCCTTGTCGTCAATCTCGTCCGGACGGACCATCACGCGCAGGTCGCGTCCTGCTTGAACGGCAAAGCACTTTTCCACGCCGGGGAATGTGTTTCCGATACGCTCCAAATCCTCGAGGCGCTTCAAGTAGATGGTCATCGTTTCCGAGCGGACGCCCGGGCGCGAGGCGCTGATCGCATCCGCCGCGCTGACGAGAATGCCCCATGGTCCGATCGGCGGCACCTCGTCGTGATGCGATGCCACGCCGTCCACCACTTCGGGCGGTTCGCCGTGGCGCTTCAGGAATTCCGCGCCCACGATGGCGTGCGGGCCTTCCATCTCGTGATCGAGTGCTTTGCCGATGTCGTGCAGCAACCCGCAGCGTTTGGCCATCGCGATGTCCAGGCCGATCTCCGCCGCGAGCAGGCCCATCAAGTGCGCCACCTCAATGGAATGCTCCAGCACGTTCTGGGAGAAGCTGTGGCGGAAACGCAGGCGGCCAAGGGTCTTCACAATCTCGTCATTCAACGGCGGCAGTCCGGCGCGCGCGACGGCATCAGTGCCGGCTTTGTGGATGCTCTCGGCCATCTCTTCCGTCACCTTGGCCACCACTTCCTCGATACGCGTGGGATGGATGCGGCCATCAAGGATGAGTCGCTGCATCGCTTCGCGGGCAATCTCGCGGCGGACGGGATCAAAACCGGAGAGGACGACGGCGTTCGGCGTGTCATCTACCAACACGGTGACGCCCGTCGCCGACTCGAAGGCGCGGATGTTGCGCCCATCACGGCCGATGATACGGCCTTTCATTTCGTCACCGGCAAGCGAGATAGTAGCGGTGGTCGTCTCGATTGTTTGAGCTCCAGCGTAGCGCTGAATGGCGAGACTGATGATGCGGCGGGCCTGGTCTTCGGCCGTGTTTTTAGCGCTGTTAAGAATGTTTTTTGTAAGCTCGTTGGCGTCCTGCAACGCTTCACGTTCGATTTCCTGAAACAGTTGCCGGCGAGCTTCGGCCTCGCTGATCTTTGAAATTTGCTGAAGCTGTTCGCGCTGTTGCTTGCCGAGTCGCGCCAGTTCAAGAAGATCGGTGTCGAATCGTTCGCGCTGTCGTTCAAGAGAGGATGTCTGGTCGTGCAGGCGCGTCTCGCGGTGATTGATCGAGTCCAGTTGCTGGGTGAGAAGTTGCTCTCGCTGGGTCTGGCGCTGGTCGGCGGCCGCCATTTCCTGCTGTCGGCCGGCGAGAGATTTCTCCGTCTCCTCGCGGAATTTGTGGGTCTCCTCGTTGCCAGCCAACCGAGCTTCGCGACGGATATTCTCAGCCTCGCGCTGGGCGTTCTCCAATTCACTGACGATCTGCGCCGCACGCATCTTGCGCCGGTACCGCTCGCGCAGGAGAAGGGCGAGCATCAGGAAGAGCGCCGCCAGCAGGATGCCGAGCAGGACTGTGTTGCCGATTCCAATTTCCCCTAGAATCAATTGTTCCATACGGCGTCGCTTAAAATTTCAGCCAGCGGGTTGGCGTCACGATGCAGTCCAGAACCGCGTCGTGAGCTTCAGTCGGGACCGTTTCTACAAGCTGCCAATCAAAACAGATACCGCACTTGGTCCCGTGCGCCGCCGCCGCGAGCAGACGATCATAAAAGCCTTTGCCTCGCCCCAACCTGCGTCCATACGAATCGAAGGCTAGCCCAGGCACCAAGATTAAGTCCAGTCGGTTCATCGGCACAACGGGGCAATGCGCAGCGGGCTCGCGCACACCGAAGTGACCGGCGACTAAATCGCGCTCGAGATTTTCGATGGCGACTGGCTCAAAGAATTGCTCGCTTGGTTTAAAACGTAAAAGAGCCGTCAGCTTGCCTTCGCTCAAGGCTCGCTGAATCAATTGGAAAATATCCGGCTCGTCCGAGAGTGGCGCGAAGAAGAGAACGGCACGCGCCTGTTGCCAGCAATCGAGAGAGAGGATGCTCTCACACAGCATCGCTGATGCTGCACCGCGTTCCGCCGGCATCACACTACGCGCGCGCATTTCGCGGCGGAGGGCTTCCTTGCTGGCAGCGATGTTCGAGCTCATTCGGTTCGCTTGCGCGCCTCGGTCTGCAACGCGCGCCAGCGTTCGACGCGTTCTTTGATCTTCTTCTCCACCCCTTCGTCGCCCGGTTCGTAGTAGCGCTTGACCGCGCCGAGGTAATCCTGCGGGACGAAGTGGCCGGAATGGTCGTGCGCGTATTGATAACCACCGCCGTGGCCGAGTTGCTTCGCGCCGCTGTAATGCGAATCGCGCAAATGCTCGGGCACGGGCAGCGTGCGGCCGGCCCGAATGTCTTCGAGCGCGGCGTCCATAGCCTTGTAGGAGCTGTTGCTTTTGTTCGCAGTGGCGACATACACGACCGCCTCGGCGATGGGGATGCGCGCTTCTGGCCAGCCGATGAACTCCGCCGCGTTGTGTGCGCTCATCGCCAACACCAACGCCATCGGATCGGCAAGGCCGACATCCTCGGCAGCACAAATTACGAGCCGTCGCGTGATGAAACGCGGATCTTCGCCGGCGTGGATCATCTTCGCCAACCAGTAAAGTGCAGCGTCGGGATCGGAACCGCGCATCGATTTCTGAAAAGCGCTGGCGGTGTCGTAATGCGCATCACCGTCGCCATCGTACACGATCGCTTTCTTCTGGATGCACTGCTCGGCCACGGCGAGATCGATATGGATGAAGCCATCCGCATCCGGCGGCGTGGTGAGCGCGGCGATCTCAAGCGAGTTGAGTGCCTTGCGCGCGTCGCCATCAGAGACTCGCGCGAGATGCTTCAGCGCTTCTTCCTCGGCGCGGATGCGAATGTGGCCGAGGCCGCGTTCGCTGTCGCTCAGCGCACTTTTCAACAGAGAGAACAAATCACCTTCCGTGAGCGATTTCAGCTCGAAGATTTGGGAGCGGGAAACGAGCGGCGAGTTGACAAAGAAAAACGGGTTGTGCGTGGTCGCGCCGATGAGTCGGATCACGCCGCTCTCGACATCGGGCAGCAACACGTCCTGCTGTGATTTGTTGAAGCGATGGATTTCGTCCACGAAAAGGATCGTGGATTGTCCGGTGTTCTCAAGGCGATTGGCTGCGCCGGCGAGGACGCGGCGCATATCGGCGACATTCGATTCCACGCCGCTCAACCGCTCGAAACGGCTTTTGGTCTGGTTAGCAATGATTTGGCCGAGTGACGTTTTGCCAGTACCGGGAGGTCCGTAAAAGATGAGCGACTGAATGCGGTCGGCCTCGATGGCGCGACGCAGAAGCTGGCCGGGAGCGAGGATGTGCGATTGGCCGGCGTATTCGTGGAGAGTGCGGGGACGCATCCGCGCGGCGAGCGGTGCGGGTTGCTGCGGCTTCACCGGCGCTGGCTCGCTCGGCGGCTCCGGAGACGGCGGTGTGGCGAACAACTCGACCTGCGACATATTCGAAGTCTAGCAATTTGCCGAGGCAGCTCGAAACAAAAAACCGCCCCGGCGAATAGCCGGAGCGGTTTGAAAATAACCCCACCGTAACGCCGTGGGAAACAGCTCCTTTGAACGCCTGGAACAAGGTGGGGCCCAATCGACGACTTTCGATTTCCAATCAAGGCCTGTCGGCCGTTGGTCGAAGTCAAGGCCCCGCATTTATGTAATACGGTTCAAGGACTTTGTTGCGATACACGAACGTGGCAGGGTTAAAACCGTTGCCTTTCTGGCAAAGAACACGCCGGCAGGCCGGCCAAATCTGTCCGCAGTATGCCGCGGGGACGGCGGTTTCTCAAGTGGGAAAAAGTAACGCGAACGAAATTCGCGCGTCAGATGGACGGCTTCGGCTTGCGTGCGACGACCGCCTGCAGTTGGCAGAGGTTGGAGAAACGCTCGGCGCGTTCGCGGTAGAGCGGCTTCACTCGGCTCAATTTGAAACCGGTCGATTCGAAGTGCCCAGGTTTGTTCCAGAGCACGTAGAGTTCAATCTTGTTTGGTTCGCGGCCGGTGACGCGCCAAAACCACTTCGCGCGTTCATCCAAGATTTTCTGCGCTACTTTCCAGGACGTTTCGGGATCGTTGTAGTCGTCTGACTTGCTGTAACCGCGCCAGACGTCGGGCATAATCTGGAAACGGCTCACCTCGCCGCTGCCGCCGATTACGGAATCGGCCGCGCAACGGGTCGGGTGCTCGGCACCAGTTTCTACCATCGCGAGCGCTTCACGGACGGTCAACGCGCTGGCATCGAAAACGAACAGTACACCGAGCCATAAGAACAACATCAATCGCTTCATAAGCTTCAATCCAAGCCAGAGACTGGAATGGGGTTGAACGGCACAGTAGCTGTGCGGGATTCCTCGACAACTCCAAGTTACTCACACGTTATTCACAGCCGCTTGGCAGGCTGTTCACAAAAGGTAGACGTCCCCTTTTCGAAGCAGTTACTGCGTGGGCGGATCTTTGCGCGGGAAGAGTGGCTCTGGTCCGGCGATGGTATGCCCGACCGGAAGTCCCCCCCATGCGGCGGAATCGAGTCGAGTGGGGGCGGCACCGAGGCCGAGTTGGGTGAAGATTTTGGCGCTGGTCGTTGGTAGAAATGGAAGGAGCAGCACGGCCAGCACACGGGTGGTCTCGGTGAGATTGTAAAGAACCTCGTCCAACCGCCCGGCCTGCGTGGGATCCTTCGCTAGCTTGAACGGCGCGGTCTGGTCCACGTATTGGTTGGCCCGATTCACGAGCGCCCAGATGCTCTGCAGCGCGCTTTGCAACTCGGAGGCGCGAAGGTTCGAGATTGTTTCCTGGATCGCCTTGGCCGCGTCGGGCGCTAGGTCGTCGTGGCGCGCGGGGACGATGCCGTTGCGGTAACGCTTGAGCATCGAGAGTGAACGATTGATGAGGTTGCCGAGGCCGTTGGCTAACTCGGCGGAGTAGCGCGACTGAAAGCCAGCGTCGGTCCAGTTACCGTCGGGACCGATATCCAACTCGCGCACGACGTAATAGCGGAAGGCGTCCACGCCCCATTCATCAATTACTGTCACGGGGTCCACGACATTGCCGGTGGACTTGCTCATCTTCGCGCCGTCCTTCTGCCACCAGCCGTGGACGAGTAATTGCTTCGGCAAGGCCCGTCCAGCGGCCTTGAGCATGATAGGCCAATACACCGCGTGAAACTTGAGGATGTCCTTGCCGATCACGTGCGCGTCGGCCGGCCACGTTGTGGCGCTCTCGCCGCGGCTCTCGGGGATGCTCACGTAATTCACCAGCGCGTCGAACCAGACGTAGGTGACGAAGCTCGCGTCGAAGGGCAGCGGAATCCCCCAAGTCAGACGCGCAACCGGTCGGCTGATGCACAAATCCTCCAGCGAATTGTTCTTCAGGAAACCGAGCACTTCGTTCCGTCGGTAATTGGGCTGGATGAACGACGGGTTCGCTTCGATGTAATCAATCAGCCACTGCTGATGTTCCTTTAGACGGAAATACCAATTCTCCTCCTTCAACTCGGTCACCTCGCCGTAACTCGAATCGAATGAGCCATCGGGCCGGCGATCCTTCTCGGTGAGAAACGTTTCCTCCTTCGTCGAGTAGAAACCCGTGTAGGCGGCTTTGTAGAAATGGCCGGCCGCGTGGAGTTGGGAAAGGAGCGATTGAACTGCCGTCTTGTGCCGCGCCTCGGTCGTGCGCACGAAGTCGTCATTCGTCAGATCCAATTTGACCGCGAACGATTTCCACGCCGCCGCCAGCTCGTCGCAATACTGCTGCGGATTCTTGCCGTCCGCCTGCGCTGCCTGCTGCACTTTCTGCCCGTGCTCGTCCAAGCCGGTCAGGAAGAAAACCTCCTCGCCCAGCGCGCGACGGCTGCGGGCGATCACGTCCGCCAGGACCTTCTCGTAGGCGTGCCCGAGGTGTGGATGGCCGTTTACGTAATCAATGGCCGTCGTGATGTAGAAGCGTTTACTCATCTCCATTTAAGGGCGCGCAGTCTGCCGCGCCTTCTCCGAGTTGGCAAACAGGAGTTTGAGGAGTTTGAAAAAACGCGCTCAACGGTTCAGCCAAACCGCGACGATTCCGCACGCCGCGGCCAGCGCCCAGATTGTTGCCACTGATTGCGCCTTTGAGAATCCGCGTTGCACCAACCGATGCGAGAGGTGCGTCGTGTCGCCCACGTAGAACGGCTGGTCGCGTTGCCAGCGCCGCCACACGACCCACGCCATGTCGAGCAATGGCACGGCGAGGATGAGCAACGGCGTGAACACCGCCCACATCTTCGGATGCTTCGTCGAGTAGAAGTCCGGCAGAATCGCCAGCACGCCGAGCAGAAAGCCGACGAGATGGCTCCCCGCGTCTCCGAGAAACGCACTCGCCTCCGGGTAATTGCAGGGCAGGAACCCGAGCAGCGCACCGCAGGCCAGAAGACAAAGAATCCCGACCAGATATTGCCCATGCATCACCGCGATGCAACCGAAGGTGCCCGCCGCAATCGCGCCCAGTCCTGCGCAAAGCCCGTTCATATTATCCAAAAAGTTGAGCGCATTAATCACAGCGAGAATCCAGAATACCGTCACCGCGTAGCTGAACCAGACGTTCTCGACGAAGATCGTGATGCGCACGTCGGCAGCGGCGACGAGTGTGGCGATGAGGAGTTGTCCGGCGAACTTCACCGAGGCGCGCAGCTCGTGTTTATCATCGAGCCAGCCGAGAACGACCATCCCAGCGGCGCCGGCGAGAATGGTTGCGAGTTGAAGCCCGCGCCGGTCGAGCCCGTGGCGGATTTCCGGAAGACCGGCTGCCGACCAGCCGCCCGCTTGCAAAAGAAACACGCCGCCGAGCACCGGCACGAGGATTCCAGTCAAGACCGCCAAGCCACCGGCCAGAGCAATCGGCCGGTCGTGGATCTTGCGGTCGCCCGGGGCATCCACGTGCCCTGTCCGGAGACACCACGCGCGCCAGAGCGGGAGGACCGCGAGCGTCACGAGGAAACTGCCGAGCAGCGCGGCGAGGTAGGCGTTGGTCGGGAATGTCACGCACAAGGTTTAATGCAATCCTTTGGCGTCGAACGAGGAAAAAGTGTTGCTGCCAATCGGCATGCGCTGAATTTTTGTTGGCCTTCCTCGTCCCTCCTCGGCACGATGCACCCCTCAATTATGAAGACACCGCTGTTCGTTCTCCTCGCCGCCATTTCTTTTGGAGCGATCACCGTTCCGGCTCAGCAACCGAAAAAGGAAGCTCCCAAGTCCACCAAACCCGCTCCCCAGCCCGCGCCCAAAGCGCGCAAGGGAACGAAGTGGGACGCCATGGACATCGGTTCCTTCTTCTCGAGTGGCCTCGAGGCAACCGTCGCCGGTCAGAAGATTCGTCCCGCGCTCAAGGCGCTTTCCATAAGCCTCGGCGATCAAGGAGAAGCCACGCTTTCCTTCGACACCGAGCGCCTTCGCATGGCCGCGGGTTGGACCGGCGGCTTCATGCAATTGGCCACCGGCCGTGAAGGTCTCGAGGGCGTTCCCTCGCCGGCGGGCGAGGTTGCCTTTGGTTCCACGCTCCAAGCCGGCTGGGCCGATGCGAAGGGGAACTTCACCGAACCGCAGCCCCCGATCATCGGCGGCAACGCCGTCTCGTTCGGTCCGCTCCCCAAGGAATGGGCCAAGTGGCGCGGGTTTTATCAGAATGGCAAACAGGTCATCCTCTCCTACACCGTCGGCTCGGCTGCGGTGCTCGAGTTGCCGGGATTCGATTCGGCGAACAAGATTTTCACCCGCACATTGCAAATCACTGGTGGTGCTGCGCCACTCACGATGTTCGTGTTGGAGGATGCCAAAGCCAAAGCTCGCGTCGAGAACGGCCTCGTCATTCTCGAGACCGGCGACCGCTTAATCGCCGTCGGCAGCGCGGGTACGAAAGGTTCGTTCGAAATCGCGGCTGGTAACAAGGTGTTGCTCAAGCTCGCCGGACCAGCGAACGGCCATCTGAAAGTTTCCATCTGGGCCGGCCCCACCGCCGAGTTCGCCAAGGTGAAATCCGCGATGTTGCCGCCCGCTGGCAAGACGGTGTTTCCGGATCTCGCCAAGCTCACCCAAGGTGGCCCGCGCAATTGGGGCGATGCCCTCACGGTCAAAGGCGTTCTCGGCACGGAAGAAGGCCCTTACCAAGTGGACACGATTACGCAGCCCGACCTCGACGCCAATCCGTGGAAGTCGTGGATCCGTTCCAGCGGCTTTGATTTCTTCAAGGACGGCACCACCGCGGCTCTCTGTTCCGTGAGCGGTGACGTCTGGGTTGTCAGCGGCATTGACGCGACGCTTGAGAACGTGAAGTGGAAGCGTTTCGCCACCGGCATGTTTCAACCGCTCGGACTCAAGGTCGTGGACGAGAAGATTTATGTGCTCGGCCGCGATCAGATTACGCGCCTGCACGATCTCAACAGCGACGGCGAGGCTGATTTCTACGAGAACTTCAACAACGACGTGGCCATCTCCAACCAGTATCACGAGTTCAACCTCAACCTCGACACCGATCCGGACGGAAACTTCTATTTCACCAAAGGCGGCGACCTCGGCCCGTGGAAGCATCAGCATCACGGCTGCCTCTTGCGCGTGAGCAAGGACGGCTCGCGGCTCGATGTCGTCGCCACCGGTCTTCGCGCGCCCAACGGCATGGGCGTCGGCCCGAAAGGCGAACTCACCACCGCTGATAATGAAGGCAACTGGGTCCCCAGCTCGCGCGTGGATCTGACCAAGCAGGGCGGTTTCCTCGGCCATATCCACACCGCGCGCGGCCCGCGCCTCGCGGTGCAGGGGACCAATGTCATTCACTATGTCGATGCCAAGGAAGTCGCCAAGTTCTCAATCGACAGCGATAACTTCAAGACTCTCTCCAAGACCATTCCGGTGGATTACGACAAGCCGATCGTCTGGCTGCCGCACACGTATGAGATGGACAACTCCTCCGGCGGCCAAGTCTGGGTGACCAGCGACAAGTGGGGACCCTTCGCGGGCGATTTGCTCCACCTTTCCTACGGCGCCTGCGCCATGCACAAGATTTCGCATGAGTTTGTGGACGGACAGGTTCAAGGCGCGGCCATCAAGTTCCCGCTCAAGTTCGAGTCCGGCATCATGCGCGGCCGGTTCAACGCGAAGGACGGACAGCTCTACCTCTGCGGCCTCGTCGTCTGGCAATCCAAAGGCCCGAAGACCGGCGCGTTCCATCGCGTCCGCTACACCGGCCAGCCGGTCCGGATGCCCGAAGAGGTTCGCGTTCGCCCCAACGGCATCGAGATCACCTTCACGGCTCCGCTCGACGCCGCGCTCGCACAAGATCTCCAGAGCTACAGCCTCGAGCAATGGAACTATCGCTGGACCTCCAGCTACGGCTCGAAGGATTACAAACCCTCCGCGCCTGAGCAGCTCGGCCGCGACAAGGTTGAGATCAAGTCGGCCAAACTTTCCGCCGACAAGCGCACCGTCTTCCTCGAGACCGGCCCCGTCCGCCCCGTGATGCAGTCGCTGATCAAGGTGGATCTCAAGACCGCCGATGGCGCGCCCATCAAGTACGACGTTTACCACACCATCAATCAGGTGCCGTCGAAGTAACTCCGCCAAGTAGTGCGCTTGGCGTGTGTGGTGTGGCTTGCTGGCCGACGGCTGTTTTATTTGGTCGCGAGCGAGCGAGTCGAATGATAGCCAAGCATGACAACGCCTGTTTCAAATGCTGAGAAGTTGAAGTGTTCTCCCCAGCGCGATGAGAGCTTCAGTCGATTGTTTCGTTCCGTCTGCGGATTCGTGTTGGCTTTGTTTCTTTTGCTACTCACGGCTACAGCCGAAGCCGCGGCATTGGATCTACCAACGAACACGTGGGTGAAGCTTTCGCCTTTCCCGCACACGCCGCCTTCGCCGCGACTCGGCTACGAAGGTGCCTGTGTATGGGACCCGAAACATCGTGTGCTAGTCCGTTATGGCGGACATAATCAAGGCGGCGGCGGCGAGCAGCATTCCGAGATGTGGACCTTCGATCCGCTCACGGCGAAGTGGACTTACAAGCAGCCCAACATCCAGCCGCCCGGCATTTGCTGCGGCCAGCAGAATGTCTTCGATCCACTGTAGCAGCGCTATCTTCGTTTCCCTTCGTTCAGCGGCAGCCACGGATGGCAGTGGTGGCGAGAGATTTATCTGAACGATTCGTCCGTCTGGAGTTACGACCTTCCCGAAAACAAGTGGCGCAATCTCCGTCCGCTGCCCACGGCGCATCCGAAGCCGCTGCGGAGCGCCGCTTGGGATTCGCATCACAGCGTCGCGGTGCTCTTCGGCGGCGAGACCAGCAACGAAGGGACGATCGTCTATGATTCTCACCGCAACGAGTGGACGCATAAAAAGACCTCACCACAGCCCGAGTTTCGCAGCGGCGGGAATATGGCCTACGACGAAGCGCGTCGTTCGCACGTGCTCTTCGGTTCGCAGTTCAACAACGACGCGCACACGTGGGTTTACAATCTCGACGCCAATAAATGGACCGACCTGAAGCCGCCGTTGCTGCCGCCGACGAACAAAAATGACGCCGTGCTGGCCTACGATTCAATCCATCGCGTCATTATTGCTATTGTTAAAGTGAGCGAAGGCAAGGAAGACAACGCGAAGTCACATCTGGAAACGTGGATCTTCGATGCCGGTGCGAACCGATGGACGCGGATGAATCCAGTTCGCGAGCCGGATCCTTCTGGCAATCGCGCACGCAATCTTGTCTTCGCGCCGGAGATCAACGCTTTCCTTCTGGAGAACCGAACGCATCCGCCACAAGGCCCGGCGGAGCAGCAAGTCTGGGCGTATCGAGTCGGACCCGCGGCTCCGGCGACTCCTTCAGTTCCACCGCCTTCATCTCCGCGCATCGTCGAGGATATTGTCGTCTCCGTTCTATCGGCTCGCAGAGTGGAGTTATCGTGGAAGACTTCCGCTGATGCGACCGTGACAGGTTATCAGGTGGAACGGGCCTTAGTTGAAGTCGCCACGGAAGATCAGCTCCGGCGACTCAAACGCCAGACGGAACCGCTGCCCACGCCAAGTGTCGGCGCGATAACGAAGGTCGGTCCGTTCAAACGTCTCACGAGCGTTGCGCTCAAAAAGCCTGAGTTTACGGATGCGACTGTGGATTTGGAGAAACTGCAGACGCTCGCCGAACCGCCGATTTTCGAGCGCAAGTTCAACACGGAGCAGTTCGACCCGATGGGCAAGCCGTATCGGTTCGCCGTCTTTGCGTATCGCGTTCGTGCTGTGAACGCGCGAGGCGAAGAGAGCGGCGCTTCCGCCGCGGAGTTTACGATTCCTTCGCCGCCACAATGGCTCTTCGCAAAAGAGGAAGGGGCGGCGTGCCGTCTCAAATGGGCGGCGAACCCAGAAAAGTCGCTGCGCGGATATCGCATCTACCGCATGACCGGTCGCTACGACAAGGATCCGATTCGTCGCCTGTCATCGCAACCCATCGCCGCAACGACTTTTCACGATCCGGCGGCGGGTAGTTCCACATCGCGTTATTACGTGGTCGCGGTGGATGCGCTGGAGCAGGAAGGTTTCCCGACTTCGCCGGTCTGGTGCAATCGCGAGTGGAAGCAATTCTACGCACCCTTCATCAGCGAATGGCATCAGTGAGCGCGCGCTGCTGCTGCTGGCGCAACTTACAACTAGCCTTGTTCGAGGCTTTTGCCTATCCTCGTCCCCCTGTTTATGGCGAGTCCTGCTGTCTATAAAATGTTCCCCGGCTTCTTCAAGTCGAAGGTTATGCTGTGCCTGTTCGTTGCCATTTTAGGGTGTTTGGCGACGGCTGAAACCGCGCGTGCGGCGGATGTTTCCGGGCGAAAACTGAAGGAGCTTCACGACATCTCCTACAAACATGGCGCCGCGCTCACGGATTACGAAAAGGAGCGATGCAAGCTGGATTTGTATCTCCCGGCTGACGCGACTAATTGTGCCACGCTGGTGTGGTTCCATGGCGGTGCCCTCTCGGGCGGCCGGAAAGACGATCCGTTTACGGTCAAGATTTCTCGGTCACTGGCGCAGGGGCGCGTGGCGGTCGTCTCGGTGAATTACCGTCTGAGTCCCACAGCCAAGTATCCAGCCTATATCGAGGATGCCGCGGCCGCTTTCGCGTGGGTCCGGAAAAACATCGCCACATATGGCGGTGACACGACGAAGGTTTTCGTGGGCGGACATTCGGCTGGTGGATATCTCACTGCGCTGGTGGGCTTGGATGCGCGTTATCTGAAGGTTCACGGACTCAGTCCGGACGCTATCGCGGGTCTGATTCCGGTCAGTGGGCAGATGATGACGCATTACACAATTCGCGCGGAACGCGGGTTGCCCAAGTCGGTCGTCATCGCCGATGACGGCGCACCGGTCTATCACGCCGCGAAGGAGACGCCGCCGTGGTTGGTGGTGTTCGCTGATAAAGACATGGCCACGCGGGCCGAGGAAAACGTTTATTTTATCTCCGTTCTCAAAGCGGTTGGAAATCAACGCGTGAAACATCTCCAAATCGACGGACGCGATCACGGGAGTGTCGCTGGGAAAATCGCCGACGCAGAAGACCCAGCGCGTCTGGCTATTCTCGCATTCATTGAAGAGGTTTCTCGCGGATCGGCGGCAAAGCTGTCGCGATGATCACACGCGCCGCTCGTCACTTTAAGACAGTTTGTTAATGCCTATGACCAGTTCCCAGATTCGCCAGTCGTTCCTCGATTTCTTCCGGTCGAAGCAGCACACCATCGTGCCATCTTCGAGCCTGATGCCGGACAGCCCGAACCTGCTGTTCACGAACGCGGGAATGAACCAGTTCGTGCCGATCTTTCTCGGTCAGGTGCAGTGTCCCTATTCGCCCGGGCGCGCGGCGGACACGCAGAAGTGCATCCGCGCCGGCGGCAAACACAATGACTTAGAGGACGTGGGCCTCGACACGTATCACCACACGTTTTTTGAGATGCTCGGGAACTGGAGCTTCGGGGATTATTTCAAGCGCGAGGCGATCGACTGGGCGTGGGAGTTGGTGACAGTCGTCTGGAAGTTTCCCAAGGAGCGCATCTACGCGACGGTGTACAGCCCGGACCGTTCCAAAGGCGACCCGAGCGAGTTCGACCAAGAGGCGTGGGATATCTGGGCTGGGCATTTTCGGGCGGCGGGACTCGATCCGCAGGTGCACATCGTACACGGAAACAAGAAGGACAATTTCTGGATGATGGGCGAGACCGGCCCGTGCGGCCCGTGCAGCGAACTGCACGTGGACCTCACGCCGCTGGGCGATACGAAGGGTTCCCTTGTTAACAAAGGCGACGCGCGTTGTATCGAGATTTGGAACAACGTTTTCATCCAGTTCAACGCGAATCCAGACGGTACTTTCTCGGCGCTGCCGGCGAAGCACGTGGACACGGGAATGGGATTCGAGCGCGTCACGAGCATCATGCAGGGCACGCGCAACTTTACGGATTTCAAGAACTCGAAAATCTCGAACTACGAGACCGACATCTTCCGTCCTATTTTCGACAAGCTGGAGCGGATGAGCGGCAGAAAGTATGGATCCACGCTGCCGAAGTCGGGCAGCGCGGGCGACACGGAGCAGGAGAAGATGGACGTGGCCTTCCGCGTGATCGCCGACCACATCCGCACGCTCTCCTTCGCCATTGCCGATGGCATTCAACCGGGGAACACCGACCGCAACTACGTGCTGCGTCGCATCCTTCGCCGCGCGGTGCGCTACGGGCGCACGCTCGGATTTGACAAGCCGTTCTTCTTCGAGTTGGTGGACGTTTTGGGTGAAACGATGGGCGGCGTTTTCCCCGAGATCCGCGCGCGGAAAAACCACGTGAAGGACGTGATTCGCATCGAGGAAGAGTCGTTCAACAAGACGCTCGACCGCGGCATCGATCTCTTCCGCGAAGAGACGACGAAGCAAAGCGTGACGCTCTCCGGCGAGTTCGCTTTCAAACTTTACGACACCTACGGCTTCCCGCTCGATCTCACCGAGTTGATGGCTCGCGAACAGGGATTGGCGGTGGATACGGCGGGTTTCGAGAAGTTGATGGAAGAACAGCGCGAGCGCGCACGCAAATCGCAGAAGAAGGAAATCATCAGCCTTTCCAACATCGAGACGACTACGCCGACGGTGTTCGTCGGCTACGATGAGTTCGCTATTCAAGCCAAAGTTCTCGAAGTGGTTTCGCTGAAAAATAAAACCGCCGTGGTGCTCGATCGGAGCGCCTGTTACGCCGAGATGGGCGGGCAGGTGGGCGATGCGGGCGAACTTTCGCACGGCGGCCAGCTCTGGCGGATTGTCAGCACGCAGAAGAGTGGTAACACGTTCCTCCACTTCCTCGAAGGCGCCGATGCGCCGGCGGCTGGAATCTCCGTGGAGTTGCTCGTGGATGCTACGCGCCGAAACGCCATTCAGCGCCACCACACCGTTACGCATTTGCTTCATTGGGCCTTGCACGAAGTGGTGAGCAAAGAGGCCGCGCAGAAAGGTTCCTTCGTCGGCCCGGACAAGTTGACGTTCGACTTCAATAGCGCCGCGCTCACGCCCGGGCAGGTCACCGACATCGAGCGGCTCGTGAACGAGCGTATTCTCGAGAACGACAGTGTCTCGTGGACGGAAGTCCCGCACGCCGCCGTGAAGTCGCGCAAGGACGTGATGCAATTCTTCGGCGACAAATACGGCGACACCGTTCGCGTCGTCCAAATCGGCGGCGGCGCGCACAAGCTCGACGGTTACTCGATGGAGCTCTGCGGCGGGACGCACACGCGCGCGACCGGCGAGATTGGATTGTTCCGCATTCTCGGCGAGAACGCGATCGCCGCCGGTGTGCGTCGCATCGAAGCCATCGCCGGTCTCACGGCTTTCGACGCGATGAGCTTGGACCGCGAGTTGATCCGCTCCATCGCTGGCAAAGTGAGTTCCCCTGTTCACGAGCTTGAGAAGAAAGTGGATGCGTTGCTCGCTCAGCAGAAGGAATTGGAAAAGTCGTTGCGCTCGGCCACGATGAAGGAAGCGGGCAACACGGCGAAGTCGCTCGTGGTGCGCGCGAAGGAAATCAACGGCACGCCGGCGATCATCGAGAATCTCGGTGAAGTAGATGGCGACACGCTTCAAGCGATTGCCGACGCGCTCAAAGGACAATTCAAGGGCGTCGTCGTTCTCGGCGGCGCAATGGATGGCGCCGTGGCGTTGATCGCAGCGGTCAGTCCTCAATTCACGGCGAAGGCGCAAGCCGGCAAAATCATCCAGACCATCGCGCCGATTGTCGGCGGCAAAGGCGGCGGACGTCCGGATAACGCGCGCGGCGGCGGTAAAGAGTCGGCTAAACTCGGTGAAGCGCTCGCCAAAGCGGCGAGTCTTCTTTAAGCAGTAGATTGTACTGATGAAGCAACATTTCGACAGCATCGAGTCTGCGCTCGCCGACATTCGTCGCGGCCGGATGGCGATCGTGGTGGACGACGCCGATCGCGAGAACGAGGGCGATCTGATCATGGCGGCGGAGAAGGCGACGCCGGCGTCGGTGAACTTTATGGCCAAGCACGGGCGCGGCCTGATTTGCGTGCCGACGACCGGCGAGCGACTGCAGCAACTCGGCATCGAGCAGATGGTCACGCAGAATCGCGAGACGTTCAAAACCGATTTCCAAGTGAGCGTGGATGCGTCACGCGGAGTGACCACGGGAATCAGCGCGGCCGATCGCGCGCGAACGATCCAAGTGCTCGCGGCGCCGACGGCGGTGCCGGAGGATTTGGTGCGGCCCGGTCACATCTTTCCGTTGCGCGCACGGCCGGGTGGCGTGCTTCAACGCGCCGGCCACACGGAGGCGGCGGTTGATTTGGCGCGCCTCGCCGACTGTCGGCCAGTCGGTGTGATCTGCGAAATCATGAGCGACTCCGGCGAGATGGCACGATTGCCGGAGCTGCGCCGTTTTGCCAAGAAGCACAAGCTGAAGATCTGCTCCATCGAAGAGCTCATCAAATTCCGGCGCAGCCGTGAGAAGCTCATTGAGCGCATCGAGGTGGTGAAAATGCCGACGGACTACGGGGACTTCGATCTGCATCTTTACCGCTCGACCCTCGACAACCAGCACCACATCGCGCTCGTGAAAGGGGACGTGACTGGGCAGAAGGAAGTGCTCGTGCGCGTGCACAGCGAGTGTCTCACAGGCGACATCTTCGGCTCGCGCCGGTGCGATTGCGGGCCGCAGTTACATCAAGCGATGAAGCAAGTGGCGCACGCGGGCCGCGGAGTGATTGTCTACATGCGCCAAGAAGGGCGCGGCATCGGCCTCGCGCCAAAAATCAAAGCGTACAAACTGCAAGAGGATGGGCTCGATACAGTCGAGGCGAATCAGAAACTCGGCTTCGGAATGGACCTGCGCGAGTATGGCCTCGGCGCGCAAATTCTTGTGGACCTCGGCGTGCGGACAATTCGTCTGTTGACGAATAATCCGAAGAAGATTGTCGGCCTCGATGGTTACGGTTTGCACGTCGTCGAGCAGGTGCCGATCAAGATTGCGCCCAACCCGCACAACGAACGTTATCTGAAAACCAAGCGCGAGAAGCTCGGCCACTTGATTTGATTTCTGCTTGAAGGCGCGACGAAGAGAATTGAAATGCTGAAGAAAGTTTCCAAACGGCAATCGAAAGCGGCGGGTGGACGTTTCGCCATCGTCGCCTCGCGCTACAACGCGCGTTACGTGAACGCGATGTTGCATGCGGCGAAAGCCGAATTGAAGCGCGCGGGCGCGGAAGAGATTCGCGTGGTGCGCGTGCCGGGTGCTTACGAAGTGCCGGTGGCCGCTGCGGCGTTGGCGCGTCAGAAAGGCTGCTCGGCCATCATTTGTCTCGGCGTCATTTTGCGCGGAGCCACCACGCACGCGCAGCACATCGGCGAAGCGGTGAGCAATGAGTTGGCGCGCATCGCGGTGGAGAGTGGCGTGCCGGTTATCCACGAAGTGTTGTTGCTCGAGAGCGAACAGCAGGCGATGGAGCGTTGTCTCGGAGCGAAGTTCAATCGCGGTCTCGAGGCGGCGCGGACGGCGCTGGAGATGGCGCGCGTGATGCGTTCACTGGCGCGTGACGAAAGCGAATAGGAAGAAGGCGGGATGGCGTCCAATCTCTCGTCCGGCGTGACCAGAGCAGACAAGACGCTTGCGACGGGTGGGGTGGAGTGATATTTTGGTTGCCGGTTTTAGGAGAAAATGAAAATGAAAATGACCAACTGGTTCCTCATCGCTGCAGCGCTGGTCGCCGCAGTTCAATCCATCACCGCGGCCGATGTCACCGGCAAAATCACGCTGAAAGGCATGCCGCCCGAAGAGAAGGTGCTTCCGCTCGATCCGATGTGCGGCAAGCTCCACGCCAATCCGCCCAAGACGCGTTTCTATGTCAGCGACGGCAAGGGCGGTCTCGCGGATGTTTTCATTCACATCAAGTCCGGCCTCACCGGTGCCGCGCCTTCGCCCTCGGCCACGCCGGCCGTTCTCGATCAGGTCGGCTGCGAGTACGCGCCGTACGTGATCGGCGTGCAGGTGAATCAGAAGATGAATGTGCTGAACTCCGATGCTCTCCTGCACAACGTGCACCCGACGCCCATCGTGGAGGGCAACAAGGAGTTCAATAGAGCGCAACTTCCTAAAGGTCCCCCAATCTCGACAGCGTGGCCGGAGCCGGAGGTTTTCCTTCGCTTCAAGTGCGACGTGCACCCGTGGATGTTCGCCTACGTCGGCGTGGTCGCTCACCCGTATTTCGCGGTGTCTGCCAAGGACGGCAGCTTCACCATCAAGAACGTGCCTGCGGGCAAATACGTGATTGAGGCGCTCCATCGTAAGACCGGCAAGCCGGTGACGAAGGAAGTGACCGTCGACGCGAATGGCGCGGTCGCGGACTTCACCATCGAGTTGCAGTAACACTAATTACAACCAACGAAGACGCTGCGGCCAACCGGTCGCAGCGTCTTGCTTTCGGGGAAAGCAAAAGTTCGTTAATCGGAATATGAACCGCACACCGCACAATCCGTGGCTGCACTGTTTCGCCGTCGTCACCGCGTTGGCGACGCTGGCGTTGCTGGGCGTTGGCGGCATTGTGACGAGCAAAGGCGCGGGGATGGCCGTGCCTGATTGGCCGACCAGTTACGGCTACAATATGTTTTGGCTGCCGCTCAAATGGTGGTACGGCGGCGCCTTTTACGAGCACACGCACCGGCTCTTCGCCGTGTTTGTCGGACTCCTTACCAGCATTCTCGCGGCGTGGATTTGGGGACGTGAGACAGCGGGTCGCACGCGCTGGATGGGCTGGTTTACCATTCTCGTGTTCGTGCTGATGCTCGGGCATCGCGGTTCGGGGAATGCCAGCGGTGGCGCGGTGGGTGTGCCGTTCCATTTCAACATCCTCGCCGTTCTGATTCCCGTGTTCCTGATTTTCTCTATCGTGCAATACATCCGCACGCGCGGTCTGTTGCGCTGGCTGGCGATGACAGCGTTCTTCGCGGTGATTTTCCAAGGCATCCTCGGCGGCTTCCGAGTGACGCTCTACAAAGATCAGATCGGCATCGCGCACGCGACGTTGGCGCAGCTCTTCTTCACGCTCGTCTGTGTCTTCGCAGTTTTTCTCAGCCGTTGGTGGAATGAAATGGAGGCCAAACCGGTGGAGAAAGAGTCTCGTCTCCGGCGCTGGTTCATCGCGGCGACGCTGCTGATCTTCATCCAACTCGTGCTCGGCGCAGCTATGCGGCATCAGCACGCGGGCTTGGCGATCTGGGATTTTCCACTCGCGCACGGCCAGCTTTGGCCGGACACGAGCGTCGAAGCAATCGCCCGTTACAACCAACAGCGAGCGGAGTTGGTCGCGTTCAATCCAATCACCGCCATGCAGGTGCGGTTGCAAATGCTCCATCGTATCACCGCGCTTCTCATCGTAATCACCGTCGCGATATCGGCCTGGCTGACGCTGAAATGCACCGGGCAGGGGAACGCGCTGCGTAGAGTTGCCATCGAATGGATTGTTCTTATCGCGCTGCAAGCAACGTTGGGAATGCTCACGGTATTGAAGAATAAGCCGGCGGACATTGCCACAGCGCACGTGGTGGTCGGCGCCCTCAGTCTTGCAACCGGGGTGCTGTTGGTCGTGTTGACGTATCGTGTGAAAATCTTGAGCTTCACGCGCAGCGAACCTCTGCTATGTTCGCGGGATGCCGTTGGGGCAAATTGAAGTGAACGAATGAAAGTGGAGAGTCAGACATTGAGTGGAGGGGCCCTTGCGGAGAAGGGCTGGTTCGCCATTTTTCTCGAACTGGTGAAGATGCGTCTCACGGCGTTGGTGCTGCTGACCACGCTGGTCGGCTTCCACCTCGGTTGGCACGGCGCGATGGATTACTGGCTGTTGCTGCTGCACACACTCCTCGGCACGGCGTTGGTGGCGAGCGGCGCCTCGGCGCTCAATCAATTTCTCGAGAAGCATCACGACGCGAACATGCCGCGCACAGCGGATCGTCCTTTGCCATCGGGCCGGTTGCAGCCGGAGATCGCGCTGCTCTTCGGAGGCGTTTCGTCGGTCGCGGGACTCCTCTATCTCGCGCTCGCGGTGAACCTGCTGACGAGCGTGCTCGGCGCGGTGACGCTCGTGAGCTACGTTTTCATCTACACGCCGCTCAAACGCGTGACGACCCTGAACACGGCCATTGGCGCAATCCCCGGGGCACTGCCGCCGTTGATGGGTTGGACTGGTGCGTGCAACGAGATTTCCATCGAAGGCTGGACGCTCGTGGCAATTTTGTTCTTCTGGCAATTACCGCACTTCCTCGCCATCGCTTGGCTCTATCGTGAAGAATACGCGAAGGCCGGTTTCGCGATGCTGCCGGTGTTCGACAAGACCGGCGAACGGACCGGCTCGCAGGCGGTGAGCCACACGCTCGGACTGCTGCCGGTGTCGCTCGCGCCCTTCGCTTTCAAAATGGCGGGGCCGATCTATCTCGTCGGTGCGCTGGTGCTGGGCTTGGGCTTCCTTTGGTGCGCGTTACGCTTCTCTCGTCACCTCGACACGACACATGCGCGCCGACTTTTTTACGCCTCAATCATCTACTTGCCGGCATTACTAGGCCTGATGGTGCTCGATAAGTTGAAATGAATCTGTTGACATCACCCTGACCTGAACATTTAATTGCGCGCTTGCCGAGGATGGCCAGTAGCGCGCACAAGGCGAAACGAATTTTATGCACACAGCAACCCACACCGATGTCCAGCACGGAACCCATGAGCATGGGCACGAGGACATCGGTTTCTGGCGCAAATACATCTTCTCTACCGACCACAAAGTCATCGGCATCCAGTACGGCATCACATCGCTAGCGTTCCTCTTCTTGGGCTTCATGCTGATGCTGGCGATGCGCTGGCAGATTGCCAAGCCGGGCGAACCGATTCCGTTCTTCGGCCCGATTCTGGCGCAGATTTTCGGCGACGTGGCGGCGAAGGGAATCATCTCGGCCGACCTCTACAATACCTTCGGCGCGATGCACGGCACGATCATGGTGTTCTTGGCGGTGGTGCCGCTCGGCTTTGCGGCCTTCGGCAACTACGTGGTGCCGCTGCAAATCGGCGCGCCGGACATGGCATTCCCGCGCGTGAACATGGCGAGCTTCTGGGCGTTCTTCATCGGCTGCGTCGTGATGTTCGCCAGTTTCTTCATCCCGAGCGGCGCAGCGCAGTTCGGATGGACATCTTATTCGCCCGGCGCGACTACAACCCCGGGTGACGGACAGACCTACTGGCTTGTGGCGATGATCCTTCTCATCACCTCATCTCTGCTCGGCGCAGTGAATTTCATCGCGACCATCATCCAGCTTCGTGCACCGGGAATGACGTGGTTCCGGTTGCCGTTCTTCTGTTGGGCGCAGTTCGTCACGGCATTCCTGCTGCTTCTCGCGTTTCCGCCGTTGGAGACCGCGGGCCTCATGCAGTTGATGGACAAAGTACTTGGCACAAGTTTCTTCCTACCGACCGGTCTCTTCGTCGGCGGCAATCCAGCGGACATCAGCGGCGGTGGTAGTCCTCTGCTCTGGCAGCATTTGTTCTGGTTCCTCGGTCACCCTGAAGTTTATGTGCTCATCCTGCCAGCCATCGGCATGGTGACGGAGATTCTTGCCAACAGCACGCGCAAGCCGATTTGGGGTTACAAATCCATGGTGTACGCGGTGCTGGTACTCGGGTTCATCTCGTTCATCGTCTGGGCGCACCACATGTATCTGACGGGCATGGGCACGAAGATTTCGACGTTCTTCCAAGCGACCACGATGATCATTTCGATTCCGTCGGTGGTTCTGCTCACGTGTTTGTTCATGTCGCTCTGGGGCGGTTCGCTGCGTTTCCACACGCATACGTTGTTCGCGCTGGCGTTCCTGCCGATGTTCGGCATCGGCGGTCTCACGGGCCTTCCGCTCGGTTTCAATTTCAGCGACATCCTCCTGCACGACTCCTACTACGTGATTGCGCACTTCCACTACGTGGTGGCGCCGGGAACGATCTTCGGCCTCTTCGCCGGCGTGTATTATTGGTATCCGAAGATGACAGGGCGAAAGATGAACGAGACGCTCGGGAGGATCCACTTCTGGCTCTCACTCGTTTTCATGAACCTCGTTTTCATGCCAATGTTCGCGCAGGGCATGGCGGGCATGAGCCGGCGCATGTCGGACGGCGGCGCGACCTATGCCGAGAGTGATGGCATTCTCGGGCTTTCCGCCGCGACGATTCAGAGTAACACGGCAATCTCACACGCAGCCTTCGCGCTGGCGCTGGCGCAGATTCCGTTCATCATCAATTTCTTCTGGTCCATCAAGAAGGGCGAGAAAATTACCTCGGATAATCCGTGGGAATCCACCACGTTGGAATGGCAGACGCCCACGCCGCCGCCGCACGGCAACTTTGAGAAGCCGATTGAGGTTTTCCGCGGTCCTTACGAGTACAGCGTGCCGGGACACCCGGGCGACTTCGTGCCGCAGAACGAACCGCACAAAAAGAACTAAATTTCGCGAGTATGGACATTCCGTTCACAACAAAAGCTCGGCCGGATACCGGCCTCTACAACGCCAAACTTGGCATCTGGCTCTTCCTCGCCTCCGAGGTGATGCTCTTCGGCGCGTTCTTCTCTGCCTACATTCTCCTGCGCGTTGGTGCCGATCCGGGCGCGTGGGCGCACGGTTTGATGAACGTGCCCATCGGCACTTTCAACACCTTCGTCCTCATCCTTTCCAGTGTGACGGTGGTGATGGCGTGGGCCGCGTTGAAGGCTCACAACTACTCTCTCTACCGGAACTGCATGGTCATCACCATCGCGTGTGCCTTGGGCTTCTTGGTGGTGAAATCATTCGAGTACGCAGAGAAGTTCCGCCACTACGAAGTCTGGATGAAGGACGGCACGCGGATGACCGGCCACATCGATTACCAGGATGGCGCCGTGAAAAAGCACGCGTACCTCTGGAACACGAAGACGCTCTCCAAAAAGAAGATCGAATCCATCGCATTCACGCCGGATGCCCCGAACGAATGGATGCCGGGCCAATATTACCCGCCGATGACGAAAGAGCAGTTGGAGCACGTGAAGAAGCACGATGGCAAAGGGGATCATCACCACGAGGCCATCACGATCAAGTCCGCAGACATTCAGCGCCTCTCTGCCTTCGTGCCGGCGCACAGCACCTTCTTCGCGATTTATTTCACGATGACCGCGCTGCACGGTTTGCACGTGCTTGGCGGCGCCATTGTGCTCAGCTATTTCCTCTTCCGCGGTCGTAAGATGTGGCAGGCCGATCCCGATCACCTCACCAACCGCGTCGAGGTCGGCGGCCTGTTCTGGCACTTCGTTGACTTGGTTTGGATCTTTCTGTTCCCGATCATGTACATTCTCTGAGGAACCTATGAGCGACCACACGCACGACATTTCCAAGCACAGGAAGATCTACATCACGGTGGGGGTGATCCTGCTGATCGGCACCCTCTGCACTTTTGCGTTGGATCACTTTGACTCCATCAACTTGAAGAAGAAAGTGGGCATGCTGGTGGCCACGCTTGCTGCGCTGGCGATCGCAACCGTCAAAGGCGGTTTCGTCGCTGGGGTGTTCATGCACTTGAGCAACGAGAAGAAATGGGTTTACTGGGTAATGGGTATCACTATTTTTTGCGTTCTCGGTTTGATGGGTCTGACCCTTTGGGGGATGAACGACATTCCCGGGCAGGGGCACCAATTCGATCTTAAAACCGGCCTGCCAAAGTGATATGTCGCTGAAGGCATTCCATATCATCTTCGTGACTGTCTCGGTGCTGCTCAGCTTCGGGATGGCTGCTTGGGGATTGCACCGCTTCCTCACGCAGGGGAAGACGAGCGATCTGCTATTTGGAATCGTCGGCATTGTTGCGGCTGTGGCGTTGCTTGTTTACGGCCGTTACTTTCTGAAGAAACTGAAAAACATCAGCTACCTGTGAACCGGTTCTTGACCATCCTGATTGCGGCAGTGTTCAGTGCGATTTTCGCGCCGAGTGCGTCCGCCTGCGCGGCCTGCTTCGGCAAGAGCGACTCGCGGTTGGCCAGTGGGATGAACGCCGGCATTTTCACTCTGCTTTTGGTCGTCGTGATGGTCCTCGGCGGCGTGGCCGCGTTCTTCATTTACTTGGCTCGTCGGGCAAACCAAATGGCCGCAGCCAACGTCTCACAACCCCCTTCGGAAACCCTCGAATCGAACTGATTAAATGGAACTTTTTGACAAGATCAAGACACTGATGAGCTTCCCGCCGCTCGCTTCCGAGCACGGCAAGCAGATGGATGATTTTATCATCTATATCCATCTACTGATGGGCGTGCTGTTCGTCGGTTGGTTCGCATATTTCCTCTACGCGATTTTCCGCTTCCGTAAATCCAACAATCCGAAAGCCAGCTACACGGGTGTTCAGGGCCACTTTTCCACCTACGCCGAGGTCGCCGTTGCGATCGCCGAAGTCATTCTGCTCGTCGGCTTGGCGATTCCGCTTTGGGCCAAAGTGGTAGATGCGGAAAAGTTCCCGTCCGAAAAAGACAAGCCGCTCGTCATCAGAGTCACCGCCCAGCAGTTTGCTTGGAACTTCCGTTACCCCGGCAAGGACGGCGCGTTTGGAAAGCAGGACATGAAGTTCTTCGCGCCGGACAACCGCTTCGCCATCGACAAAAATGATCCGAATTCGAAGGACGATATTGAGGCGCCGACCAACCTGATGGTTGTGCCGGTGAACCGCGATGTCATTGTTCACCTCAGCGCCTTGGATGTCATTCACTGCTTCAAAGTCGTCCCGCTGCGCGTCACGCAAGACGTCATTCCCGGATTGATGATCCCCAGCCATTTCAAAGCGACGAAAGAGGGCAAGTACATGATTACCTGCGCGCAGCTTTGCGGTAACGGCCACGCTACGATGCGCGGCAACCTCTACGTTCTTTCCAAAGCCGATTACGAGAAGTGGGAAGCGGACATCACGGCGAAAGCCAAAGGTACCGCCACGAGCTTCGAGTAATCTGCTACAGGGCGGGCGAACCGTTCTGCACACGAGATCGATGAACGCCGCCACCACCATCCTCGAAAAAGTGGTTTGGTCTCTTCTCGTGATTGTCATCGTTGGCATTGTACTCGCCTTCGCGTGGTCGAAATCCCGCCCATCGTCTCTGCCGCTGCCAATCTACAGCCAGCTTGACGATTTCAGCCTCACGAACCAAACCGGTCGCGCCGTTTCGCTTTCTGATTTCCGCGGGCGCATCTGGGTCGCCGACATCGTCTTCACCCGTTGTGCCGGTCCGTGCCCTGTAATGACGGGACAGATGGCCGCTTTGCAAAGTGCGCTGCCGGCCTCGGTTCACTGCGTCACGCTCACCACCGATCCGGAATTCGACACGCCGATTGTGCTCAAGTCATACGGCGAACAGTTCAAAGCCGACTTCGCCCGCTGGCAATTCCTCACCGGTAGCAAACGCGAGATTGGAAAGTTGGCGATTGATGGATTGAAGCTGACCGCGCTCGATGTGCCGGCGGAGAAGCGCGCCAACGATGTCGATTTATTCGTCCACAGCACCATCTTCGTCCTGGTGGACAAGCAAACTCGCGTGCGTGGGACCTTCGAAAGCGACGAGCCTGATTTCCAAAAGAAGCTTCTTGCCGCCATCCGCCAACTTGAACGGGAGAAATGATATGACCGTCAGCGATCTACCAGCCATCAACGCCAGTCTGAACGCCCTCAGCACGCTCTTTCTCACCGCTGGGTTCATCTTCATCAAACGCGGTCAGATCAATGCGCACCGCAACTGTATGATCGCCGCGCTCGGCACGTCGGCGATTTTTCTCGGCTGCTATCTCTATTATCACTTCACGGTGGGGGGGACGAAGTTCGTGAATCCGGCTTGGTTCCGTCCCATCTACTTCACGATTCTCATCAGCCACGTGATTCTCGCCGTGGTCATCCTCCCGCTGATTGCGATGACCTTCACTCGCGCGCTGAAGCAGCGCTACGAACTGCACAAGAAAATCGCTCGCTGGACGTGGCCGCTCTGGATGTATGTCTCCGTGACCGGCGTGTTGATCTACTTCCTGCTCTACCAAATCTTCCCGCAGAAGTAGGCCGAAATACCGCGCGAAATCACGCCCGTCATTACAAAGAAACCTTCGCTGAGAGGCGGAGGGTTTTGTTTTTAAGGAAGCAGTTTTCCAACGAGGCTGCTGATGCTTTTTCCGTCCGCGCGACCAGCGGCCTTGGTTTGAACAGCTTTGATGACTCCGCCCATATCCTTTTTGGATGTGGCACCCAATTCAGTAATGGTCGCATTCACCAGCGCTTCGAGTTCTTCAGGCGCGAGCGGTTTCGGCAAGAAACCTTCCAGCACGGCTCGCTCGAATTTTTCCTTCGCCGAGGATTCAGTCCTGCCTGCCAGGTCGTATTGTTCGATGGCGTCCTGCCGCTTTTTAACTTCCTTCTGCACGAGTGAAACAAAGTCGGCATCAGACAGCGACTCGGCCTTCTTCTCGATAAGCAGATAGCCGATCGCGGACTTCAGCAGACGCAAAGCGCCGACGCGCTCGGCGTCTTTGGCCAGCATTGCGGTCTTGAGTTCGGCGTTCAGACGGATTTGGAGACTCATAATAATTGGACTATGTGGTTGAGCAGAAGCCGCGTCAACGACCGCTCTCACATCAAAAGGTTCGGAGCGTATCGAGCACAGCTTTAATGCGCGGGACTTCGTGCGTGCGGAAAAAATCCGTTCGACCGAGCGCCGCAAGCACAGCGAAGAACGGTTCAGCGCACCGCACCTCGTCCCCGAAGAACTCAAAGGCGTGCGGCAGCGCGTGACAAACGGGGAAGCCAAGTGTGCGCAGGCGAAACGTGTTCAGGAAGACATTCATCTGATGGCGCACGCGCACCGCGCTGTCTTGAAGATTGCGGTAATAGAATCCGAGTCCGGGATCGATGATGATTTTTGAAACGCCGAGCTTGGTGGCCAACTCAATCTGCCGTGCGAAGTAGTCGTGCATTATCGCCGTCGGGTCGGCAGCGAAATCAAAATCGCCCACTGCACGCACATGCGCGCCTTGCACATAGCAGATGATGACGGCGGCGTCATGCGCAGCGGCGAGTCGATACAACTCCTCGGCGTGCCCTGTGCCCGTGAGATTCAGCACATTCGCGCCAACCTCGAAACAGGCGCGCGCCACGGCCGGCTCGTAGGTTTCGACCGAGACCAACACGTTGGCGGCTCGCAGTTCTTTCACCACCGGCAGGAGGAGGCTGTTCTGCAGCGCATCGTCTGCGCGCGCCGCGTGAGCGAGTGTGGATTCCGCGCCGATGTCCACGAGGTCGGCTCCTTGTGCGGCGAGCACGCGGCCGCGTTGAATTGCCGCTTCGGCCGAGAGACAGACGCTTTCGCGATACCACGAGTCGGCCGAGAGATTGATGACGCCCATCACCGCCGGGCGCGAATTGAAATCGAACTGGCGGCCGCCGATGGCGAATTCTTTTACGCGGGCATTGGCAGCGGGACGATTTTTCTCCAGCAGTTCTGCGAGGTATTTGAGAGTGAGCATTTCAAAATGGTGCGCCTGGCGCGAGTCGAACGCGCGACCATCAGCTTAGAAGGCTGATGCTCTATCCAGCTGAGCTACAGGCGCAACGTGAGAGACGATAGGAAATAAAAGTGGGAGGCGCAAGCCGACGGAACGCGAGAATGAAACTGCGTGGGGCAGCGGAGATTCCGATCAACGGATGGACGGCGGAGCGTCGTCGCGACCGCTCTCGGAGAAGAAGCGGTTGTTTCCAGCGAGACCGAAACTGCCGTCAGCGTTTGCCTGATAACCGAGTTCAGTCGGAGTCAGCGCCTGCACGTGCGTGTCAATGAACACGGTCGCGGCGCGTCCATGGTGGCGTTCCTCCACGGCGCTGCGATTTTGCGGAGCACGATTACTGTCGTCACAAAAATCCGAGTCGCCAGCGATCAACCGCGGCGGATCGAGCGACCATGCGTGATTGCCGAAGGCGTTCAAATCACCTGTGCCAGTCGGCTGATAAGCGGTGCGTGCGATAGAAGGTTTGCCGGCGGCTGTGCCGAGACAGTCCGCAGCCATCACTGTGTTGGCCGGCGTCGCTAACTGCGCAGTGCCGACAGGAAAGTTCATAAAGGCACGCGTCGGGTGTGCGCGCGTGTTGCCGAGGAATTGGTAGTTGTAGCCGTAACCGAGATTGCGGTTGTTGAGGCGATCGGAAGCCTCGGGGCAGACGAAGACTTTGCTGTCCACGAGCTTCGTGTTGTCGTCGGCTGGGTTTGGGGAAGGTGTCGTGTAGGCGTACACCCCGGATTGCGCGCCGAGCGTGACGAACCAACGCGGCCGAAACTGCTGGCCGTTGCCCACGTTGTAAAGGTTCAGCGGATCGCTGTTCACGCCAATGCGCGCCGGTCGACCGGGCACGCAGGCGTCGTCGTTGTCTTGGGCGTAGATTGAAAATCCAATCGCGATCTGGCGAAGGTTCGATGTGCAAACAGCCGTGCGGCCAGAGCCTTTCGCGCGACCGAGCGCCGGCAGCATCATCGCCGCGAGGATGCCAATAATCGCGATGACCACCAGCAACTCAATCAAGGTGAATGCGGCGCGGGTGGGGCGATGGGAATTCGATGTTGTGAGCATGGACAAGTTAACGTTTAATTCGTTCACTTTTATGCGCACTCGTCCGATCATTCAAGGCTCTATTTTGTTCGCAAACCGTAATCGCGTCGCCGTCGCCTGCCTCATCGTCACTCTGTCTCTCAGCGCGGCCTCGGCTGCCGAGAAGAAAGCCGCCGCACCAAAAGCTCCTGCCAAGAAAGCGGCAGCGGCCAATTTCCAGCCCAATCCCAAGAAGCTCAACCCTCCGCCCGGCGTCGTCGTGCCCGCTGAGGTGAAGGCCGAGCTGACCGCCGGAGCCGCCGCGCTGGGCAAGGAGATTGAAGCCCTCCGCACGTCACTCGCCAGCCAGCCCGCGCTGCTCGCCCTCCTGCCGGACGTGCAGATTTACCACAC
>CAMASG010000013.1 GCA_945860945.1 Akkermansia muciniphila
CATGAAATAAGCGTCACTCTGCAAATCCACAATCGGTTCGTTTGATTCGTCACTCATGATTCAAACGAGAGGCGGAACGGCGTCGCGTGTTTCCTCGATAATCCAGTCATCGTGACCGCCGGCGTGGCAGTGGCAATGCGCGGCGAAGAATCCACCGCGATGTTTCCAGAGGAGCGGCCAGATGGTCTGCCGATCGGTCTGCGGCAGCGGAATGGTTTCCATCGCGTCGCGGGAAAAGAATTGGAAACGGCCTTCGCCGTGCGGCGGCGGAAGCGTACGGAGCTTTCGTTTCACTTCGAAGAGAAACATCAGCCAGTGCGCCTGCTCTTGATAGCCGTGCTCGCTGACGATGGCGGCGAGGTGCAAATCAGAGGGCGCGAGTTCGATGCCGAGTTCTTCGTGCGCCTCGCGGCAGGCGCAGGCATACGGCGATTCGCCGTCGTGGGTGTGGAGCTTGCCGCCGGGCGGGCTCCAGAGGCCGCGGTTCGGCTCGCGCGTGCGCTCGATGAGCAACACTTCGCCGGCTTCGTTGAAGCAGTAGAGCAGCGTGGCGATTTGATGCGGCAACGGCACGGCGCGAGTGAAACAGTTTGCGCGCGCGCGGACAAGCCGTTCAGCCGGTCACTTCCCGACGCAGTGGAGCTTGCCGCCGGTGCGGATGAAAAGATTGCCCTGCGAGATGGCGACGCACGAGCGGAGATCCTTGTCGGTGTCGTCGCCCATCATTGTGGTGTGAAGTAGCTTGAAACTGTCGCCACCCGCAGCCGCCACGAAGACTTCGCCTTTGTGGTTCATCACGTAAATCTTGCCGTCCGCCGCCGTGGGCGAGGCTTCGAAAACGGCTTTGCCGCCGAGGTCGCCGCTCCAAATCACCTTGCCGGTCTTCGGCTCGACGCAGAGCAACTTCTTCTTGCCGCCGTTCACGATGTAGAATTTGCCTTGGTAAAAAAGCGGTGTGGGAACATCGCTGGTGAGATCAATCGTGGCGCTCTCTTTGCCGCGCGGCTCGCTGCGCCACGCGGCGCCGGCGATTTCGATTTTGCCCGCGCTGCCGCCTTTGAAAGCGAAGATCGGCTCATTCTTCGGCGCGCACGCGAGCACGATGCCGTCGCCCACCGCGGGCGAAGGGACGAGGCGCCAGTGGGTGATCTTCTGCTCGTTCCACGAGGCGCTGCGCCAGAGTTCGTTGCCGGTGACGGGGTCGTGGCCGCTGATACAATCGCCGCCGGTGATGAGTAATTCATTGCGGCCATTGTGCGCGAAAGGAACCGGCGTGCTGAAGGCCTCGCGCGATTCGACGCGCGCGTCGGAGGGGCGGACATTTTTCCAAAGCTGCTTGCCGGTCGCGGGATCGAGCGCGAGCAGGAAGGACTCAGTCGGCTTGTCGGTCGCGGTCGCGCCGAGCGGGTTGGCGCGATTCACCGGCGTGTCGCGCTGGAGCACTTGCAGAATGAGGCGGCCCTCGTGCAACAGCGGGCTGCTGGAGAAAGTCCAAAGGAAAGCGAACTTGCCGTGATCCGTCTGCAGGTTGCGCGCCCACTGTTTCGCGCCGTCCACAGCGAAGCAGGCGAGGTCGCCCGTGCCGTAGAAAAACCAGGCGTGCTTGCCGTCGGTGACGGGCGAGGGCGAGGCGAAGTTGCTGCGGTCATCCTGCTTGAGGCCGACGCCGACTTCTTTGCGCCAGAGTTCGCGGCCGGTCTTGCGATCGAGGCAGAGCGCGACGAGCGTGCCAGCCTGCGCGTCCACCGAGCTGACGAAAACGCGGTCGCCCCAGATGGCGGGCGTGGCGGCCGATGTGCCGGGGAGCGCGACGCTCCACTTCACGTTCTCGGTTTTGCTGAACGTGGCGGGCAACCCTTTTTCATCGGACGCGCCGTTGAAAGCCGGTCCGCGCCAGCTGGGCCAATTCTCGGCGTGAGCGGCGGCGGCGAGGCAGAGTGTGAAAGCGATTGCGGCGAGGCTGTGATTCATAATGGCGCAACACTAGACGGACTGCCAGAAGCGTCAATTCAAAGGTAGAAAGATACGCCGCGTACGGAGGCGCGAAGATGAACGGGCCGTGGTGAAATGCGAAAGGCGCAGAAGGTTTTCGCCCTCTGCGCCGTTGCGCGGATAAATCTGCGGCGGTGTTACTTCTTCAGCGACTTCACGAAGGCCTCGTAGTCGGCGGCCGCTTGCGCGGTGGCTTTCGCGGCTTGCTCGGGCGAAGGGGCGGGCTTGCTGGTCGGCGCTTCTTCCGGTGCGATGAGGAAACGGTAATCGAGATCGAGCGTCTCACCGGCCTTGAGCTTCTTCTTGAAGAAATAACCGAAGCGACCGTAGTCGCGCCACGAAAGTTCCTCGACGGGATTGGTCGGCGGATTCATCTCCGTGGCCGAATACCAGCGCGTGCCGATCGGAAAAAGCAGCCGGCACCATTTCAAATCACCGGTCACGACGACTTTGGCCGGAGCCTTGGCCGGAGCTTTGGCTTTCGGATCCACAACCACCGCGAAGTCTTTGCCCTTCGTCTCGCGGTTGGTGGGGTCCGCGAGATAACTCGTCTCCTTCGCGCGGCCGTGAACTTCGTTGCTCGCGCGGAAATGAATGCCCGAGTGCTGGAGATCGCCGCCGAGCTCGAGGTCGCGCGCGGCCTTGAGCGTGAAATGCGCGTCCACCTGCGTGCGCTTGCCGTCGGGCTTCGAGATGACGAGCGTGCGCGTCTCGCTGATGAGTTGGTCGCTGCCCTGCTCATCCTTCTTGTTCGCGAGCCAGTCGATGCGGATGACGAGCGTGGCGGAATCTTTGCCGCCTTCCTGCTTCACAAATTCGCGCACGAGCATCTGCGGCGCGGGCTTGGCGTTCAGATGCCAGAGATCCTGCGAACCGAGGTTCGAGGTGATTCTGTTCCAGCCGATGTAGATGCCGCGGTGATGCGGGAACCCGCCGGAATCCTTGCCGTCCGCCGAGAGGCCGCTATTGGTGAGCAGTTCGCCGGCTTCGCCGTACACGTGCAGGTAGGGCTTCTTCTGGCCGTCGCCGTACACAAGGCGCGCGACCGGCTTGCCATCGGCGCGCACTTCCATGGCTTTGCCCGGATGCTCAGGCTTCTCGATGGATTGAACGGTCCAGTCCGCGCGCGCGGAAAGGGTGAGGCTGAACAACAGAGCGTGAACGGCGAACGCGATGAGTGTTTTCTGATTCATAAAACGGAGGGAAACTCTGCCACGCCCTTCAGTGAATACAAGGCTCGAGAACGCGGCATGGATGGAACGAAAAACCGGCGAAGCCTCGCGGCCTCGCCGGTCGTGAATGGGTTTGCGTAGCTTACTTGAGCACCGCGGCGTGGAACTCGAACCAGTCGTCGAGGTTGTTCAGGTTCACGGCGTCGGACAGCGTCGAGCCGTCATCAGACAGGCCGTTGGCGCCGAGGATGCCCTTGCGGGTTTCGTCGGCGTGGATGTAGCCGGCGATGGCGACGTTCGACTTGTGGATGGTCGCCTTGTCGAGCTTCACGCCCGGCTGCTTCTTGATCCACGCTTCGAACTGAGGGTAGGTCGGCTTGCTCGCGGCGATGAACGCCTTCACCGCGTCGGCATGCAGGCCGAGGGCAGCGATGACCATCGAGTCGTAACCGCCGCCGATGCCGGGGTAACCGTCGGCGAGTTTGCCAGCGGCCTCGAGGGAGACCTTCTGCCAGAGACGGGGGAGGTGCAGCGCACCGAGCGGGCCGGCGGTGCCGGAGCTGATCAGGGGGACGTGTTTGCTCATAGGGGAATGGTTGTGTGTTTGGGGTTCGATTGAACTAGCGACGGGCAACTTACGGAAAAGCAGCGAAAGCGGTCAACGGCAAACTGCGGGCGCGTTACAATCTTGTTCCGCCAGAACCCCTCTCTTGTCCACAAAATCGAGCCAACCTCACTGGAACGAAGAACTTTTTCACCCTCACCCTTCTCCTTCCAGCGATGAGACTCCACGTGGCCTCGAGCTCAGTTCCCCAGCGGCGGAGCAATCGGTGCAGGACCGCCCAGCGGCGGAGCAATCGGTGCAGGAAGAGCGCCACCGTTGGCAACGACGTTGGTGCTGTTACCACCACCGCGACCCAAGCCTAGGCGCAGGGCCATCCGTGGATTCGTGCGATTGGCGAGGGATTGGCCGGATGCCGTGGCCCTCGTAGGGATCCCCTCACGATAAATCTCCCGCGGATTCGTGCGGATCGTGCGGAATGAGTTGGTAGGCACAATGATGTTGGTACCCCCCCGCCACCACCAGCAGGATTCCATTTTACAGTCACTGTGCACGTGGCAGGTTTGGAAACGCCTGCCCCATTGCTGGCGATCAATGTGTAAGTGTACGTTTTCCCATCATCGGCTTGGGTGAAAGTTACCCGCCATCCTCCTAAAGGGAAGTAACCGCGAATAACGAGACCCGGCCCCCCAGAGGCGGTGCATTCAACGGTGGGGCCGGCTACTTCATAAGTGAAGGTGCCACCGGGCGGATCGAGCAGCGCGTATATGCTCACCGTCTCGTCAGGTCTACTAGGCTGCAGGTCGACCGTGTAGCTGGCGGGGGTCACGGTGACGGTTGGGAACACATCCGGATCTTGTTGTCCCCAAGCCGTCCCGACCTCCACCAGAAGCAGTGCCAGCAGTGCCACGGGCGCGAGCCATTTGGAAAGAGGGTTCATCAAAACCTTCCGCCCACTCGGCGTGGCAAGGCTCACGGCGGCGCAGTCCTGCGCGGATTGGGTGCCGGTTTTCACAAGAGTTGCTTGCATAGTATTCGCCACGGTTGTGGACGGGGTACAGCTTGTTACGAGGGTGAACATAGCATCCCCCGCGCCAAGCTCAACCAGTAAACTGCTATTTTTGGCATCAGGGAATCCCTGACGCGTCTTTCAACCTCCGTTGCGGTGGCAAGCGTGGGTGGATGTGAGAATGGTACGATTCGCCTTCGGCACGCAGGCGGTGTACGGCAAGCATCTCCAGCGGTCGCTCGCAGTTCCGCTGCGAATCCGAACAATCTGTCTTCGTCCGTTCTTTCGCGAATCGCCTTCATCCATTTCTCGCGAGGCGAATAGGTGCGCCGCCGCTTTCCACGGTTCACCGGTCGCAGTGAGTCGTCAAGCTTTCGACGGCGGCTATCTGGCTGAGAATTTATATTCCACCGCCAGCGTTTTATCCATGCGGCCAAAGGATCTAATCGGGCGCGCACGCGCTTTCATCACCTCCGCTGGCGTTGTTTCTGGAGTGGATTATGTCTGCAGCGCTCTCAGCGACGACGAAATCCCCCGCGCCTTACTTCGCGCCGAGATAAAATAAGTCGCCAGTCCCACTCAAAAACCCTCCGGCCACCAACCCGTTCACTTCCACCCCGATACCTGCCCCAGGAACGTCAGCGCCTGCCTCCACAGTGCCGCTTATTTCGAATAAATCACCGATTTTTTCGTCGAGAGTGAGGCGGCTTTTTGTTCCAAACGTCATCGCCTTTGGCGCGGGTGATGGCGCCGCTGGGCATCGTAAAATACTCGCCTTATAAGAGATGAGATAAAAAGTGCGAGAAAGTTTTGAATGTCGCGAGATAGGCGGCTGTCCTATACGCGTTAACGGAGGAATAACTCCACCGGAACGCAGAAATAAGGAGACGGTAAAACTATGTATTACAAGCAAACAATCGAAGAATCCAACAGAATCGTCGAAGGCATCAAGTTGATCGCCCCCGACATAAACATTGGCGATTACAAGCTGTCGGATTTGGAGGCCAAAATCATCGAGGGCGAAAGCCACGCGGTGTACATGGAAAACCTTCGCGGACAGGTCAGTGCCGGAGTGGCGACCAGTTACACCATCGAGTCCGACATGAGGGAGATCAACAATGCCATGGTCCACGGCATTCGCGCCTCCAAGCATTCCAAGCGGGATGAGTTGCTGCGATTCTTCGGCTATAAGTTGCCTTGGGAGTTCGGCAGCGACACGAGTGCGGTGATTATTCTGCCGCCTTCAGGACAGTCGCCCGCTGCGGCTTGAGCCGTGACGGGTCGCTGACTGCGTTCAAGGAATTGAAAAAGGTCCACTGCGCCTCGGGGGGGGGGCGCCTACGGGATATCGGTCCGTGGAATCAAGCGCGCTCACCGACCTCAGCGCGCCGGGCCTGCTTTGAGCCGCTGGCGGGCTTGGGTGAGCTGCGGCGATTCGAGCGGCAGCAGGGCGAGGCTTTGGTAGATGCGCAGCGCGTCGGCTTTCTGGCCTGAATCGAAGAGGCGGTCAGCCTCGGCGAGGAGGGTCTTGGCCGGTTTGATCCAGCCAAATTTCCCCGCAGCCGCTCGGGCGCGCTGAATTTCATCGGCATTGAAGGCAAAGCCGCTGGTGCCGGAGGCCATCAGGTTCGTCACATTTTGGCGATGCGGCAGGCTGAGGGCGTGGCCGAGTTCGTGGGAGGTGACCCGTGGCAGCGGTTCATCGAGTCCGGGTTCCACCTTGCGCAGCGAGGCGGTGTCCTTCACGAAGATGGAATCGGGGAAATAAACGCCGTTCACGCCGAATTGTTTGATGTAATAGATGTTGAACGCGTTGGTGGTGCGGGTCTTTTCCGGATAATGCCGCTTCACCCACGCCAACTCGGTCTTCGCCGCCTCTTTGTCGAAGAGCTCCTGCCGCACGGCCTCCTCTTTCAGGATGGATTCGATGTGGAAATGGACGCCGGCGGCGGCCCAGACCTTGTTCGCCTTGCCGAGAATGCGCTGGATATCCGCCTCGACCAATGTGGTGTGCAGCGCGGGCACGTCTTTGGCGCTGAGCAGATGGATGCGTACGGGCGCGACGAGGAAATCATCGAAGCCGAAGGCGGGCTCGGCGGCGTGGCTCGGCTGAAAGCCAAGGATGGCCGCAATAAAGAGAAAGAGAATGGCGCGCATGGTGGGATTCAAGACGAAGGCCGTGTCCGCGGCAATGGTTTTCCTCAAGGCCGTGGGAAAAACCGCTCTTGCTCACCCAGCAGCGAGACTTTCTTGGCGTGAAAATCCCACGCATCCGCGCGTGGAAAGCACGCGCGTGGGGGGGGGGGGGGGGTAAACGAGGGTGAAACGGGCAATAACAGCGTTTTTTAAGGGGTTTTCATGGCTGGCACGCACGTTGCTAGAAGCTATGCCAGACAGGACGCGATTCAGAGGCCACGGGGTAGTGACCTGTGAGTCGCAGCCAAACAACGGAAAACCAAATAACACTGTGAAGATTCAAACCAACAAAGCCTCCAAGGGTTTCACCCTGATCGAGCTCCTGGTCGTGATTGCCATCATCGGCATTCTCGCCTCGATGCTTCTCCCTGCGCTCGGTAAAGCCAAGGCCCGCGCGAACCGCATCAAGTGCGTGAGCAACCTCAAGCAGATCAGCCTCGCGTTCAAGGTTTACGCGAACGACAACGAAGACAAGTTCCCGTGGTTCACCAAGTCCTCTGTCGTTGGCGGCGGAGCCATCACCGCCCTCGTGCCGGTGTGGCAGGCGGTGGGCGGCGAGTTGGGCAACGCCAAGATCATGCGCTCGCCCTGCGACGGTACTACGAAGACCGACGGGACGACCTTCCCGACTATTACTACAGCCAACATCAGCTACTGGTACTGCAACACGGCTGACGAGCTGAAGCCCGCGACGTTGCTCTCCGGCACCCGCAACATCGGCATCACCGCCGCCTCCGGCGGCAGCCCCTCCAACTTTTTGTGGCCTTTCATCGCCTTGGGCGCCACCCCCGCCTGGGGCAACGGCACCTACCCCAACGGCATGTCCGGTCTGTTGAGAGACCAGGGCCAGGCCACTCTGAGCGACGGCAGCGCTTCGCAGTACAAGGACGTGGACCTGCAGCGCCAGGCTGCGGCCCACATCGCCTCCGCTGGTGGTTCGACCGCCGTCGTGACCACGCCGTTCAACATCGCCAACCCGTAATCGGTTGACACACTCACAGGCGCCCCGAAAGGGGCGCTTTTTTTGTTTGTTTCAAAAGCTATTACTGGGCAAAAGCTTCAAAGCAAGCCACGGTGTATGAGTACGAGTTTGCGCGGGAGAAGCGTTTCAGTCGCTCAAATGGGCGGCGATTCATTTGCGGAGAGATACAAGCCCGTCTATAGTGGAGCGTGGAGGGATTGCTGGACAAAACCGATTGCTGCAAGCGTCCCCGCCAGTATTCGGAGGAATGATGAGGATTCGAACCGATAGAGATTCGAGGGGTTTCACGCTAATCGAGTTGCTGGTCGTGATTGGGATTATCGGCATCCTCGCCTCGATGTTGTTGCCGGCATTGGGCAAGGCTAAGCAGCGCGCGTACCGTATCAAGTGCGTCAGCAACCTGAAGCAGATAGCCTTGGCCTTCAAGATGTTCGCCAACGACAATGATGACCGATTCCCGTGGTTTGTGGCCGCCAGCGTGCCGACGGCGGCGGTGCCCGTCTGGCAATCCCTCGCCAACGATTTGACCTACGGCAAGTTGCTGCGTTCGCCCTGCGACCGCGAGCGCCTAGATGCCGTGAGCTTTCAAGTGTTGCAAACCACCAACATCAGCTACTGGTATTGCCTCGGTGCGGATGAGCTCAAGCCGAGCACGTTTTTGTCCGGCACGCGGAACATCCTGAATAATCTCACCGGACAGCAGGACGCCTCCCCCACTCTGACCGCGACCACATCCAACGCCCAGTGGCACCGGAACGTGATGTCGGCTCTTGAGAACCAAGGCCAAGCCGCCCTCAGCGACGGCAGCGCGGGGAGCTATCGCGACACAGATTTACAGCGCCAAGCGTCCGCCCATTTCATCTCAACTGGCGGTATGACGGTCGGGCCGACGACGGCGTTCACCATCGTGAACCCCTGAACGGAGAGGGCCGCCCCTCGGGCACGCAAGCCCACGCCAAGCGCCCTCTGCAATGGTTCCTTTCTTCGCAGTATTGGGGGCTTCCGCTGTGCCTTTCAGGACCGAGAAATAAATTGCCAAGAGGGTTGAATGTCGGCACTCTCGGCGTAGTCCATTCAGCGCGTTGAATTTAAGAACGGAGACAACCCAATTTTATGAACAAGCAAAACAAGTCCGGTTGGTGCAATAGCCCTGAACACACTTGGAACCCGAGTCGTCGCGATTTCCTGCAAGTCGGCGCGCTGGGCGGTCTCGGCCTGACGATGGGCGACTTCTTCCGTCTGCAGGCCGAGGAGGCCAACCAGCCGGCCAAAGAAGGCAAGGCCAAGTCGGTCATTCAGATTTATCTGCCGGGCGGCATGGCGCACCAGGAGTCGTTCGACCCGAAGTATCTCGCGCCGGTCGAATACCGCGGCCCGCTGGGCACGGTGAAGACCTCCACGGGCGAGCTCTTCTCGGAGAACATGAAGAACACCGCGAAGATCGCCGACAAGATCACGGTGGTCCGCTCGATGACTCACGGCGAAGCGGCGCACGAGCGCGGCACGCACAACATGATGACCGGCAACCGCCCGAGCCCGGCGGTCGTGTACCCAAGCCTCGGCAGCGTGGTGTCGCACGAGTTCGGCCCCCGCAAGAATCTGCCTGCGTACGTCGCCATCCCGAGCGTTTCCGGCAACGGTGGCACAGGCTACCTCGGCTCGGCCTACGGCGCGTTCAGCCTCGGAGCGGATCCGGGCAATGCGAGCTTCAAGGTGCGCGATCTTTCGTTGCCCACCGGTATTGATGACAAGCGCTTCGACACCCGCCGCAAGATGCGCGCCGCGGTGGACGCCCACTTCAGCGGCCTCGAGAAGGCCGACGTGCTCGACGGCATGGACAGCTTCTATCAGCGCGCTTACTCGATGATCAGCTCGGATCACGCCCGCGCCGCGTTCGACCTCGAGAAGGAAGACGCCAAACTGCGTGATGATTACGGCCGCAACACGGCTGGCCAGCGCATGCTCATGTCCCGCCGCCTCGTCGAGGCCGGCGTGCGTTTCGTCTCGCTCACCTTCGGTGGCTGGGATCACCACGACAACATCAAGCGCGCGATGGACAATCAGATGCCGTCCTTCGACCAAGCTTTCGCGGCGCTCATTCGCGACCTCGATCAGCGCGGGTTGCTCGACAGCACGCTGGTGACGGTCACCTCCGAGTTCGGCCGCACGCCGAAGATCAACGCCACTGCCGGTCGCGACCATTGGCCGAAAGTGTTCAGCATCGTGATGGCGGGCGGCGGCGTGAAGCGCGGCTACATCCACGGCGCGTCTGACGCGACGGGGGCCGAGCCGGACAATTCGCCGCTCACCGTGGCTGGTTATTCTTCCACCGTGCTCTGCCTCATGGGCATCGACCCAGAGAAGCGGCTGATGTCCCCCGGCGGTCGTCCGCAAGCCATCGTCACCGATGGCAACGGCGGCCATCCGGAAAAAGACCTGCTGGCCTAATGGCAGCGCTCGGAAACGAAACTTAAGCTTGCTGTCAAAACAACAGCATTAATGGCCGGGGCAATGTCCGAGGATGTTGCCCCGCCTTTTTCTAAATTATGAAAGAAATGGCGAAATTGGCGCTCCTGCTCGCGATCGGCACCGCAACGGCGGTCTGGGCAGTCGATCCGAAACTCCGCTCGACCTCCCCCGCGGGGTTGCAGCGCGGCACCGAGGCGGTACTGACCTTCACCGGCGACCGTCTTGATGACACGCAAGAGGTGTTGCTTTACGCCCCCGGCGTAGAGGTGCTCAAGATTGAGGAGAAGACCGCCAGCGCGGTGAAGATCCGCGTGAAGGTCGCCGCCGATTGCCCGCTGGGTGAGCAGCGCGTCCGCCTGCGCACCGCCGGTGGTGTTTCAGATTTGCGCACGTTCTACGTCGGCGCGTTCCCGATGGTGGAGAAGGCCGTCGTGAAAAAAGGCGATCCGCTGCAGAAGCTTCCGCTCAACACGACCGTCACCGGTTCTGTCGCGACGGAGACGGTGGACGCTTACGCGGTGGACTTGAAGAAAGGCCAACGCCTCGCCGCCGAAGTCACCGGCATGCGCCTCGGCCGCAGCTTCACCGACCCGTACATTTCCATCAAGGATCCGAACGGCAAAGTGCTCGCGAAGACCGATGACACGCCGCTCTTCATTCAGGATTGCTTCGCCACGATCACGGCGTCGATGGACGGCGTGTACACCGTCGAAGTGCGCGAGAGCTCCTACGGTGCGCTCAGCCTTTATCAGCTTCACGTTGGCAACTTCCCGCGTCCCACGGCGGTCTATCCGGCCGGCGGCAAGGCGGGCGAGAAGCTGCAGGTGAAATTCATCGGTGACGCCGCTGGCGAATTCACGCAAGTCGTCACGCTGCCGCAGCCGGCATCTTATCGGCAGGGTGTTTTCGCCGAACAGAACGGCCTGATTGCTCCCTCGGCCAACATCGTGCGCGTTGTCGATTTCCCCAACGTGCTCGAGACCGAGCCGAACAATGAATCGGCCGCAGCCAACAACGCGACCGCTCTCGAACTGCCCGTCGCGTTCAACGGTATCATCGAGAAGAATGGCGACGTGGACTGGTTCCGTTTCAAGGCCAAGAAGGGCGAAGTTTATGACGTGAACGTGTACGCCCGCCGTGTTCGTTCGGCGCTCGATTCGCTCCTCGTCATCGCCAACGCCGCCGGCCAGACCATCGCCACGAATGACGACTCCGGCGGTGCGGATAGCTATGTGCGTTTCACTGTGCCGGCCGACGCCGAGTATTTCGTGAAGGTCGCTGATCACCTCGGCAAAGGCGGCCCCGACTACACCTACCGCGTCGAGTTCGCGCCGGTGAAGGCCGATCTCACTCTCTACGTGCAGGACACGGCGCGGTACGACACGCAAACGCGCAAATCCATCATCGTCGCCCGCGGCAATCGTTTCGCCACATTGATGACCGTGCGCCGGAACAACTTCAGCGGCGACCTCGTGATGGGCAACGCTGATTTCCCTGCTGGCATCACGATGCATGCGGATCAAATCCCCGCCGGTCTCACTGCGATTCCGATTGTCTTCGAAGCCCGCGCCGACGCGCCTGTCGCCGGCAAGCTCGCGAGCATCACCGCGCGCCTCGTGAACTCGAAGGACGGCCGCGAAATCTCCGGCTGCGTCTGGCAGAATTACGACCTCGTGCAGAACGGCAACGACGGCGTGTACTACGTCACCTACTCCGACAAGATTGCCGTGGCCGTCGTCGACGAACTGCCTTTCAAGGTGGACATCATCGAGCCGAAGGCCGCGCTCGCGCAGAACGGCGCGATGAATCTCAAGATCGTCGCCACGCGCAACGCCGGCTTCGTGGCACCAATCACTGTGAAGATGCTCTTCAATCCTCCCGGCATCGGTTCGCCGTCTGAGATCGTCATCCCCGAAGGCCAAACGAGCGCGGAATATCCGCTCAACGCTAGCGGCGGCGCGCAGGTGCGTGATTGGAAAATCGCCGTGCTCGCAAGCTCCTCTGTGAGCAACGGCACCGCGTACGCCAGCTCGCAGCTCGCGAGCCTCGCCGTGGCCGAGCCGTTCGTGCAGGGCCGTATCGAGATGACCTCCATTGTCCGTGGCAGCAATGGCAAGGTCGTTTGCAAACTGGATCAGAAGACGCCGTTCGACGGTCAGGCTGAGATTCAGCTGAACGGCCTGCCCTCCGGCGCGACCGCCATGCCCAAGTTCATCACCAAGGATTCCGCCGAGGTGATCTTCGACGTGACCACGGCGACCAACGCCACGCGTGGTTTGCATCGCACGCTCGTTTGCTCCATCGCCATCAAGAAGAATAACGAAATCATCACGCAGAGTGTGGGTGCGGGCGGATTGTTCCGCATCGACGCGCCGAGGGTTGCGGGCGAGGTTCCGGCCAAGAAAACCGCGAAGACGACGAGCAGCAAGTAATTGGTTTACGGTTTGCAGCGAAGCCTTGTTTTAGGAAATCGAGCTATGAAGTTGAATCTGACGAATTGGTTGACCGCACTATTGTTGTCCGCGCCGCTGTTGGCGCAGGCCGCCCCCACTCTAGTGGAGGTGCGTGCGCGCCCCGCCAACATCAATCTCACCGCGAAGCAGGACAAGCAGGCCATCGTCGTGCAGGCCATCTATTCCGATGCCACCACGCAAGACGTGACGGCGACGGCGACCTACGCTTTCGCCGATAAGAAGATGGCGGTGATGGACAAGGAGTTCGTCGTGCGCGGCGCTGCGGATGGCCAGACCACGCTCACCGTGCAGTTCGGCGGCAAGACAATCGCTCTGCCGGTGAAGGTGGAGCAATCCGCGACCGAATGGCCGATCAGTTTCAGCCTCGATGTGATGCCTGTTCTCAACAAGGCCGGTTGTAACACTGGTAGTTGCCACGGCGCTGCTCGGGGCAAGGACGGCTTCCGCCTCTCGCTCTTCGGCTACGATCCCGAGGGCGATTACCACCGCATCACCCGCGAGAATTTCGGCCGCCGCATCAACCTGGCACTGCCCGACGACAGCTTGATGCTCGAGAAGAGCGCAGGCCGCGTGCCTCACACTGGCGGTGAGCGTTTCACTTCCAGCAGCCAATCCTATCAGACCATGGTGAAATGGCTGAAGGCCGGCGCGCCGAAGGATCCCACCACTGTCGCCAAAGTCATCGGGCTTGAGATTCATCCCACGCAGTCTGTGCTCGAAGGCGCTGGCGCCAGCCAACGCCTCAACGTGCGCGCGATTTATTCCGACGGTACCGACCGCGATGTGACGGACATGGCTTCCTACATGAGCAGCAACGACGGGGCCGCCAAGGTCGGCGCGACGGGTATGATCACCGCCGACAAGCGCGGCGAGGCGTTCGTGCTCGCGCGTTACGAGGACTTCTCCGTCGGTTCGCAGGTGCTCGTCATTCCGAAGGACGCGAAGTTCGAGTTCCCGAAGGTTCCGGAGAACAATTACATCGACACGCTGGTCAACAATAAGCTCAAGAAGATCCGTATCACTCCCTCGGACATTTGCGACGACGCCACCTATCTGCGCCGCATCACGCTCGACATCGTCGGCAAGCTGCCGTCGATGGAGGAGGTGCAGGCCTTCGGCGCTGATGCCGATCCGAAGAAGCGCGAGAAGAAGATCGACGAGCTTCTTGGCCGCAAAGAATTTACGCAGATGTGGGTGATGAAATGGGCCGAACTGCTCCAGATTCGCACCGACAACAACCAATTCCAGTACAAGTCGGCGCTGCATTATTACGATTGGCTCGCCGATCAGTTCGCGCAGAACCGGCCGATGAACGAGATGGTGCAGGACCTCCTCACGGCGTCCGGCGGCACGTTCGCCAATCCCGCGGGCAACTTCTACAAGGTCGAGACCGACACGTTGAAGATGACCGAGAACGTCGCCCAGATTTTCATGGGCATGCGCATTCAGTGCGCCCAGTGCCACAACCATCCGTTCGACCGCTGGACGATGAACGACTATTACAGCTTCGCCTCCTTCTTCGCGCAGGTCGGCCGCAAGACCGGCGAGGACAACCGCGAGACGGTCGTCTTCAACCGCGCCACCGGCGGCGTGAGCCACCCGGTCGGCAACCGCGATATGAAGCCGAAGTTCCTCGGTGGCGATTTGCCCGAGATGAAGACCGGCGAAGACCGCCGCGCCGCGCTCGCCAAGTGGCTTGCCTCGCCCGAGAATCCGTTCTTCGCCAAGAACCTCGCGAACATTGTCTGGGGTCATTTCCTCGGCCAAGGAATCGTGGAGCCTGTGGACGACGTGCGCATCTCGAATCCGCCCTCCAACCCCGAGTTGCTTGAGGAGCTCGGCAAGCGCTTCGCGGCTTCCGGTTACAACTTCCGCCAGCTCGTGCGCGACATCTGCGCCTCGCGCACTTACCAGCTCACCACCAAGGCCAATGCGTCCAATACCGAGGACACGCGTAACTTCGCGAAGGGAAACATCCGCCGCATGCGCGCCGAGGTGTTGCTCGATTGCTTGAATCAGGTCACCGCCGGCCGCGAGAAATTCCGTGGCCTGCCGATTGGCGCCAGCGCTGTTGAGATTGTGGACGGCCGCACCAGCACTTTCTTCCTCACCACATTCGGCCGCGCCACACGTGACACCGTCTGCTCGTGCGAAGTGCAGATGGAGCCGAACCTCTCGCAGGCGCTCCACTTGCTCAATGGCGAGACGGTGAATGCCAAGATCACCGCCGGCGGCACGGTCGCCGCTTCGTTGCGCGACAAGAAAACGGCGCCGCAAATCATCGACGAGCTTTACCTCCGTTGCCTCGCCCGCAAGCCGACTTCCAAAGAGCAGGCCGAGTTGATGGAGTTCTTCAAGGAAGGCCGGCCCGAACTCGAGGTGCTCAATGACGTCTTCTGGTCGCTGCTCAACTCGAAGGAATTCCTCTTCAACCACTAAAAGTCGTATCACCGTTGAAGTTTATGAAGCTATCTCCACTGCTCATCGCGTCGGTGCTCGCTGCCGCTACATTCACCGCGCAGGCACAGAAGGTCACCTACGATGACCAAGTTCTGCCGATTCTGCGCAACACGTGCCTCAAGTGCCACAATCCGGACAAGGCCAAGGGCGACCTCGATCTCTCTACGTTCAGCGGCGCGATGAAGGGCGGCAGCTCCGGCGTCATCGTCCTCGGTGGCAATCCCGATTCCAGCAAGATTTACAAGGTCATCACCCACGCCGACGAGCCGACGATGCCGCCGAACTCCGCCAAGATTGCCGCGGGCGACATCGAGACCATCCGCAAATGGATCGCCGGCGGTCTGCTCGAGAATTCCGGCAGCAAAGCCGTTCTCTCCAATAAGCCGAAGGTGGATCTCACTCTCGCCAGCGCTTCCAGCAGCCGCCCCGCGGGCCCGCCGCCGATGCCCGGCGACTTGCTTCTCGAACCCGCCGTCCGCACCGAGCGCACCAGCGTTTCCACCGCATTGGTCAGCAGCCCGTGGGCGCCGATTGTTGCTCTCGGAGGTCAGCGTCAGGTTCTGCTCTACAACACCGACACTTTGGAACTGACCGGCGTTCTGCCGTTCCCCGAAGGGTATCCGAGCGATCTCAAATTCAGCCGTAACGGCAAGCTGCTCCTCTGCGGCGGCGGCCGTGGCAGCAAAGCCGGTGTGGTTGTCGTGTGGGACATCGCCTCCGGCGAACGCGTCATCACCGTCGGCGACGAACAGGATTCCGTTCTCGCTGCCGACATTTCCGCTGACCAGAAGTGGATCGCTCTCGGCGGCCCCGGCCGACTGGTGAAGATTTATTCCACGAAGACCGGCGAGCTCGTTCACAAAATCAAGAAGCACACCGAGTGGGTCACCGCGATGGAGTTCAGCCCCGATAGCCGTCTGCTTGCCACCGGCGATCGCAACGGCGGCGTGCATGTGTGGGAATCCGACAGCGGCGAAGAAGCGCAAACGCTCGCCGGTCACCGCGGAGCAGTGCAGGGCATCGCGTGGCGCGGCACCAATCTCGTTTCCACGGCCGGTGAAGACGGCGCTGTGAAGCTCTGGAACACCGACGACGGCGCGGTCGTCCGCAATGTCAACGCCCACACTGGCGGCGCCGTGGCTCTGCGCGTCGCGCATGATGGCCGCTTCGTCACCGCTGGCCGCGACAAACGCGCTGTCGCGTGGGGCGCCGATGGCACTTCGCTGCGCACGTTCACCTTCACCAACGACATTCCTATCCGCGCCGCTTTCACCCACGACGCCGCGCGCGTCATCGGCTCCGATTGGAACGGCAACGTCTCCGTCTGGGATTCCACCAGTGGCGTGTTGGTTGGCGAGATTGCGCTGAACCCGTTCACGATTGCTGACCGCCTCGTTGCCGCGCAAAAACGCGCATCTGATCAGGAAGCGGTCATCGCCAAAGCCGTCGCCGCGCTCGTCGCTGCGCAGGCTGACGCGGATAAACTCAAGGCCGACCTCGCGGCTGCACCGGCGAATTCGCCCGCTGCCAAAGATCTCACCAAGAAATCCGATGCCGCTGCCGTCACTCTTGCCGCCGCCAAAGCCGCTGCGGATCGCGCGCCGCAGGATTTCGCCGCCGCCAAACTCGCGGTCGAGAAACTCAAGCTCGGCCAGTTTTACACGGGCCTTTACCGCGCTCGCGAGGAGTTGGTTTCGAAGAAGCGCGATCAGGAGCGTCTGTTGGCCGAGAACGCCGCCGCGCTTGCAGCCGTCAAGAGCGCGAACGACGAACTGACCGCCGGCAAGAAAGTCGCAACGAAGACCCAGGAGGAGAAGGACAAGCTCGCTCTGCGCGTGAAGCAGTTGAACGACCAGATCAAGTCTGAGGAAGCCAAGGCCAAGAGCACGAAGCTCGATGCCGAGAAGCTCGCCAAACCGATTCTCGCCGATCAAGCCCAAGTGGACAAACTCAACGCTGAGTACCAGAAACTCAAGCAGGCCCCTGCGCCTTCGCAGAAGACGGCCAAGCTCTGATCGCCGCGTTTTCATCCACCGCGTCAGGCAAAACCTGGCGCGGTTTTTCTTTTGAAAGGCACGGGGCGCGTCGCGGGAATGGATGGCTTGCGAGGCGGCGAAGGGCGGGGCACTGTTACTGACAAGTTCGCAAATGATGAAGACACACCGATTCTTCCGTGCCGGGTTGTGGTTGCTGGCCGCGTGGCTTGTGACGCCGGTTTTCGGCGCAGCGCCGGGTGAGATTGCGCCGTTCAAAAAGCCGAAGCCGGACGAGAGCGACGCGTTCTTCGCGAGCCGCCACATCCCGCGCCTCAAGATCGAGATCGGCCCGAAGGAGGTCGAGCAACTCAACCGCGCGAACCGCGAGTACGTGCGCTGCACGGTGCGCGAGGACGACAAGTTCGTGTATGAGTTCGTCGGCGTACATCTGAAAGGCGCGGCGGGGAGCTTCCGCGGATTGGGCGATAAGCCGGCGCTCAGCCTCAACTTCGACAAGTTCCGCGACAACCAGAAATTCCACGGGATGGACAAGCTCCATCTCAACAACTCGGTGCAGGACGGCACGCTGATGCACGAGTCCATTTCGCGCAGCCTCTTCCTCGACGCCGGCGTTCCGGTCGGCCGCGCCGGTCACGTGCTGGTCACGCTCAACGGCCGCGACCTCGGCCCGTATGTGTTGATCGAGGGATTTGATCGCACATTTTTGAAACGGCACTTCAAGGATCCCGACGGCAATTTCTACGACGGCGGTTTCTGTCAGGATCTCGACGCGGAGAAGAAACTTGTCACCAATGACAAAATCAAAGGCCAACCCGATCTGAAAGCGGTCTGGGCCGCAGCCCACGAACCGGATGCGACCAAGCGCTATCAGCGGCTGCAACAGGTGCTCGACGTGGACCGCTTTTATACGTTCGTCGCGCTCGAGTTGATGATCAGCCACTGGGACGGCTACGTGCGAAACCGGAACAACTACCGGCTCTTCGTGCCGAAGGAATCGGGCAAGCTCATCTTCATGCCGTCGGGGATGGATCAGGTGCTCGGCGATCCGAACTTCGATCTGTGGGGAATGGGCGGGCAAGTGGCGACCAAGTTGATGGAAACGCCCGAGGGCAAAAAGGCCTATCGCGAGCGCGTCACGTGGCTTTACCAAAACGTGTTCAAGACCGAGGTGCTGCACGCGCGCGTGGACGAAATGGCCGAGAAACTTAAGCCGATCAATGCCCAGCATTTCCCAAATTCGGCCGCTGATCTCAAGCGCCGTCTCACCGCGCGCGCGCAGGTGATCGCCAAGCAAGTCGGCATTCCCGTGGTGCCCGCCGCGCCGCGAAAGCCGGTCGCGCTGAACAAGACCGAGCAATGGCAGTCGAAAAACGAAGCCGGCACCCCGCAGTTCACCACACCGACTCCGAACGGGAAAAGGTGCCTGTTCATCCGCGCCACGGGAGAGACGACGGCTTCTTGGCGGGCGACTGTGCCGTTGGAGTTGGGGCCGTATCGTTTCGAGGGAATGGTGCGCACGCAGGGAGTGGTTTCCGATGGCAACATCGGCGGGGGCCTGCGCGTCTCCGGTGGCACACGCAACGGCGGGTTAATCGGCGACACCGAGTGGAAGAAGGTCGAGTTCGACTTCGATTCGACGGGAGGCGAAATGGCGATCGTCTGCGAACTGCGGGCGAAGAAGGGCGACGTGTGGTTCGATCTCGACTCGCTGCGCGTCGTGCCGCGCTAGCGTTTCTGCCACGGTGCCGGCCGTTCGGACTTCCAGATGTCCTCGATCTTCTGCCGCGGCCGCACGACAGCGGCCTGCTTCCCCTTCACCAACACTTCGGCGACGAGCGCACGGCTATTGTAGTTCGAGGCCATCACGAAGCCGTACGCACCCGCGCTCAGCAGCGCGAGATGATCACCCTCACCCACTTTCGGTAACGGACGATCCTTGCAGAAGTAGTCGCCCGATTCGCAGACCGGTCCGACGACATCGCTGGAAACTGTCGCGCCGCTCTTTTTCCGCAACGGCACAATCTCGTGATACGAATCGTAGAACGCGGGGCGAATCAAGTCGTTCATCGCGGCATCCACGATGACGAAATTCTTCCGGCCGGTGCGCTTCACATACTCAACGCGTGTGACGAGCACGCCGGCGTTGCCGACGATGAAACGGCCGGGTTCGATAACGATGCGCAAGCCGAGCGGGCGAAGGAGCGGCACGAGCGTCGCGGCGTATTTGGCCGGCGTGAGGATATTTTTGGCGGCCGGTTTCTTCCACCACTCGGGCGAAGCGCTGGCGAGTGCAGACTCGTAGATGATCCCGAGACCGCCGCCGATGCTGAAGAATTCAAGATTGTGGTGCGCCTTCAACCGCTCGACGAGCGGTAGCATCTTGCGCACAGCCAGCTCGAACGGTTTCACCGCGGTGAGCTGCGAGCCGATGTGCATCTGCACGCCGCGGAGCCAGATGTGCTTCAGCTTCCGAGCGCGGGCGTACACGCCCTCCACTTCCTCGAAGGCGATACCGAACTTATTATCGTACGTGCCGGTGGTGATTTTCGCGTGCGTGCCAGCGTCCACGTTCGGGTTCACGCGCACGGCGATCGGCGCGATTTTCTTGAGCCGCGCCGCGACCTTGTTGATGCGCACCAACTCCGGTTCGCTCTCGACGTTGAAGCTGTAAATGCCTTTGCGCAGCGCGAATTCAATCTCGCGCTCCGTCTTGCCGACGCCTGCGAAGACGCATTTACGCGGATCACCACCCGCGGCAATCACACGGCGCAGTTCGCCTTCGCTCACGGTGTCGAACCCGCCGCCACAGTCGGCGAGCGTGCGCATCACCGCCCGGTTCGAGTTCGCCTTCATCGCGAAGCAGATGAGGTGATCGAGGGGCGCGAGCGCGACGTCGAGCTTCTGGTAGTGATCCTCGAGAGTGGACTGCGAATAGACGTAGAGAGGCGTGCCGTGCTCTTTCACCAACGCATCGAGGGCGACGTTCTCGCAGTGCAGCCGGCCTTTCAGATAGCGGAATTCATGCATAATAAAAATTAAACGGGATATTCTGACAGCGGGAACTCTGGGGAAGAACGCGAGCCGCGCGAATCACGGCTCGGCGAGAATCTTGGCTCGCTCGGAGAAATAGGCGCCTGGGGAAATCTTGTCCTTCTTGTAAAGATCGACGAGGTCGCGCAGGCGCTCCTCTTTCGGCTTTCCCGCGACGGGCTTCACGGCGGACTTGGGAGCGGAGCCGCGCTCGATATCGAGCCGCGCCTGCACCTCGGCCTTGATACGAGCCTCTTCGGCCACCTTCATTTTGGCGCGGCGACGAACGGCTTCTTGATCGGCAAGCACCCCGGCGGTGGGGCGGAGAGTGACTTGAATCGGCTCGATGAACAGCGGCCGCTCGTCGAGCAGATCCTGCTGGTAAGTCATCGGCAAACCTTTGGCGAGATTCGGCAACGCGGCGATCTCGAATAGCGCGCGGCCGGGCTGGCTCTCCAAATCCCGCTTCGCACGCTTGAGCGCATCTTCCTTTGAAAGGGGCAGAGTGTTAGCAGACGCAATCGGCTTCTCGGTTTCAGTTTTGAGTGCGGCGGCGACGAGACGTTCCTCGGCCTCTTTCATCTGGCGCTCGATTTTGACGATGAAAAGCATCTGCGCCAGCGCGCGTTCCTTCGCCTCGGTGATGAGAATCTGCCGAGCCTCGGCGGCGCCCTTCACCTGCTGGAGCGCGCGGGTCTTGGCGAGGATGCGTTTGCGCAGCTCGATGGTGGCGACGTCGCGCAGTTCCGCAGCGGCCTTCGCTTTACGGAGCGCTTCCTGTTTTGCGAAATAACGCAACTCGGTGTCGTGGTCCGGGGCGAGGGGAAGTTCGGTCTCGTCGGCACGAAGAGGCGTGTGCTGCAGCAGCACCGCGCACAAACAAAGCACAGCAAGAATGCGGTTCCTCATCGTTGGAATTGGATTCTAGAGAAAGGCCGCGCGCGAATCAACCGATTTTCTTTTCCTCATTTGGCACCTCCGCTACCTCAGTTGGCTGAGGCCCCAGCTTCTGCCAATCCTCGGCGAAAGGGGTCAGCAGAACCGATTTAGCGACGAGCCAGCGCACCTCGCCGCGAGTGGCTTTCAAGCGCACAGATGGGTCGAGCGGGTTGCCCGCGCGGAGCTTCTCCAGCGTTTTCACGCCGATGAGAATCGGCCAAGCGCAGGCGTTCCGCAGGCGCGCTTGATTCGACGGGAGCGCATTCGTGTATTCCCAGCCGGCGACGAGATGCGCTTGGGCTTGGGCGAGATAACGATCGTAAAGAGGGCGCAACCGCGACTCGTTGGCGGGGTCGAGCAAATCGGCCGGCGCGAGTCCGTACTCGGCCAGTTTATCGGCAGGGAGATAACAACGGCCTTGGCGCAAGTCGCGCGGCAGGTCGCGCAAAATGTTCACGAGCTGAAGCCCTTTTCCAAACCGCACCGCTTTGGCGAGAAGCGGCGCTTCGTCCATCGACACTTTTGGAAAGAGATGTGTGCGGCAGATTTTCGTCCAGAACTCGCCGACGCAGCCGGCCACGCGGTAGGTGTAATCCTCCAACTCGGCGTCGTTGCGGAGGGCGACAATCCGCTTCTCGCTCGCGGCGGCGAACCGCTGCAAATCCAGTTCCTGCCCGCTGATGATGGCCATCAGCACGTCGATGATGAGATGCTGGTCGGAGATGTCCTGTTCCGCGAGCACTGCCAACGCTTCGCTGATTCGCGAGAGCAAAGCTTCTTCAGCATCCTCGCTCTGCTGGCTGGCAAGCTCGTCGAGCGTCAGTAGAGTGTCGGGTTGCTCGCGGATGTGCAGGCGCAGGGTACGCAAGGCTTGGAGCCGCTTTTTGAGCGGCACCAATTCTGTGTCGGCGATTGTGTCCGCCGCACGCGCGAGGAGATAGGCGAGCCCGATTTGCTCACGCACCGCACTTGGCAGCACCCGGAGAGTGAGATAAAACGAGCGGGAAACGTCGCGCAGCAGCGCGGTCAACAATTTCGGCGACGTCGGCATCAACGGCTCAAGAGCTTCCGCCAGCGGGCCAATTGCTGGCGCACCTCGGTTGTGCCAGGCGCGCCGGTTAGACGGCGTTGAGCGAGCGCTCTCTTCAGGTCGAATACCGCCAGCGCATCGGGGCCAAATGTTTTATCCACCGAACGCAGTTCGATGAGCGTGAGCCGGTCGAGCGGCTTCGTGAGTTGCTCGGCCATCATCACGATGGCGCCGACGACGTGGTGGGCTTTGCGGAAGGGCATGCCTTTGCGCACGAGATAATCCGCGAGATCGGTGGCGAGCATCGCGGGATCGCTCGCGGCGTTCGCGCAAACCGCAGCGTTCACGGCGGTGTGGCGCAGCATCGCGGCGACGAGCCGCACGGTGCCGCGCACGTGGTCGGCGGTGTCGAAGAGCCGCTCTTTGTCCTCCTGCAAATCGCGGTTGTAGGTCATCGGCAGACCTTTGAGGAGCGTGAGCAACGCCATCAGATTGCCCACGGCGCGACCGGCTTTTCCACGCGCGAGCTCGGCGATATCCGGATTCTTCTTCTGCGGCATCAGCGACGAGCCGGTCGTGTAAGCGTCGGCGATGCGGATGAAATTGAACTCGGTCGTGGCCCAGAGAATTACGTCCTCTGCGAGCCGCGAGAGATGCACCGCCGTGAGCGCGGCTGTGGCGGAAAATTCGACGATGAAATCGCGGTCGCTCACGCCGTCCATCGAGTTTTGTGTCACGCGCGGCCGGCCTTTGGTGTCCACGAAACCGAGCTGAACCGCGACGAACTCGCGGTCGAGCGGCAGCGTGCTGCCGGCGATCGCGCCGCTACCGAGCGGGCAGACATTCGCGCGTGCGAAACAGTCGTGCAGCCGTTCCCAGTCGCGCTGGAACATCTCCGCGTAGGCGAGTAGATGGTGCGCGAAATAGACCGGCTGGGCGCGCTGCATGTGCGTGTAACCGGGGATGACGACTTCGCTGTGGCGTGTGCCCAACTCAACGAGCGCACGTTGCAAATCGCGGAGCTCATCGCAAAATACCATGATCTCGTCGCGCAGCCAGAGGCGCATATCGAGCGCGACCTGATCGTTGCGAGAGCGGCCGGTGTGGAGCTTCGCGCCGGCGGGGACGCGCCGCGTCAGCTCCGACTCGATGTTCATGTGGACGTCTTCCAGTTCGGCCTTCCACTGGAACTTCCCCGCCTCGATCTCGCGGGCGATCTGCACGAGGCCGCGCGCGATGGCGTCGCGTTCCCGGCGCGTGAGCACGCCGATTTTCTCGAGCATCGTGGCGTGGGCGATGGAGCCGGCGATGTCGTGCCGCCAAAGCCGCCAATCGAAGGAGATGGATTCGGTGAATCGGGCCACATCGGCCCCGGGGCCGCTAGCGAACCGGCCGCTGCGCGAGACGGGTGAAGTCGTTTTCATGCGCTTAAAAAGCGGTGCCAGTCTGCGCAGCGCGTCGGGGGAAGTCACGCCGTTTTGAGATGTGTTAACGGACCTCCACGAACTCAGCGCGCAGGCCGGCCGTTTCGCAGTGAAGAATGGCGACGGAACGGGGCGATCCGCCGCGCGGACTTTTGGCCGAGCCGGGGTTCAAGAAAAGCGTGCTGCGGATGGTTTCAGCGAATGGCTCGTGCGTGTGGCCGAAGACGACGACATCCGGCCGGACGCGATTGATCCGTTCTTCAAGATCGGGTTCCAACCTGTGTGGATTGACGATGTGATGGAGGAGAAACTTGAGTCCGCCCAGTTCGAGAAACTCGGTCTCGCGCCATGTCGGATCGCAGTCGGTGTTGCCGCTAACGGCGGTGACAGGCGCGACGGTTTCGAGGTCGAAAAGCACGCGCGACGAGCCGATGTCGCCGCCGTGCAGGATGTGCTCCACGCCGGCGAAAACGGTGAGCACTTGAGGGTCGAGCCAGCCGTGCGTGTCGGAGATGACGCCGATTTTCATGGGACGTCGGCGCAGGCTTCTCACTTTTCCGTCTGGATGAAGATGGCTTGTCCGGAAACCTGCGTGCGTTCGCTGAGGAAACCGCCCGCGAAGAATCCACCGCCACCGTAGCCCGCCACCGCGCCGCCGCCCGACTGGCCGGGGCCGCCTTGAATGATGATGCCGTTGGCGCCGACGGCCGCGGCTTTGCGTTTCATCGCGTGCGTGGCGCGGTCCAAAGAGCCTTGGTCGTGTCCGCCCGAGGCGCCGTTGACTATGCCGATCACGTCGTATTTGCCGGCGGGCGGCGTCTGATAAAGCTTCACGTGATCGAAAGGAATGGAGGCGCGCTTCTCGCCGGTGACGAGAACGGTGCCGGTGGCGCAGCCGGTGAGGAGCGCGAACGCGAACGCGGGCAGGAGAATCAACGAGGTTGCTTTCATAATGATCGTTGTATCAATCAATGTTTCAAGGCTGCTCTGCAAGCGTACCGCGCCGGTTCAGGCTTTCGTTTTCTCGGGTTGGTCATCGCCGCTTTCTTCCGCCGGAGCTTCTTCCTCTTGCTCTTCGGTGGCTTCGCTCAGCTTCATCGCGCCGACGAAGAACGCGGTGAAAAGCCCGCCACTGGTGAGTGTGTTGCGAAAGAATTCCCACGTGGGTGGATAACCGGGCACGCCGCCAGAGAGCGCCTGCAGCCAGCCGGCGAGCGTCTTCGGATAAACCGGATTGGAGAGCCACGAAAAGGTGTTTGTGACGAGGTAGAACAGGATCGCGCCGAGCACGCCACCGCCGAGCAGCGTGAGGAATGATGCGCGTGACGTGAGTCGGCGTCCGAGCCAGATGAGCCCACCGTAGAGGGTGTAATTGACGAGCAGCCACGGGCTGAGAATCGCGACCGGATGCGTGTAGCCGGTGGGGTTTTCGAGATAGAGGGCGCGGTGATGGAGTCCGAGCGCGACGTCGGTGGCGAGCAGCGTGACCAGCGGCAACCACCCTGCGAGTGAGCCGGGGAAATAAACGCCCGCGCAGAACACGAGCGCGTAGGTGGCGCTGAAGTTCGGCGGCATCAAGCCCGGCCATCGCGTCGCGGCGAAGGCGAGCATCAGCAGCGCAGCAATCCAGTGATGGTGTTTCAGTTTCACCGAGAGCGAGAATACGCGTGCGTTGTTCAGAGTTCCAGCGCCATCGCCAAATCGCAGGGCGGCGGGAGGCCTTCTATCGCGATCGGCTTGAATCCATAATTCCGGTAGAGCGCGAGAGCTTCGTGAAGAACAGAGGCCGTCCCGAGGAGCACACGCCGATAACCGCGCTGGCGCGCCTCGGCCAGTGCGCGTTCAAGCATCCACTTGCCAACCCCCCGTCGCCGGGCGTTTCGAGGGAGATACATCTTTCGCAGCTCGGCAGTGTCGGCGGTGTGGCGGCTCAACGCGACGGAGCCGGCGAGTTCGCCGTTCGCATCTTCAATCACAATGAACCATCCGCCGTTGCGACAGTAGTGGTGCTCAATGTCGTCGAGATCCGCGTCGGTGCCGGTCGGATCGGGCGCGAGGCCGTATTCGCGGAGCGCGCCGAAGACGAGCGCGCGGATGGGGTCCGCATCGCCATTGCAAGCAGGGCGTGCGCTCCATCCGGCGGGTAGATTTAAGTTGGCGCTTTCCGTCACGGCAGGCGGATGTTACTTCAACAGTTCGCCGCGTGGAACGCCTGTTTGAAATTCTCTACGAAGACCCCGACCTGCTGGTGGTGAACAAGCCGGCCGACCTCGTCTGCCATCCGACGAAGGGCGACGTGTATTCCAGCCTGATCAGCCGCGCGCGCTTGCACGTCGGCGAAAAGTTTCCGGTACACATGGTGAACCGGCTCGATCGCGAGACGAGCGGCGTGGTAGTGGTGGCGAAACATCCCGAGGTGGCGAAGCAACTCGCGAAGATCTGGGAACAACGCACGGTGCGGAAGACCTACTGGGCCATCGTCCACGGCCACGTGCGCGAGGATCGCGGATTGATTGATGCGCCGCTTGGCGTCGATGAGCAGAGCGAGGTCGCCATCAAAAGCTGCGTGCGCCCCGACGGTCAATCGTCGCAGACGGAGTTCGAAGTGCTGCGCCGATTCACGCGCGCGGAGGGCGATTTCACTTGGCTGCGGCTCAATCTTTTCACTGGGCGCAAACATCAAATCCGCATCCATCTCCAGCACGTCGGCCACGCGATCGTCGGCGAGAAACTTTACGGCGCAGACGAGCAGTTCTACCTCGACCTCGTTCACGGCCGGCTCACGGATGAACAGCGGCGGCGGCTCATTTTGCCCTGCGCGGCGCTGCACGCGCGCGAGTTGCATTTCCACTGGGCGTTGAAGGATTGGCAATTCACAGCCGAGCCGGACCCGTGGTTCACGGAGTTTTTGAACGCAGGAGAAACCGTTGTGCCTTCGCACGCCGCGGGCTTAACTTGAACCGATGAGTGATATCCCGAAGATGATGCGGGCTGTGGTGTATCGCGGCGTGAACGATCTCCGCGTGGAGACTGTGCCGGTGCCGCGAATCGGCGTGCGCGAAGTGCTGGTGCGCGTCGCGGTTTGCGGCGTCTGCCCCACAGACATCAAGAAAATCCACTACGGGACCGTGCCGCCGCCGCGCATCTTCGGGCACGAGACGGCCGGCACCATCACGCGAATCGGTGCGCGCGTGCGCGGCCTCCGTGTGGGCGATCGCGTGGCGCTGCACCATCACGTGCCGTGTTGCGATTGCCACGCCTGCCGTCACGGCGCGTTCGCGCAGTGTCCGCAATATCTCAAGACCGGCATCACCGCTGGGTTCGAGCCGGCCGGCGGCGGTTACGCTGAGTTCGTGCGCGTGATGGACTTTTGTTTGCCGGGCATCGTGAAGATTCCCGCGCGAAACAGCTTCTTCGAAGGCGCGATGGCCGAGCCGGTGAACACGGTGCTGAAGGCGGTGAACAAGTTGCACCTGCTCAAAGGCGACACCGTGCTGGTGCTCGGACAAGGCCCGATTGGTTTGATATTCACGCGGCTGCTGACCCTGCGCGGCGTGAATGTCGTGGCGACGGATCTGATGCCGTCGCGGTTGCGCTTGGCAAAAGAGTTCGGCGCACACGCGGCGTTGCGCGGTGACGTGAAGGATTTGCCCGAACGCATCGCGCGACTCACGCGCGGGCGCGGACTGGACGCCGCGGTCGTGGCCGTGCCGGTGGACGCTTTGGTGACGCAGGCGCTCGCGCTCGTGCGCGGGGCGGGGCGGGTGCTGCTCTTCGCGCACACCAAGCGCGGCGCAGCGCTGCCGCTCGACTTGGCGACGGTCTGCGTGGACGAAAAGGACGTGATCGGCAGCTACTCTTCCGACATCACGATTCAGGACGAAGTGGCGCGTTTGATTTTCTCGCGGCGGGTGGACGTGCGCCGGCTCATCACGAACATTTTCCCGTTGGAACAAACGGCCGCGGGCGTCGAGCTGGCGGCGCATCCGACCGCCGAATCGCTCAAGGTGATGGTGACGCACGAATCTTCGTAGTCGCATCTTTTCGCCCGTCGAAGAACCTCTCAGGACGGCGTTCGACAGAATCATACGCGTGCGTATTATTTGGTTGCCAGCATCGTACGCTTTGAGGATGATGTCGTGGTTGCTCGCGAACGTCGAATCGACATGAGCTGCGCTGACCGCCAAGTTATGAACCCGCCGCAAAAAACACAGCGTCCCCTGCTCTCCTTCGCGTCGTCGCAGGGCGGGGGCTTTGGTTTGTTTGCCGTCACTTTACTCGCGCTCGCTCTCAATGCGGCCGAAGCGGTCAAGCCGGCCGTTGCGATCGCAGGTGCCGAATGGACGATGTTCCGCGGAGGTCCGGGATTGCACGGCGTGGCGGCGGGCGCGTTGCCGGACAAGCTCGATTTGCTCTGGAGCTTCAAGACCGGAGGTTCGGTGAAGTCTTCGGCGGCCATCGCGGGCGGCCGTGTTTTCATCGGTTCGGACGACGGCCATCTGTATGCGCTCAATCTCGTCGACGGGAAGAAGCTCTGGGATTTCAAGACCGGTGGCAGCGTGGAATCCTCGCCGCTCTTCCTCGATGGCGCGGTATTCGCCGGTTCGACCGATTCTTTTCTCTACGCGTTCGACGCGGCGAGCGGCAAGCCGCTCTGGAAACACGAGACCGGCGACAAAATTCTCGGCGCGCCAAACTGGGTGCGTTCGCCGAAAGGCGACGCGAACTGGATTGTGGCGGGTAGTTACGATTTCAAACTGCATTGTCTCGAAGCGAAAACCGGCAAGACGAACTGGGTGTACGAGACGGGCAACTACATCAACGGCGCGCCGGCGGTGGCGGCTGGCAAAACCGTCTTCGGCGGATGCGACGCGCTGCTGCACGTGCTCGCGCTGGCCGACGGCAAGAAGCTCAAAGAGGTCGAGGCCGGCGCGTACATCGCCGGCTCGGGTGCGCTGGACAAGGATCTTTTCTTCGTCGGCCATTACGAGAACGAGTTCCTTTGCGTCGATCTCGCAGCGGGCAAGACCGTCTGGAAATACAGCGATCGCGCGTTCCCGTATTTCTCTTCGCCAGCGCTCACGTCCGACCGCGTCGTCTTCGGTGGGCGGGACAAACGCCTGCATTGCGTCGCGCGCGCGGACGGCAAGCCGCTCTGGACGTTCCCGACGCGCGGCAAAGTGGACAGTTCGCCGGTGGTCTGCGGCGGCAAGGTCGTGTTCGGCTCCGAGGATGGCCGGCTTTATCTCGTGTCGCTTGCGGATGGCAAAGAATTGTGGAGCTACGAAATCGGTCAAGGCGTCAACGGTTCGCCAGCCGTGGCGGATGGTAAGGTGATTGTGGGAGCTGACGACGGCGTTGTTTATTGTTTTGGAAAAAAAGCGAAGTGATGGAGTACGAGAATTTTTTGGTGAAGGATTAAAATGAGCAGGAGCACACAGGTTTCCCCGACTGCGGCACCGCCGCTGGAAAAGCAGACGACGGTGGGCAACTACTTCGTCTCGAATTATCCGCCGTTCTCGTTCTGGAAACCGGAGGCGTTGGGTGAGTTTCACGCTGCGCTCGAGAGTGCGCCGCGCGCGGACAACCCGCTCGGCATCTACGTCCACATTCCATTCTGCCGGAAGCGCTGCCACTTCTGCTATTTCCGCGTGTACACGGACAAAGATTCGGCGGCGATCAAGAGCTACATCGACGCGGTGATCCGCGAGTTGGATGGCTATGCCACGAAGCCCTTCATTGGCGGGCGCAAGCCGAGCTTCGTTTATTTCGGCGGCGGCACGCCGAGTTATCTTTCCGTGGATCAGCTCAAACATCTCGTCGGCGAGATGAAGAAGCGTCTGCCGTGGGACGCGATGGAGGAGGTCACGTTCGAGGCCGAGCCGGGCACGCTCACCGACCACAAGCTCAAGGCGATTCGCGAGCTGGGCATCACGCGGCTCTCGCTCGGCGTGGAGAATTTCGACGACCACATCCTCGAGATCAACGGCCGCGCGCATCACAGCAAGGAAATCGGCCGGGCCTACGCTTACGCGCGTGAGATTGGTTTCCCGCAAATCAACATCGACCTCATCGCCGGCATGGTGGAGGAGACCGATGCGAACTGGCACGAGTGCGTCCGCAAAACGATCGAGATGGTGCCCGACTCGGTGACGATTTACGAGATGGAGATTCCGTACAACACGACGCTCTACAAGCAAATGCAGGCCGAGGGAAAACTCGTCGCGCCGGTCGCTGATTGGGACGTGAAGCGCGGCTGGGTGAGCTACGCATTCGATGAGCTGCAGAAGGCCGGCTACACCGTGGCCAGCGCTTACACTGCGGTGAAAAAGGCGGGGACGAAATTCGTCTATCGCGATCGTCTCTGGGCCGGCGCGGATTTGCTCGCGCTCGGCGTCGCGAGCTTTGGCCACATCAACGGCGTTCATTATCAGAACCACCACGACTTCGATCCGTATGTGCAGCGCGTGAACGCCGGCGAGCTGCCGGTCCACCGCGCGCTCACGCCCACGCCTGAGGAGCGCTATATTCGCGAGTTCATTTTGCAGCTCAAGCTCGGCCATGTGAGCCGCGCCTATTTCACGGAGAAGTTCGGCACCGATCCGTGCGCGCAGTTCGCCAAGCCGCTGCAGGCGCTCAAGGATTGGGGTTTTCTCGCGGAGGAAGGCGATCAACTGCGCCTCAATCGCGAAGGTCTTCTGCAAGTGGATCGGTTGCTGCACGAGTTTTTCCTGCCCGAACACCGCAGCGCCCGCTACGCCTGACCATGTCCGACGAGCCCAACATTTCGCCCGCACTGCTGATTCAACCGCTGGATGAATTCTACGCGGCAGCAGGTCAGTCGCTTCCGCCGTGGCAGGCGATTGATGGTGAGGAGGTACCTGAGCCGTACAAGACGATGCTCGTCCATCGCGACGACATGACGCCGACGCTGGAGAAGTTCCATCGTGGGACGATTCATCTGCGCGTGCTCGGCCGTCGGCGGAACGGCAACGAGTATTCGCGCGAGGTGGTGCTGCTGCTGAACGGCGCAAGCACGCCGGTCGAGTTCGGCGCGATCAAGATTTACTTCGACCGTTTTCCCGAGGCGGCGCGCGAACTCATCCTCGGTGAACACCGGCCGCTCGGCACCATTCTGGACGACTGCTCCATCATTCACACGAGTCGGCCGAAGGGATTTCTCAAGCTCGCGTCGGATCGGCTCATCGCCGAGGTGCTGGGCTTCAGCGGCGCGCACGTGCTCTACGGCCGCCGCAACACGCTGTTCGATGCCGAAGAACGGCCCTTGGCGGAGATCGTCGAAATCCTGCCGCCGGTTGACACGAATTCTTGAGCCATGTCTGAAAACTACGATGCTCTTATGTCTGAAAACTACGATGTTCTTATCATCGGTGCCGGACCGGCGGGGAGTTCGGCTGCCGCCGTTCTCGCTGAACACGGCCGTCGCGTGTTGGTGCTGGAACGCGAGAAGTTCCCGCGTTACCACATCGGCGAATCACTGTTGCCTTTCACCTACGAACCGCTCCGCCGACTCGGGTTGATCGAGCGGATGCGCGAGTCGGCCTTCACCAAGAAATACAGCGTCCAGTTCGTCTCGCCCAACGGCAGTGCGAGTCAGCCGTTCTATTTCTTCAACCGCTACGACCGCGAGACCGTGGCGCAGACGTGGCAGGTGCTTCGCAGCGAGTTCGACCAGATGTTGATGGAGAGAGCGCGCGCGAAAGGCGCCACGGTGATTGAGGAAATCAGCGTGAAGGAGTTGCTGCGCGAAAACGGCGGCGTCGTCGGCGTCCGCGCGCAACGGAAGGACGGCACGCTCGCTGAGTTCCGCGCGCCGATGACGCTCGATTGCACCGGCAAAGAAGCTTTCGCTGCGTTGCGCCAAGGCTGGCGCGTGAAGGATCCGTTCCTCAACAAGATTGCTGTTTGGACTTATTACAAAGGCTCGAAGCGAGCGGCGGGCGTTGACGAGGGGCAGACCACGGTGGCTTTCGTGGCGGAGAAGGGCTGGTTCTGGCATATCCCGATGCACGACGACATGGTGAGTGTCGGCGTTGTGGCCGACGGCAAATACCTCAGTCGCGACGGCGTGAAGGATCCGGCGCAGATTTTCGAGCGCGAAGTCGGGCAGAATCTTTGGATCAAAGACTGCCTCTCGACGGGCGAGCAGGTCGGCGATTATTACATCACCAGCGAATATTCCTTCCACGCCCGCCACTGCGGCTGCGAGGGATTACTGCTCGTGGGCGACGCGTTCGCGTTCCTCGATCCGGTGTTCAGCAGCGGACTTATGCTCGCGCTCAAGAGCGGCGTGACAGCGGCCGACGCCGTGCATGCGGCGCTCGCGGCGCGCGACTTCTCGCCCGCGCGTTTCACCGAATACGCCGCCACTCTGCGCGTGGGTATCGAGAATATGCGTAAGCTCGTGTACGCCTTTTACCAGCCGGACTTCTCTTTCAAGAAAGTCATCGATCGCTACCCCGACGCGGCCGGCGATATCACCGACTGTCTCTCCGGCGACGTGGAGAAAGATTTCACGCCGCTCTGGGAGAAGTTCCGCGAGTTCGTGCCGCTGCCGGATGATTTGCCGCTCGGCGAACCGCTCGTCACACCATCGGCGTGAACATCATCCAGATCACACCCGGCGCGGGCGGAATGTATTGCGGAAATTGTTTTCGCGACAACGCACTCGTCGCCGCGTGGCGCGGTCTCGGCCATCAGCCGTTGATGATTCCGCTTTATCTGCCGATGACGCTCGACGAGGCGGACCAGAGCGGCGCGCCGATTTTCTTCGGCGGCGTGAATGTCTATCTCGACCAAATAATGCCGGTATTCCGCAAGGCGCCCGATTGGCTGCGCCGCCAACTCGATTCTCCCCGCCTGCTCAAATGGGCCGGCGGTCGCACGGCGAAGACTCGCGCCGAAGACGTGGGCGAATTGACGATCTCGATGTTGCGCGGTGAGGCGGGCAATCAATCCCGCGAGCTGGACGAACTCATCACGTGGCTGAAGACGCAGCCGCGACCGGATGTGATTTGCCTCTCAAACGCGATGCTGCTCGGTCTCGCTCGCCGGCTGAAATCCGAGCTGCGCGCGCCCATCGTCTGCAGTCTTCAAGGTGAGGATGCTTTCATTGACGCGATGCCGCCGGAGCCGCGCGCGACGGTCTGGCGCGAGATGGCCGAACGCGGTCGCGAGGTGGATTTGTTCATCGCGCCAAGCCGTTACTATGGCGAGCGAATGGCGGCGCGACTGGAGATTCCGCCAGCGAAACTGCGTGTCGTGTTGAACGGCATCAACCTCGATGGATACACGCCGGCGTTCCATCCGCCGCGGCCGCCTGCGCTCGGTTTCTTTGCGCGGATGTGTCGCGACAAAGGGCTGGATCTCGTGGTCGAGGCGTTCATTTTACTCAAGCAACGCAATCGCGTGCCGGAGCTGCAGCTGCGCATCGGCGGCTCCTGCGGACCGACGGACGAACCGTTCGTCGAGGAGTTGCGCGTCCGCCTGCGCTCGCGCGGGTTGCTTGGCGACGTCTCGTTCCATCCGAATCTCGATCGAGCGGCGAAGACCGAATTCTTCCGCTCACTCAGCGTGCTGTCCGTGCCGGCGATGTACGGCGAAGCGTTCGGCCTCTATCTCATTGAGGCGCTGGCGTCGGGCGTGCCGGTGGTGCAGCCGCGCGTGGCATCGTTCCCCGAGATTGTCGCGGCGACCGGCGGAGGTGTTTGTTTCGAGCCGATGACGGCGCAGGCTTTGGCCGATGCGGCGGAGCCGTTGCTCGCCGATGCCGTGAAGTCGCGCGCGTTGGGCGAGGTGGGTCGCAAGGTTGTGCTGGAGAAATTCAGCGTGACGCACGCCGCGAGTGAATTGATCGAGGCTTTCCAAACCTTGCCGAAACCCTCATCTTGATTCCCACCATGGCCCACGAATTCAAGATCGTCCGCCGCGTCGAGTTCTCCGAGACCGACATGGCTGGCATTGTCCACTACTCGAATTTCTTCCGTTACATGGAATACGCCGAGCACGCGTTCTATCGCTCGCTCGGCTTCTCGGTGGTGATGCCTGCGCCCGAGATGCCGGTGGGCTGGCCGCGCGTCCACGCCGAGTGCGATTACAAGAAGCCGCTGAGGTTCGAGGATGAAGTGGAGATTCACCTGCTCGTGACCGAGAAACGGCGCAAGGTGATGAGTTACCAGTTCCGCTTCCGCAAAGTGGGCACGGGAGAGGAAGTGGCGCGCGGCAAACTCACGGTCGTGTGTGTCACGCGCGACGAGCACGGGCTGATGCGCTCGGTGCCGATCCCAAAGAGCATCGACGACCAGATCGAGGTCGCTCCGCCGGAGAAGCTGGCGTAAGCGGGTGCCGCCGAGTCCCGCAACAGCGGCGGCGAATACAACGGTTGAAGTCATCCACTCTCCCCTCTACACTGCCTGGCCTTATGGCTGACAACTCAACTGGCACGAGCCTAACCTGGCTCTACTTCGCACTCCTCACTGTTCTTTCGTGGGGCGTTTACGGCGTGATCCTTCACAAAGGCCGCGGCTACATGCCGATGGGCGCGGAAACGCCGCACGCCAGTTTGAAGGCGTTCCTTTTCGTCTGCATCGCGTACGCCGTGATCGGTATCGCCGCAGCGGTGTTGATCCAGTTGCGCGGCTCGAACTGGAGCTTCACTGGCGAAGGCATCCGCTGGAGTCTCGTCGCCGGTGCGGCTGGTGCCGTCGGTGCGTTCACGCTCGTGCTCGCGCTCGGTGCTGCCTCGCCGATTTACAAAGGCGCGGCCGCGGCCGCTGTGATGCCGATCGTTTTTGCAGGTGCGCCCATCATCAACACCATCACCGCGATGTGGCTGCATCCGCCGGAGGGCGGCTTCAAATCGCTGCCCGTGCCGTTCATTCTCGGTTGCGTGCTCGCCGCGTGTGGCGCTTTCCTCGTCGCCAAATACGCGCCATCGAATACCGGTGGCGCACCGAAGCCCGTCGCTGCGCACGTCGCGCCGGCGAAATAAACAATCCCGCTTCGCGATGGCCGACGCCTTTCCAAACCGCGCCGCCATCGAGGCTCAGCAACTCGCATCGCTCCGTGCGCTGCTCACCGCGCTGCTGCCGGCGAACCGTTTTCAATCTCGTCGGTTGCCGGACGCCGGACTGACCGCGAGCGTCGCGTCACTCGCCGAGTTCACGCGACGCTGTCCTTTCACCGCGAAGGACGAGTTGCTCGCCGACCAAGCGGCGCATCCGCCTTTTGGCACCAACCTCACGTTCGCGCCCGAGCGCTACACTCGTTTTCACCAGACCAGCGGCACCAGTGGCGCTCCGCTCCGCTGGCTCGACACGCCCGAGAGTTGGCAGTGGATGCTCGGCAACTGGGCCGAGGTCTATCGCGCCGCGGGCGTCACGCCCGCCGATCGCGTTTACTTCGCCTTCTCGTTCGGGCCGTTCCTCGGTTTCTGGACCGCGTTTGAATCCGCGGCTCAACTCGGATTTCTCTGCATCCCCGGCGGTGGCCTTTCCAGCGCCGCGCGGCTGCGTGCGATTCTCGAAAACCGCGCCACCCTTCTTTGCTGCACGCCGACTTACGCAATCCATCTCGCTGAAGTTGCTGCCAAGGAAAATCTCGTTCTCGCCAACAGCGCAGTGAGGAAGATCATCGTCGCCGGCGAACCCGGCGGCAGCATCGCTACCACGCGCGCCCGCATCGAGTCGCTCTGGCCCGGCGCGCGCGTCTTCGATCATCACGGAATGACCGAGGTCGGCCCTGTCACTTACGAATGCCCCGCGCGCCCCGGTGTGTTGCACGTCATCGAGCGCGCCTATTTCGCCGAGGTGATTCATCCAACCAATGGCGAATCGGTCGCGACAGGCGAGACGGGGGAACTCGTTCTCACATCGCTCGGCCGCACGGGTTCGCCGCTGCTGCGCTATCGCACCGGCGATTTGGTGAAGCCTGAATCCAAGCCGTGCGCGTGCGGCTCGCACGAACTCGCTCTCGCTGGCGGCATCCTCGGCCGCACGGACGACATGCTCATCATTCGCGGTGTGAACATCCATCCCAGCGCTGTTGAAGAAATCATCCGCAACTGCGGCGGCGTGGCGGAGTATCAAGCCCGCATCACTCACCGCGCCGCGATGACTGAACTGGCCCTCGCCATCGAGCCGTCCGTCGGTTGTGTGGACGCCTCTGCGCTTGCTCGGAAACTTGAGCAAGCCTTGCACGCCGCCTTCCAGCTTCGCATTCCCGTCACCTCCGTCGCCGCCGGTTCGCTGCCGCGCTTCGAAATGAAGGCCCGCCGTTGGGTGAAGGAGTAAAAGTCGCGTTCATCGGTGCGCCTTTTTCATTTCCCGCTCGCGGCCGCTTCGTTTAACGTGCGGCCATGTCGTCTCAACCGCTGCTGCTGCTCGACGGCGTCGCCAAGGAATACGGCACGGCCGCCGGTCCGTTGCGCATCCTCGAAAACATTTCACTCCACGTCGGCCGCGGCGAATCGCTCGCCATCATCGGCCCGTCCGGCTCGGGCAAAAGCACGCTGCTGCAGATTCTCGGCACGCTCGATCACGCGACGCGTGGCCGCGTGACGCTTGCCGGCGAGGATATTACGAGCCTCGACGAACGGCAACTCGCCGCCGTGCGCAATCGGCAGATTGGCTTCGTTTTTCAATCACACCATCTCCTGCCGCAATGCACGGTTCTTGAGAACGTGCTCGTGCCCACGCTCGCCACACGCAGCGCGACGACCACGGCAGCGCAGCAGCGGGCATTGCGTTTGCTCGCACGCGTTGGATTGCAAGATCGCCTCGATCATCGGCCGTCGCAGCTTTCCGGCGGCGAACGCCAGCGTGTCGCTGTCGTGCGCGCGCTCATCAATCAGCCGCAGATTCTCCTCGCTGATGAGCCGACCGGCGCGCTCGACCACGCTTCGGCGGTGAACCTCGGCCAGTTGCTCATCGAGCTGAATCGCGAGGAGGACGTCACGCTCATCGTCGTCACGCACTCTCTGGAACTCGCCGGCAAGATGCAGCGCGTCCTCCGGCTCGAGGATGGCCGGCTTGTGGAAATGAAGTGAGATGACTCGCACCACGCTCATCCTGCGCAGCCTGCGGTTTCACGCCCGCACGCATCTCGGCACGCTGCTCGGCGCGGCGATCGGCGCCGCCGTCCTTACCGGCGCACTGCTCGTGGGCGATTCCGTCCGCGGCAGCCTTCGTGAGACGGCGCTTGCGCGGCTTGGTAAAACCCATCTCGCCGCGGCCACCGGTGACCGTCTTTTCCGTCCCGCGCTTGCGCGTGAAATTCTTTCCAGCAGCGAGACGTTTTCCACCGCTGCGCTCGCGTTGCCCGCCACAGTCAACAATGGTGACGGCTCGGCCCGCGCCAATCGTGTGCAGGCGCTCGGCGTGGATAGCGGGTTCTGGAAACTGAGCGGTCAACCGCCGTGCTTCGGTGAAATCCCCGCTGACGGCGTGGTGTTGAACGCGCCTCTCGCCGCGCAGCTCCGCGCGAAAGTCGGCGACTCCGTTCTGCTGCGCGTGTCGCGCATTTCGCAAATCTCGCGTGACGCCCCGCTCGCTTCGCAGGACAACGCCACCGCTGCGCTGCGTCTGAAAGTTCACGCCATCGCCACGGATGCCGAGCTCGGCCGCTTCAGTCTGCAGGCGAATCAAGTCGCGCCGTTCAACGCGTTCGTTCCGTTGGAACAACTCCAGCGTGCGGCTGGCGGGGCGAACGGCGCCAACTTGATTCTCGTCGGTCGCGAATCGAAGGACGACACGAAGCCGATTGCGGTCACATCCAAAGCGCTGGCCAAAGACGCGGCGCAGCAGTTGCGGACGTTCTGGAAACTTGCTGACGCTCAACTCGAGCTGCGCGTGGACATCACCAACGGCTTCATCGAACTACGCACGCCACGCATTTTTCTCGATCTGCCTGTCGTTGCCGCCGCCACGAATGCTTTCCCCAGCGCGCGATTGATTCAGACTTATTTCGTCAACGAACTCCGCGCCGGCAACCGAACCGCGCCCTACTCGATGGTCACCGCCGCCGCTTCGCCGCTCGTGCCGGCGGAGATGCGCGATGACGAGATTCTCCTCAACCAATGGCTCGCCGATGATCTCCGCGCCGCGCCGGGCGACACGGTTGCGCTCCGTTATTTTTCCGTCGGCACCGCGCGCACGCTCGAGGAACGGACGAACACCTTCCGAGTTCGCGCCGTGGTGCCGCTTGAGTTGCCGTACGCCGACCGCGCGCTGATGCCCGATTTTCCGGGCGTGGCCAAGGCCGAGAGCACGCGCGATTGGGATGCGAGTTTGCCGATTCAAGCCGGACGCATCCGCGCACAAGACGATCGTTATTGGAAGGAATGGCGCGGCACGCCGAAAGCGTTCGTGACTCTCGCGGTTGGCGAGAAGCTGTGGAGCAATCGCTTCGGCACTCACACGGCGGTGCGTTTCCCGCTGCCGGTTGGTGCAACCGGCACAAACGCATTTGCTGCATTGCGCGACGACGTCGAAGCCAAGTTGCTCGCCACGCTCGATCCCGCGTCGCTCGGTTTCCGCTTCGAACCCGTGCGCGAACAGGCGGTGGCGGCGAGCGCGCAGGGACAGGATTTCGGCGGGCTGTTCATCGGGTTCAGTTTCTTCCTCATCGCTGCCGCCCTGCTGCTGGTGGCATTGCTTTTTCAACTCGGCGTTGAACGGCGCTCGCGGGAAGTCGGCACGTTGCTCGCGCTCGGTTTCACGCCCGCGCAAATCCGGCGTCTGCTGCTCGGCGAAGGCGCGGCCATCGCGTTGCTCGGCGCGTTGCTCGGTGCGGCGGGCGGCGTCTGGTATGCGCGTGCGATGCTGCACGGGCTTTCGACTTTGTGGAGCGAAGCGGTTGGCGGCGCGGCGCTGCGCTATCACGGCGCAACTGGAACGCTCGCGCTCGGTGTCGTCGCTAGCGTGATGGCAGCGGTGGCGACGCTTTGGTTCGCGCTGCGAAAGCAGGTGGGACAACCCGCGCGTGAACTGCTCGCGGAGGGAAACGTGGAATCGCATGCGACAGTGGACGGCGCACCGAAACGAAGCCGCGGTTTCGTCATTGGCGTAGTGACGCTGTTGCTCGCGCTGACGTTGAGCGGTTGGGCATTCGCTGCTGCGGACGTCGCTGCCGCCGGCATTTTCTTTGGCGCGGGCGCGTTACTATTGACCTCCTCGCTGGCTTTCACGGCGGCGTGGCTCACGCGATTGGCACGCGTGAGTGCGGCGGCGCGACTCTCGTTGGTCAGCATGGGCGTGCGCAACGCGGCGCGTCGTCGGCGCCGCAGTCTCGCCACGGCGGCGATGCTCGCGTGCGGAAGTTTCCTCGTCGTTTCCGTCGGCGCATTCCGGCTGGATGAAAACGCGGACGCGGGTAGTCGCGCGAGCGGTACGGGCGGGTTCACGTTGCTCGGCGAATCGGCGCTGCCGGTGGTGCACGATTTGAACACGCCGTCGGGCCGCGATTTCTTCGGCCTCGATGCGAAGTCGATCGAAGCCGTTTCGTTCGTGTCGTTGCGCGTTCGCGATGGCGACGACGCGAGTTGTCTGAACTTGAATCGCGCGCAGCGGCCGCGGTTGCTCGGCGTGAAGCCGGCAGCGATGGAAGGGCGATTCACGTTCGCGAAGTTGGCGGATGGTGTGCCAGAGAAATCTCCGTGGAAGGCGCTGAATCGAGGCGAGTTTTATCCGATGCACGGTCAACCGTTGGCGGTGGATGAAGTGGCGGCCATTGGCGACGCGGCGTCGATTCAATGGGCGCTCGGCAAAAAGCTCGGCGACACAATCGAGTTCACCGACGAGCGCGGTGGCGCGTTCAAGGTGCGACTCGTGGCGTCGCTCGCGGGCTCGGTGCTACAGGGGAGTTTGCTGATTGATGAGGCCGAGTTCGCTCGCCGTTTTCCAAGTGAAGCCGGCTACCGAATGTTCCTCATGGACGCGCCGTCGAACCGTGCGGCGGACGTGAGCGCGGCGCTGACGCGGGCGTTGAGCGATGTGGGTCTCGAGCTGGCACCGGCGACGCGGCGATTGGCGGAACTCAACGCGGTGCAGAACACGTATCTCTCCACGTTCCAAGTGCTCGGCGGGCTCGGCCTGCTGCTCGGCAGCGCGGGTCTCGGCGTGCTGGTACTGCGCAACGTGCTCGAGCGTCGCGGTGAATTGGCGCTGCTGCTGGCGATTGGTTTCCGTGCGCGTGCGTTGCGGCGATTGGTGGTGAGCGAGCACGCGGTGTTGCTGCTGATCGGGTTGGCGACGGGCGTGGGCGCGGCGTTGGTGGCGGTGTTGCCGGTGTGGTTCAAGCCGGGCGCGCAGCCTCCGCCGCTCTCGCTCTGGCTCACGCTCGGCGCGGTGCTGGTGGCGGGATTGGTGTGGACGTGGGGCGCGACGATGCTGGCCTTGCGCGGGAATTTGCTGGATGCTCTGCGGAGCGAATAAAAGGAATGCGATTTATTATGAAGAACACATTCGTTGCGATATTGGCCGTCGTTGGCGTGACAGGCGCGATGCAGATTCAAGCCGCGCCGACTGCGCCGCTGTTCGCCGAGAACTTTGAGAAATCCGTGCTGGAGAAAGTGCCGGAAGGGATGTTGGTGCTGGACGGCGAGTTCGCGGTGAAGGCCGAGGGCGGGAACAAATTCCTCGAGTTGCCGGGCGCGCCGCTGGAGACGTTCGGCGTGCTGTTCGGCCCGAGCCAGTCGGCGGATGTGACGGTGAGCGCGCGCATGCACGGCACCGGAAAAGGGCGTCGCTTCCCGGTTTTCGGCGTGGGCTTGAACGGCGTCGGCGGCTATCGGTTGCAAGTCGTGCCGGCGAAGAAGGCGCTCGATTTGTATAAAGGCGAGGAGTTGAAGTTGAGCGTGCCGCTGGCTTGGGAATCGGGTAAGTGGACGAACCTGCGGTTGTCCATCCGTTCGCTGAACGAGGGCAGTTTCGTCATCGTCGGCAAGGCGTGGCAGGAAGGCGCTGCGGAACCGGCCGCGTGGGGCATCCGGCACACCGAGGCTGCCGCGCCGATCGCCGGCCGCGCGAGCATTTGGGGTAATCCATTTTCCGGAACGGCGATTCGCTTCGACGACCTCTCGATCACGCCCGCCGACAAAACGGCGAAGTGAGCTGCATCGGCGGCGTGCGCGAGTTCCGCATTGACCGTTTTCGCTGGCTGCGTTGAACTGCGGCCGTCGATGGATACCCTCTCACATCTTTTCCAGAACAACCGGGCTTGGGTCGCGCGTGTGCGGAAGCAGACGCCGGGATTCTTCGAAGATCTTTCGCGCCAGCAGTCGCCGCAGTATCTCTGGATCGGTTGTTCGGACAGCCGCGTGCCGGCGAATGAGATTGTCGGGTTGTTGCCTGGCGAATTATTCGTCCATCGCAACGTCGCGAACCTCGTCGTTCACACCGATTTCAACTGCCTCTCCGTTCTTCAATTCGCCGTCGATCTGCTGAAGGTGCGGCACGTCATCGTCTGCGGCCACTACGGCTGCAGCGGCGTGCGCGCGGCGTTGACCGGTGACCGGATTGGCTTCGCGGACAACTGGCTTCGTCACCTGCAGGATGTGCGGCAGAAGCACGAGACGCGGCTCGCCGTTGTGCCCGAGGCGCAACGCTCGGACAAGCTCTGCGAGTTGAATGTGGTCGAGCAAGTCAGCAACGTGTGCGATACGAGCTTCGTGCGCGAGGCGTGGGCGCGTGGGCAGCAACTCGCCGTGCACGGCTGGGTGTACGGCGTGCAGGACGGCCATCTGCGCGATCTGAATTTCACGGTGGAATCTGCCGCAGACGAGGCCGCGAGCTACGCGCAGGCGCTCGCGACGGTGTTCGATTCGGCGAAGGGCTGAAGCATGTCGGTGGTCGTTTCTCTCAAGAGAAACGATTGATAGGCGACGTTTTCTCAGCCATAAGCCTTGAAAAATTGACGTGTGACTTAGGTGTGAAATTTGCTAGATTCAGTCGGTTTACGCTGGATCAAGCTGTAAAAATCCATAAAACATGACTTCACTCAGACTAAATCGCCCGCTTCGCGTGTGTCGCGTGCGTGGGAATGACGTTCTCCGTGCTGGTTTCACGCTCATCGAGTTGCTCGTGGTCATCGCCATCATCGGCATTCTCGCTAGCATGCTCCTGCCCGCCCTCGGCAAGGCGAAAATCCGCGCCCAGACCACCGTCTGTCTCAGCAACAGCAAGCAGCTTGCGCTCGGTTGGACCCTCTACGCCAACGACAGCAACCAGAACCTGACGCGGCACTTTTACTCCACACTCGCCGACGCCAACCTGACATGGTGCACCGGCAACATGAAGGCCAACGACGGTAGCGAATCCAACCCGCAATTCTTCATGGACGGTAACCTCGGCAAGTTGGTGGACAACGAGAAGGTATTCCGTTGCCTGGCCGACCGTTATGTCCATCCCACCACCCAGAAACCGCTGCCCCGCACTGTCGCGATGAACTCGTGGATGGGCGGGCTCAACCCCAAGGTCTCCCCCGGCACCACTTACAACATGCTCGCGCCGTTCTACAATCAGAACATCTGGAAAATGTTCCTCACACTCGACAGTATCACTCAACCCGCGAACCTGCTCCTCTTCGCTGACGAAAGCCCCGGCTCCATCGACAACGCCGATTTCCTGATGTACCCGCCCGGCACGGTGAACTCCGGCAACGTCCCGACCGCCAACCACGGCGGTGCGACCGTGTTCTCCTTCCCCGACGGCCACGTCGAAACCAAGAAGTGGACCCAGACTCAGGGTTACACCGGCGGTATTCAGCTTCAGCCCAACACCGTGGATACGGCTTGGATCAACGACCGCTCCACTACGCAGTAGTCTTCCGGCTGCACCCAGAGCCGGAAAACGGCCGTTGACAAACCGTGTTGACCGGCCTAGCCTCTGAACGCATCAACTGCCTATGAAAACGCCTCTTTTCCTCGCTGCCCTCGCCCTGGCGCTCGTCGCCCAAGACGCCGCTGCCCAGACCTTGGCTGGCACCATGGCTGCCGGCGCCATCGGGTCCTCTCTGCAAGGCATCGGCGGAATGAACTATGGCGCCATCAAAAGCCAAGCGCGCGGCGTGTCCAACGCCAACAATAATTACCAATCCACGCTGAACGGGTTGATGACCGATCCGAACAACACAACGACAGCGCAACAGCAACCGCCTCCGCCTCCGCCCCCGCAGCCGACTGGGGTTCAAGCAGGTACTCAAACGGGTGGAGCACTGGGTGGTGCTAACACTAACTTAACTCGTACCAGTACGCGTCCCATCAGCACTTGGGGAGCGACCGGCCTTGCCTCGCTCAGCGCCAATCCGCGCAACATCATGAGCACGATCGGGAATAACAGCGCTGGAACGAACCAACTCAGCTCGAGGCCACGCATATCACTCCGCGTCCAAACAATGCGCATCTCCAATCCTCGGACTTCTGGAATCTCCACTCGCGGTGGATCGACCGGTGGCACCAACCAACTCGGTGGCGCAGGCGGTGGTCAGCAACAGCAGGGCGGTGCAGGCGGTGGAGTCTCCGGTGGCGGCGGGCCTCCTCCGATAGATCCAAACGCTATCGCCAATTAAGCCAGTTCGCGAAACCCCTCTTCGCCCCTCCAGACCGCAAGGCTGGCGGGGCTTTTTCTTTTCTGAAAACGAAAACTGAGGAATGGCTGAAGCTCGCGCCTTGAAACCCGTCACCGGCCGAGCATTCCCGGCAAGCCGCCGCCCATCTTCCCCATCATCTTCTGGAACTTGCCCATCTTCTTCATCATCTGCTGCATTTGGCTAAAGCGATTGAGCAGCGTGTTCAGCTCCGCCACCGACACGCCGCTCCCCTTTGCGATACGGATGCGCCGTTTCGCGTTGAGGAGTTGGGGGCTGTGACGCTCCTGCGGCGTCATCGAACAAATCATCCCTTCCATACGCCGGAACTCCTTTTCGCCCTTTGAAAGGTCCGTCTGCTTGAGCATCTGCGAGCCGCCCGGAAGCATCCCGATCACGCTCTCGAGCGAGCCGAGCTTCTTCATGCCACGCAACTGCTCGAGAAAATCCTCCAGCGTGAACTGCCCTTTGCGCAACTTCTCCTCCATCCGCTTCGCGTCCGCCTCGGTCACCGATTCGGCGGCCTTCTCGACGAGGCTCACCACGTCGCCCATGCCGAGGATGCGCCCCGCCATCCGCTCGGGATGGAACGCCTCGAACTCATCCAGCTTTTCGCCCACGCCAGCGAACTTGATCGGCTTGCCGGTGACGGCCTTCAGCGAAAGCGCCGCACCGCCGCGCGCGTCGCCGTCGAGTTTGGTCAGAATGGAACCGGTGATCTTGAGTGCTTGGTCGAAGTGCGTGGCGACATTCACCGCCTCCTGTCCCGTCGCTGCGTCGAGCACGAGGAGAATTTCCGCGGGCTGGATAAGGTCGCGCAAACGAACCAGCTCCAGTATCAGCGGCTCGTCAATCTGCAGCCGGCCGGCGGTGTCGAAGATGACCGTGTTGCGATTGTTCGCCTTCGCGAAATCGAGCCCCTCGCGCGCGATCTTGAGCACATCCGTCTCACCGCGCTTCACGAACGTCGGCACGTCGAGCTGTTTGCCGAGCGTCTCCAGTTGGTCCATCGCCGCCGGCCGATACACATCCGCCCCCACCAGCAGCGGCGCGCGTCCCTGCTTGGCGAGCAACCGCGCGAGCTTGCCCGAGCTCGTCGTTTTGCCCGCGCCGTGCAGGCCGACCATCATCACGCAGTTTGGATTGCCGTCAAAAACGAGACCCGCGTTCGTCGAGCCGAGCAGGGCGACCAGCTCGTCGTGGATAATTTTCACGACCTGCTGGCCGGGCTGCACGCTCGAGAGTACTTCCGCGCCGAGCGACTTCTGCTTCACCTGTTCGATGAAATCGCGTGCCACCTTGAAGTTCACATCCGCATCGAGCAACGCCAGTCGCACCTCGCGGAGCGAGTCGGCCACGTTCGCCTCGGAGATTTTCCCGAGACCACGGAGATTCTTGAAAGCCTGCTGGAGCTTGCCGGTCAGCGTATCGAACATGGCATCACGGTAACGGGCAGAGCGGAGGTTTGACAAGCGCGCGACCACAGGCGAATCCCTGCCAATCTTCACTTCGCCTTTGACGGCGGCCACCATCACGCCGTTTACTAGCAGACGAAGCTGCTGCCAACGAACGTCTATCCAAATGAACTCCGAACAAACTCTCTCTCACGCCGATCTGCTCCAGATGAAGCGCTGGAACACGCCGACGATCTACAACGGCTGGGAGCAAATCACGAAGCGTGACCACACGCGCGAAGGTATCAATATCGAGGAGACGCGCGACTTCATGCCCCAGATGGGGCCGATGGTCGGCTACGCGGTCACGCTTGTGATCGAGCCGAGCAACGCGTCGCACAAAGC
>CAMASG010000014.1 GCA_945860945.1 Akkermansia muciniphila
AAGGAACGCACGAACAAGGCGTTCCCGAACAATCCGTGGGATCAACTCCGCGGCGCGGCCGGTGCCGTCTTCGGCTCGTGGATGAACGATCGCGCCAAGGTTTATCGCGCGAAATACAACATCCCCACTGAATGGGGAACCGCCGTCAATGTGCAGGCGATGGTCTTCGGCAACACGGGCGAAACGTCCGGTTCCGGCGTGGCTTTCACCCGCAATCCCGCGAACGGCACGAACGAATTCTACGGTGAATTCCTCATCAACGCGCAGGGCGAAGACGTCGTGGCCGGTGTCCGCACGCCGGAGCCGGTGCTCAAGCTCAAGCAGGTGATGCCCAAGTCCTACGCGGAGCTGATGGAAGTCCGCAAGACGCTCGAGAAGCATTTCAAGGACGTCCAGGACATCGAGTTCACGGTGCAGGAAGGTAAGCTCTTCATGCTCCAGACGCGCAATGGCAAACGCACCGCGATGGCCGCGCTTAAGTTCGCCGCCGACATGGTGAAGGAGAAGCTCATCGACTGGGAAACCGCCATCCTGCGCAACCCGGCCGACCAACTCGAACAGTTGCTCGCGCCCATCTTCGACCTCGCCGAGGTGAAGAAAGCCAAGGCCATCGCCACCGGTCTCCCGGCGGGTCCGGGTGCGGCCACCGGCAAGATTTATTTCAATGCCGAGCGCGCGGTGCAAGCCGCCGACAAGGGTGAGAAGGTTCTCCTCGTGCGCGTCGAGACGTCGCCCGAAGACTTGCGCGGGATGATCGCGGCGGAAGGCATTCTTACCGCACGCGGTGGTGTCAGCTCGCACGCGGCTCTCGTTGCTCGTCAGATGGGTAAGGTCTGCGTCTGCGGCGCGGCTGCGCTTCAGGTGGATTACGAGAAGAAGACCCTCACCGTGGGAGACCACACATTCCACGAAGGCGACTTCCTCTCCATCGACGGCACCTCCGGCCTCGTCTATGGCGGCCAGATTAAAACTGCGCCGTCCGAGATCGTCGCCGGTCTCATCAATGGCGACAAAGCGGCTCAGAAGACCGAGAAGTTTAAGAACTACGCGCAGCTCATGCAGTGGTGCTCGAAAGCCACGCGCATGCAGGTCCGCACGAATGCCGACAACCCCGAGCAGACATCCAACGCGCTCGCGTTCGGCGCCGTCGGCATCGGCCTCACCCGCACCGAGCACATGTTCTTCGAGGGCGACCGCATCGACGCCATGCGCGAGATGATCCTCGCGGATTCGCTCGAAGCCCGACAGACCGCGCTCGCAAAATTGCTCCCGTATCAACGCGAGGATTTCTTCGGCATCTTCAAGGCGCTGAAAGGTTATCCTGCCACGATCCGTTTCCTCGATCCGCCGCTGCACGAGTTCTTGCCGCACGATCAGGCCGCACAGGTCGCCCTCGCCGAGAAGCTCGGCGTGAAACCGGAAAAGATTAGTGCCCGCGTCCACGAGTTGCATGAGTTCAATCCGATGCTCGGATTCCGCGGTTGCCGTCTCGGCATCAAGTTCCCGGAAATCACCGCCATGCAGGCGCGCGCCGTGTTCGAGGCTGCTGCGGATGCGAACAAGAAAGGCTTCAAAGCCAAGCCCGAGATCATGATTCCGCTCGTCGGCTTCAAGAAAGAACTCGACCTTCAGATCCAGGTCGTCCACGAAGTCGCTGCCGCCGTGCAGAAGGAGAAGAAGGTGAAGATCGCCTACAGCGTCGGCACGATGATCGAAGTCCCGCGCGGCGCGCTCACGGCCGACGAGATTGCGCACACCGCCGAGTTCTTCAGCTTCGGCACGAACGACCTCACCCAAACCGCGCTCGGCATGAGCCGCGATGACTCCGGCAGCTTCCTGCCCGGTTACGCCGAGCTCGAGATCGTGAAGAAGAATCCCTTCGCCACGATCGACCAGACCGGCGTCGGCCAACTCATGCAGATCGCGATTGAGAAGGGCCGCAAGACGCGTCCCAACATCAAGCTCGGCATCTGCGGCGAACACGGCGGTGAACCCGATTCCGTGAAGTTCTGCCACAAGATCGGCCTCAACTACGTGAGTTGCTCGCCGTATCGCGTCCCCGTCGCCCGCCTCGCCGCTGCTCAGGCCGCCATCGAGGAGAAGCGCAAGGCTGCCAAGTCCGCGAAGAAGAAGTAACCGCGCCTTCAGAATCACGAAAGCCGTCTCGGGCAACCGAGGCGGCTTTTTGTTTGAAGAGCTTTGTGCCGACGTCTATCGTCAACACCTCCAGATTATGAAGACACTCCTTGCGTTCAGTTTTCTCGCCACCACCATTGTTCTCCTCGCCGCCGAACCGCCCGCGCCGAAGTTCCGCGCTGTGGACATTGATACGGCCGTCAACATCGGCTACGGCCTCGCCATCGCGGACATCAATGGCGACGGCAAGCCGGACATCGCGCTGGCCGATCAAAAGACGATTCAGTGGTACGAAAACCCGACGTGGAAGAAACACATCATCGCCGAGAACCTCACGCCGCAGGACAACGTTTGCATCGCCGCGATAGACATTGATGGTGACGGCAAAGCCGAGATCGCCGTCGGCGCGGGGTGGAATCCCGGCGACACCGTGAACAGCGGCGCGGTTTTTTATCTCATCGCTCCCAAAGATCGCACACAGCGCTGGGAAGCAGTGAAGCTGCATCACGAGCCGACCGTCCACCGGATGCATTGGGCGAAAAACGCGGCGGGAAAATTCGAACTCATCGTCAAGCCGTTGCACGGCCGCGCCAATAAAGGCAACGAAGGCGCGGGTGGCCGCGTACTCGCCTACACCGTGCCTGCGAATCCGAAAGGCGAATGGAAGACCACCGTCGTGAGTGACGCGCTTCACGCGAGCCACAATTTCCAGCCGATCAATTGGGATAACGATCCGGAGCAGGAGCTGATTCTCGGCGCGAAGGAAGGATTGTTCTGGTTCGGTCAAAGCACCGGCGCGTGGAAGCGTCGGCAACTCGGCACGAATTGGGTTGGCGAAGTGCGCGATGGCAAGTTGCCCGGCGGCCAACGGTTCGCCGCGACCATCGAACCGATGCACGGGACGACGGTCGGCCTTTACACGCCGCCGCAGGGCAAAGGCCTGTGGTCGCGGCAAACCCTCGACGAATCGCTCAAGGACGGTCACGCCCTCGGCGTGGGCGACGTGCTTGGTGCGGGCAGCGATCAGATCGTCGTCGCGTGGCGCGGGATGAATCCGAAAGGCGTTCCGGGCATCAAGCTCTTCGCGCCGCTCGACAAGGAAGGCAAGCAGTGGAAGTCGTTCCCGATTTCAGCCGCGGAGGTTGCGGTCGAGGATATGAAACTCGCCGACCTGAACGGCGACGGTAAATTGGACATCATCGCCGCCGGTCGGCAGACGAAGAATCTGCGGGTGTTTTTTAACGAGCGTCCTTGACCGACGCATCTTCCGCGTTTCGTGTCGCCGGTCGTTTTTCCACGGCCGCCGTTATGACGTAGGCCAGCAATGCCGTCGCCAGCGAGGTGAGATAAACGTACGGGATTTCATGCACATAAGTGCCGAAGACCCAGACTCCCGTGCCCGTGATGAGGGCTGCCGCCGCGCTTCGCGCCCCGCCGAATCCCGTGAAGAGACCGAAACCCATCGCCACAAAAAGGCCTGCGCTGCCGAAGGCCGAGGCGCTTTGCACCAATCCATAAATGCTCTCGGCTGACACGGCGAGACCGAGCGCTACCACGCCCGCGGCCACGACGCCGAGTTTGGAGAGGCGCAGCTTCGCCGATTCTTCCATCGTCGGACGATGCGGCAAAATCAGGTTGTGCGTCACCAGCGCGGAGGCCGCCAGCAGCGTGCTGTCCACGGTGGAGAGGATGGCCGAGACCAGCGCGCCCGCGAAAAGGATATAGAGGAAGGTCGGCAGATGTTTCTGCGCGAGGAGCGGAAGAAGTTGTTCCGGTTCCTTCAAGCCGGGCATCAGCGCCGGTCCGAGGAGTCCGATGAGCACTGGCACCAAACCGATGAGCACGTAAAGCCCGCCGCCCGCGAGCGCCGCGCGACGGGCGATTTCCGGTGAGCGGCAAGCGAGTGCGCGCGCGGCCAGTTCTTGAGCGGTGATTGAACCGATGATGGGAACTGCCCAGATCTCGACTGTCTCGAGCCAGTGAACATCGCCGAAGAGTCGAAGGCGTTCGGTGGGAATGGCGGCTGCGGTTTGCGCCACGCCGCCGGTTGCATTCACAATCACCACGCCCAACACGCCGAGGCCGATGATGATGGCGATGCCTTGGACGAGATCGGTCATCACATCGGCACGCAGGCCGCCGGCAGCGGTGTAGGCGATGGCCACGCCCGCACCGATGAGGATGCCGGTGGTGACACCGATGCCGGAGGAAGCGTCGAGCACTTGTCCGAAGGCGCGGATTTGCGCTGCGGCCCAGAGGAGCGAGGTCGGCACCATCAGCAGCACGGCGAGTTTTTCCACGTTGGGCGAGAAACGTTCGCGGAAGAGATCGCCGAGTGTGACGTATTTCCGCCGCCAGAGCGGCGCGGCGAAAACCAATCCCATCAGCATAAGGCAAATTCCATAGCCGAAGGGATCGGACGCCGTTCCAGAGAGGCCTTTTTCATACACCTTGCCCGCGGCGCCGATGCACGTCTCCGCGCCGAACCATGTGGCGAAAAAGCTGAACGTGGCCAGACCGAACCCGAAACTGCGGCCGGCCAGCAGGTAATCCTCCTCGGTCTTGTTCTTGCGCGTGACCCAGAGGCCGACGGCCAGTTGCAGAGCCACGTAGGCGAGTACTCCCATCAGGACGAGGTTCACGGCCGCGACATCAACGTAATTTGGCTTTGAATTCAAGGCCCGTTCTCGGCAACATCCTTCGCTGCTCGCCATGCGCGGGCATCAAATTTCATGAAACGCACGCATCACTGCAACGAGCTCCGTCCGGCGCATATCGGCCAGACGGTCACGCTGGCCGGCTGGGTCCATTCTCGCCGCGACCTTGGCGGTCTTCTCTTCATCGACCTGCGCGATCGCGAGGGGCGCACGCAGACCGTTTTCGACCCGTCGAGTTTGCCGAAGGAATTGGTGGACGCCGCGAGTAAGCTCCACAGCGAGTCGGTCATCACGGTCACCGGCCCCGTGCGTCAGCGTCCGAATGGCACCGAGAATGCCAAGATTCCCACCGGGCCGATCGAGGTGATGGTGGAATCCTTCACCGTGCTCAACTACGCCGATGTGCTGCCGTTCCCAGTGGACGATCCGGAGATTGCTAACAAGGTGAACGAGGAGTTGCGCCTGCAGTATCGTTACCTCGATCTGCGTCGGCCCGAGATGACGCGCAATTTGCGAGTGCGTTCGAAGGTCGCCACCGCCACGCGCGTGTTCATGGAGGAGCAGGGGTTCCTCGAGGTGGAGACGCCCACGCTCTTCAAATCCACCCCTGAAGGCGCACGCGAATTCCTTGTGCCGAATCGCCGCGAGCCCGGCACGTTCTACGCGCTGCCGCAGTCACCGCAGCAGTTCAAACAGATTCTCATGTGCGCTGGTGTCGAGCGTTACTTCCAGCTCGCCCGCTGTTATCGCGACGAGGATCTTCGCGCGGATCGCCAGCCCGAGTTCACGCAGGTGGACATCGAGATGAGCTTCATCGATCGCGAAGATATTTACGCGCTCATCGAGGGTCTTCTCAAACGCGTGTGGAACATCGCGCTGAACATCGACATTCCCACGCCGTTCAAGCGCATCAGCTTCGAGGAAGCGCTCAATCGCTACGGCATCGACAAGCCCGACACGCGTTTCGGCATGGAGTTGGTGGACTTCACCGAAGACTTCCGTGCGAGCACGTTCAAGGTTTTCAGCGGAACCATCGCCAACGGTGGCGTGGTGAAAGCGATCAACGCCAAAGGCCTCGCGTGTGCGACGCAGGGGCAGATCGAGACGATGACCGAGTATGCGAAGAGCTTCGGCGCGAAAGGACTCGCGTTCATCAAGGTCGAGAAGGGTGAATGGAAATCGCCTATCGTGAAGTTTTTCAGCGACGCCGAGAAAGCCGCGCTCACGCAGAAGCTGGCTATCGAGGAGGGTGATTTGATTCTCTTCGCGGCCGATCAATGGCTCAACGCTTGCGAAATTCTTGGCAAGATCCGTCTCTACTGTGCCGACCTGTTGAAGGCGCAGGGCAAGCTGACGATTGCTCCGGGCCAGTTCAATTTTCTCTGGGTCATCGAATTTCCGCTGCTCGGTTTCGATCGCGAGCAGAACCGGTGGTATTCGAGCCATCACCCGTTCACCGCGCCGGTGGCCGATGATATTCCGTTGCTCAAACAGGATCCGAAGAAAGTCCGCGGCCAGCATTACGACATCGTGGTCAACGGCGTGGAACTCGGCGGCGGCAGCATCCGTATTCACCAACCCGACGTGCAGAAGACTATCTTCGAAGAGATTCTGAAGATTCCGCCGGACGAGACGCAACTGCGCTTCGGCTACATGCTGGAGGCGTTCAGATACGGCGCGCCCCCGCACGGTGGCATCGCGCTCGGCTTCGATCGTCTCATCGCCATCCTCTGCAATACCCCGAGCATCCGCGACGTGATCGCTTTTCCCAAGACCGCCAAGGGCGTCTGCATGATGACCGACTCGCCGGCGGGCGTCAGCGCGCGCCAACTCCGTGACCTCCACATCGAAGTGAAGGCGGCTCCGAAGAAGGATTAATGTTTCAGAAGATTTGGAAATCAATGAGCGAAGAGAAGAAGAACGAAGCCGCGCCTGCCGATGAGCAATCGACTGGCGAAGCGCTGACTGAAGTGAAGATGGTGAGCCTCAATGCCGAAGAGTTTGAGCTAATCAAGGACAAGGCCGTGAAAGCCGACGAGCATTGGGAGCGATTGCTGCGGCAGACGGCGGAGTTCGAGAATTTCAAGAAGCGCGCAGCGCGCGAGCGGCTGGATTCGATCCGCTTCGCCAACGAATCGCTGCTCGCTCGATTGATTCCCGTGCTGGACAACTTTGAAATGGCTTTGATGGTCGCGAATCAAGCTCAGGAAAATTCCGCTGACTCGCTCAAGGCCGGCGTGGCGATGATTGCGGAGCAACTCAAGAGCCTTCTCGTTGATTCGGGATTAGAAGAGATTGACGCGGCGGGCAAAGCGTTCGACCCCAATTTCCACGAGGCCGTTTCGCAGCAGGAGACGGCGGACGTGCCCGAGGGGCAGGTGGTTCAGCAGCTTCGCAAAGGTTACAAGCTCAAGGAGCGTCTCATCCGACCCGCGACGGTGATCGTTGCCAAGAAGCCGACGGCGTAGTTTATGGCCAAGCGCGATTATTACGAGGTGCTCGGCGTGGACCGCAACGCCAGCGCGGAGGAAATCAAGAAGGCTTACCGCAAGCAGGCGGTGAAATATCATCCGGACAAGAACCCGGGCGACAAATCTGCGGAGGAGAAGTTCAAGGAAGTCGGAGAATCCTACGAAGCCTTGAGCGATGCGCAAAAGAAGGCGGCTTACGATCAGCATGGGCACGCGGCGTTCGATCCGCGCGCGCGTGCGGGTGCCGGCGGCGGGCGCGCGGGTGGTTTCCACGATCCATTTGACATTTTCCGAGAAGCATTCAGTGGCAGCGGTGGCGGTGGTAGTGGCGGGAGCCTCTTCGAGGAATTCTTTGGCGGCGAACGCCGCGATTCATCGGGAACGCAGCGCGGTTCGGACTTGCGCTACGATTTGGAAATCACTTTTGAAGAGGCCGTGCTCGGGTGCGAGAAAGAAATCGGCGTCACCAAGCTCGATACCTGTGATGGCTGCCGCGGTTCCGGCGCGGAACAAGGTTCAAACACGAAAGCCTGCGCGACCTGCGGAGGCCGCGGCCAAGTCGTGATGGCGCGCGGTATTTTCAGCATCCAGCAAACGTGTCCGCGTTGCGAAGGCGCTGGCCGTGTGGTGGAGAAGCCGTGTCATACTTGCCGCGGTGCCGGACGCAAGGAGAAGACTTCCAAGATAAAGCTCAAGATCCCCGCGGGCGTCGATACCGGCGCGCGGTTGCGTTCCTCGGGCAACGGCGAAGCCGGCGCACGAGGTGGCAAGCAGGGCGATCTTTACGTAGTCCTGCATGTCCGCGAGCACGAGATTTTTCAGCGTGACGGCGACGATCTGGTTTGCGAAGTGCCGATCAATTTCGTGCAGGCAGCGCTTGGCGCGGAAGTCGAAGTCCCGACGATGAGCGGTCCCGCGCATATTCGCATTCCGGCCAGCACGCAGACTGGGACGACCTTTCGACTTAAAGGCCGCGGCGTTAAAAACATTCAAGGTCACGGCACAGGCGATCTGCACGTGCGCATCTCGGTCGAAGTGCCCACGCACCTCAACAGCGCGCAGAAAGCCAAACTCGAGGAGTTCGCCGCGCTGTGCGACTCGAGCGTAAATCCGCAGGCCAAGAGCTTCTTCGAGAAGGCAAAAAACTTTTTCAAGTGATGCCGCGGAGTAATTGATTGGCGCAGTGACGATTCAGTTTTCTGCCGCGCAAATCTAATCTCGACTCCGTGCGCCCGACCTTCGAGCATTCATCCATGCCGTTTGAGTATCGTCCAACGTATCGCTTCTATTTGCCCGCGGCATCCAAAGCCGTTGCGGAGATTATCCTGACTGAACGCGAGGCTCATCACGCTGCGCAAGTGCTGCGTGTGCGCGCGGGTGAATGTGTGGCTGTGCTGGATGGTGCGGGTTTGGAATGCGCCTGCGAAGTGCGCGAGGTAGCAAAGCGCACAGTGACGTTGACTGTGATTGAGCGCCGAATGCATCCGGTGCCGAGATCGCGCGTGACGTTGGTTCAGGCGCTGGCTAAAGCCAAAGCGTTTGACGCGATTCTCCAGAAGGCGACCGAGTTGGGGGCGGTGCGCATCGTGCCGCTGGCGGTGGAGCGTTCGGTGGCACACGTGGATGCGGACGACGCAGCTGAAAAGGTGGAGAAATGGCGCGCGACGGCCATCGAAGCGATGAAGCAAAGCGGTTGGCCGTGGTTGCCAGTGATTGAAACGCCGCTCACACCGAAAGCATTTCTGGCGCGTGCAGAGTTACAAAGTGAGCTGACGTTTATCGCGTCACTTCAATCAGGTGCACGGCATCCTCGCGAATGCTTCCAGGAATTCTTTCTCCAGCATCAACGGCAACCGGCATCGGTGGCGGTGTGGGTTGGACCGGAGGGAGACTTCACGTCCGCTGAGGTTGAGTTGGCGCTGGCCGCAGGCGCGCGACCGATCACGCTTGGTCCGACGGTGCTGCGCGCGGACACGGCGGCGATTTATTGCCTCTCGATCATCGGCTACGAACTCGCCGCAGCGCAACGTTGAGGCGCGTTACTTCTTCGGCGGCGCTGGTAACGGATTCAACAATTGCTTGAAGGCGGACAGCGGTTGAAGGTTCGCGAAATTCGTATCGCTTTGGAGGATGGCCCGCATGTTCTTCGCAGTCGATTGAGTGATGAGACGTTGATCGCTGATCTGGAGCGATTGGCGCAGGGACTGAAGCGTCGGCTCGATTTTTCCCAACGTGTTCTGCACGAGCGCGAGGTCGTACAAAACTTCGGGGCTCGTGGGATTAAGCACGGAGAGCCGCGTGAAGATGGGCTCCTGTTTCGCCCAATCACCGAGCATGCGATAAGCCTGACCGGCGGCCGTGAGGGTGAGCGTGTCGGGATTGGGTGTCGCAGCGAGGCGGTCGATGATGGCCGCGGCCTTGTCGCGCTGTTGCAACTCGAGATAGAGCGAGAAGAGGCCGAGGGCGACCTTCGCGTTCGTCGGGTTGAGATTGTAAGCCTGTTCGTATTGCGCGATGAGTGCGGGGGTTTGCGTGGGGCTCGCCTGCTGACGGATGACTTGAAGCTGCTTGTGCAGTTCGATGAGATGGAGGTTGTCGCGGTCGAGCGCGAGGGCGGTGGCGGCGACTAGTTCGGCATCTTCGTAGCGCTTGTGATTCACGAGAAGCGTCGTGTAGCGGTAAACCAACTCGGGGCTGTACGGGCAGAAGGCGAACGCCTGTTTGTAGGCGAAGTCGGCTTCTTTGAACATGCGATAGTAGGCGGGCGATTCTTTGGCGAGTTGGCTGAGGCGCCAAGTGTAAAGACCGCCGATCGCAGTGCGGAGTTTGGCGAAAGATTTTTGCGCGTCGTTGTCGCGAACGAACTTTGGGTCGCCGGTGAAGGCGTCGAAATTGCGGCGATGATAAGTCTTTTCGGCGAACGCGGCGATCGTCGCGACGGGGGTATCGTAGCCGATCCAGTCACCGACAAGACGCTCGGAGTAGTGCCGCCAGAACTTGTGATCCTTCGTCAGCATTTCCTCGGTCAACTCCTTCAACGGCTCGCGGTTGATTTTCAGAATGATTCCGAAGGGCGAGAGGTGGGGATACATCCAGTCGAGCGCGAAGCTCTCCTCGACGTAGAACTCGTGGCCGGGGTTGCGGTCGAAGATGTTCTTGGCGAGCAATCCGTTGATGGCCATCACCGCGCCTTGGCCGCTGACTTGGATGTGGTCACCGATGACGCGGAAATCTTCGTAGGGTTTGAGCTGGCCGAGTTTGGCGCGCCGCTGCGCGTCTTCATAATATTCCTCATAAGCCTTCTGCGATTCGGCGTAGTTGGGGATGTGGATTTCTTTCGCGGGATAAACACCGTCCTTGCGGCGACGAGCCTCGATGCGCTCACCGAGAGCGAGCAACGGTCCGTCAAGCCAGCGATGCGCGAGGCCGGCAAGTGCGTTCGTGCGCACGCCGATTTCGCGCTCCTTTGAGGAACGGAGAAATTCGCGGAAGAACGGCGGGTCCACCTGCGTGCTGCGATTGTAGTGGGCGCGGATATATTCGAGGTAGGTGGAATCGGCCAGCGCGTTTTGCGTGATGATGTACACGTCGCGCCGGTCGAAGTCCGGATCGCGCCGCTGCTCGGGCTTGATGAAGCTTTCGCAGAAAATCATATAGGTCGGGCAGAAGCGTCCGGGATCGGTGCCGCCGTAGAGAACCGCGTCTTTGGCCATCGGCGGATAGACGTTGAACGGCGGCGTGAACATGTCGTGCCCGTACCAGAAGCCGAAGAGATGGCCGCGCTGCTCGTTGTCAGCCCAGTTCGCGAGAATGGAACGCAGCGGCATCAACGAGAAGAGCACGAGCGCACAGATGGCCGCGCGCTGTTTCCCGAGCATCAGTGCGGCGATGAAGAGAACGGTGAGTCCGAGGCCAATCAGCTCCGCGGTGCGAGGCAGAGCGAATTGAGTTTCCTGAAACGTTGTCACCGTGAGCGCCAACTCGATGAGCACGGCGATGCCCGCGCCGGCGAGCATCCAGCGGGCGCATCGATCGAACTGACAACGCAGAAGTCCTGCGAGCAACGCGAGGCCGCAGCCGATGCCGAGCGCGACCAATAAATGCGCGGAGGCGAAGAACACTTTGTTCAGGTGGCGATTGGATTGGTCGCCGGTCGGATTGAGAAGAACGATGAGCAGCGTGACGAGGCTGAGGAACACCGCGCCCATCCCGAGCAACCACGCGCGTTCGCGTTTCTGCATTCGGAACAAAAAGGCGAATGGCAGCAGGCCGATCAAGATGTACACGAGGCTGAATTCGTCCATCACGTCGGTAACGAAAATGCCGACCTGCCCGCCGTCGAACGCGCGGTCGCCATTCCAGTCGAAGAGAAACTTTGCGAGGCTATCCGTCGGCGTGATCTTGTCGTATTGGCCGCGGGTGAGCACGTGGGTGAAACCTTGAATCGTGCGTGGATAGCCCCAGTTCATAGGCGGGTTGGTCATCGAAGCCAGCGGCATGTAGAAGTTAAGCATCGCGCCGGCGACCCAGCAGAGCGCGGTGACTCCGGTGGCGGTGAGCGCGGTGAAGCGTGGCCGCAGGGCTTCGAGAGGATTGGGTTGTGCAAGGTCTTCCTGCAGCGAGTGCCAGAAGAGACCGGCGAGGCCGGCGAGCGTGATGAAGAAATAAATCTTCAGTAATGAGGCGGCGCCAGCGAAGTCGGCTATGCCAACCTTCTTCATCCACATGGCCCAGATGAGCGTGGCGAAACAAAAGTAAGCGCCGGAGAGGAGCCACTTAAAAGCGCGGTCGGCTTTCAGTGTGAACCAAAGCGTGGCCAGCACACAGCCGATGCCGATGGCGTTGTAAACGCCGATGACGATGGGGCTCATCTCGACCTGCATGCTGGCCTTGGCCGCGAAGATTTTCGTAGCGAGACCAAGCAGATAAACGAAGCTGTTCCGGAGGAAGAAATCGCGCCCGAGCAACGGTTGGCGGATGAGAATGAGCACCTCGATGCCGACCGCAGCGAGCAGCAGCGTCTGGTGGTTTGTGAAGCAGACGCCGAAAAGGAAGTAGGCGAGGTAGAGGTAGCGGTGCTGGTGCGGCGCGTAGAGCCAGCGCATCAGCAGGCAGAGGACGACAGCGAAATTGAGGAAGCTGAGCGTGTACACTTCCACAATGACGGCCTGACTCCACATGAAGCCATTGAACCCGAGCAGCATTCCTGCCGCGAAACCGGCCACGAGGCAGATGGCACGTTCCCATTTCTGCTCGAGCGCTTTGAAGTCCTCGATGCTTTCCAAGAGCATACTGCTGCCGCGCGAGACCATCAGCGCGATGATGCCGGAGGCGAATGCGGCGGCGACCGCTGATGACAGGGCGACGCGCCACGCGATGTTCGAGAACGGTACGAGAACGGTGAAGAGCCAGGTGTAGAGCGTCCAGACTGGGTAGCCTGGCGGGTGCGGCACGCCGGCGTAGAACGAACCGACGGCCAGTTCGCCGGAGTCCTCGAGCGTCACGTCCGGCGCGAGCGTCCAGAGGTAGCCGAGAAAAACGAGCAGCGTCGTCAGGCCGAAGCAGAGCCAATCCACGCGGCGGAAGAACGCCTTGACCGGCTCGGGTGCGGGAAAGAATACGGCGGGGAACGGCTTGGCGGGGAACGGGGCGGGTGTGTCTTTTGCTTTCTTCATCGCGGCGCAGGAACCGCAGCATCTGCTGCGGGACGGGCGCTAGTTCACTGTGAAGCCGCCTGTTTGTCCAACCAAACTTACGATTACTGCCAGCCGAGGAACCGGCCGCCCTGATAGGTGAGGAAGGCGAGCACCCACGCCAGCGCGCCCATGTAGAGCCATTGGAAGATCGGCCATTTCCACGAATTCGTCTCGCGGCGCACGACTGCCACGGTGCTGACGCATTGCAGCGCGAAGACGTAGAAGACCATCAGCGTGATGGCCACGAGCGTGGTGTAAACCGGCGTGCCATCGGGTCGCTGCTGAGCGCGCAAGACTTCGGCGAGAGTTTGCGTGTTCTCATCGGAATCCTGCAGCGTGCCGACGTTGTACACGGTGGACATGGTGCTGACGAAAACCTCGCGTGCGGCGAATGACGCGACGATGCCGATGCCGATCTGCCAGTCGAACCCGAGCGGTGCGATGGCCGGCTCGATGAAGCGCCCGATCTTTCCGGCAAAGCTGTGGCGGAGTTTGGCGCCGGCTTCCTGCTTATCGAGGTCGGCATTTTTCTCGGCGTGCGCCTTCTCCGCTGCTTTCGTTCTCTCCGGCGAGAAGCCTTCCGTTTTCAGCGCGGGCACAGCGTCGCGTTTCGCGGCGAAATCCTTAGCGATGCTTTCGCTTTTCGGATACGTCGCAAGAAACCAAAGCAGAATGCTGATGCCGAGGATGACCGTGCCGGCGCGTTTGAGGAAGAGCTTGGCGCGGTCCCACATGTGCCGGAGCGTGACGGCGAGCACGGGGCGTTTGTAGGGCGGCAGCTCCATGATGAGCATCGGCGTCTCGCCCTTGAGCAGCGTCTTCTTGAAGAGCCACGCCATCATCAGCGCCACCACGATGCCGAGCAGATACATCGCGAGCATCGTGAGGCCGGGCAAGCCGAAGATGCCGAGAACTTTTTCCTGCGGGATGCACGCGGCGATGAGCACCGTGTACACGGGCAACCGCGCCGAGCAACTCATCAGTGGCGCGACGAGAATGGTCACGAGCCGATCCTTCGGGCTTTCAATCGTGCGCGCGGCCATGATGCCGGGAATCGCACAGGCGAACGAACTGAGCATCGGGATGAAGCTCTTTCCGTGCAGGCCGACTTTGCTCATCAGGCGGTCCATCAAAAACGCCGCGCGCGACATGTAGCCGGTGTCTTCCAGCAGGCCGATGAAGAGAAAGAGCAAGCAGATCTGCGGCAGAAAAACGGCCACGGCACCGACGCCAGCGATGACGCCGTCCACCAGCAAGCTGCGCAAATCGCCTTCGGGCATTCGGCCTTCGACGAATCTGCCGACCAAGCCCACGACTTCCTCGAGCCACTTCATCGGCCATTCAGCGAAGGTGAAGATGGTTTGAAACATCAGCGCCATCACGGCCACGAAAATGAGCATGCCCCAAATCTTGTGCGTCAACACGCGATCGAGACGGTCGCTCAAAGTTTCATGCACGGCGTGGGTCTCGGTCACCACCGCTTGAGCGATAGCCGCGAGCCGCGTGTAACGTGCTTCGATGGCCACGCTGCGCCAATCGAGTCCGGCGGTTTCAATCCGAGTCCGAGCAGCAGTGACGGCGTTGGCGAGGTCGGCGGGATAAAACTTCGCGTTGTCGGCGAGAAACTTTTCATCCGTCAAAGCCAGCAGCGCTTCGGCGTGCGCGGAACGGCGAGCGTCCGCGCCCACCTTTGCGGTGAGTAGATTGAGTTCGTTCGCGAATGCGGCGGGCGGTTGGCCGAAATGCAGCGCGGGATTTTCCGTCACTCGGGAAAGCGCGGCGAGAATGGCTTCACGCAACGCGGGCAAGCCTTCGCCAGAGCTGGCGATGAGCGGCGACACCGGCACGCCGAGTTCGCGAGAAAGTGCGGCGGCGTCCACCGCGTGGCCGTGTTCCTCGGCGACATCCATCATGTTCAGCGCGATGAGCGTGGGATGGCCGAGCTCGATGACCTGCGTAGCGTAGTAGAGATTGCGCTCGAGATTGGAGGCGTCCACGACCACCACGACGAGATCGGGCGCGGGCACGTCGCCGAGATGATGAAGCAGGGCGTCGCGCGCGATCTGCTCATCGAGCGATTTGGGGCTGAGGCTGTAGGTGCCCGGAAGATCGAGCACGGTGACGTTCGCGTCGATGTTCCGCAGCGAGCCTTCCTTGCGTTCGACGGTGACGCCCGCGTAGTTGCCGACTTTGGCACGAAGGCCGGTGAAGGCGTTGAAGAGCGTGGTTTTGCCGCAGTTCGGATTGCCGGTGAGGACGACGAGGGATGACTGATTGGGCGCAGCGGACATTTTGAAAATCAGGCGGCGGGAACGACGGTGATTTGCTCCGCCTCGTGCTTGCGCAGGGTGAGGTGGTAGCCGCGCACTTTGATTTCGACGGGGTCGCCGAGTGGTGCGAAGCGGACCAACTCGACCGCGGTGCCGACGAGCAAGCCCATCTCGAGCAGGCGACTGCGTTCAGTGGGCGCGAGCTTGATCTCGGTGACGGTGGCGCGCCGGCCGGCTTCGAGAGAGGTCAACGGTTGAGGCAGTTGCGACATTTCAGGCAATCCGCCGCTGGTTTGGAATCGTCTCGACGAGGATGGATTTGGCGAGTTGTTCGCTGATGCCGAGTCGGGAGTTGCAGACTTGGCAGATGATACTGGCGTGGCGGGCGAGGAGCTTGATGCGCTGTTCCTCGCAAAAGCCCATTTCGCGCAGGCGACCAGCCATTTCGCCGGTGCCGGAAATCTGCTTGATGCGTACGGAAGTGCCGGGAGGAACTTGGCTTAACGGATAAAGAACAGGCTGAGCGGAGTCTTCTGGCACGGACTTGGGCTGTGGCTCAGGCTTGTTCAAAGCGGCGGCGAACGTAGCTGGGAGTGAGACTCGGTTGCAAGGCTAATTATTCGCCTGCAATCGGTTGTTAATTTGACGTTGAGGCACTCGTTCTGGCAGTGTCCGGTGGACGAGGTTCGTCAGAAGCGTCCTCACGATTTCAACTATGGAAGGCATTGGAGTTCATCGTCCCCGCAACGTGGATTGGAAGCGCTCGGCCGCGTTGCTCTACGGCGACTGGGGCACGAGTAAAGCGTACGTCATCGGTCTGGCCTTTGCCGCGCCGATTTTCCTCGGCCAAAAGGATTTGATTTGGGGCTACCGCTGTCTGCCGGTGATTCTCGCCGTCTGTTTCCTGACCGCGTTGGTGGCCTACAACTACGCCGTCGTCTGCAGCTGTTTTCCTGATGGCGGCGGCGTCTATTCAGCGGCGCGGAGCCAAAGTCGATTCCTCGCGATGCTCGGGGCGCTGCTGCTCGTGGCCAACTTCACCGTGACGGCCGCGTTGAGTGGTTGGTCGGCGATGAGTTATTTCGGCGTGCCAACAGAACATCTCGCCGTAGCCACGATGGGGTTGATGTTGGTGGTCGGGTTTCTCAATTTCTTCGGACCGAAACATACTGGCAGCCTTGCTGTGTGGCTGGCTTTACCGATGGTTGTGGTCGTGGTGTTGCTCATCGGGATGAGCGCGCCCTATCTCGGCAATGGACTTTCGCAATTGGAATCCTTGGGGACGCCGTTGGCGGGAGGTCGAGTGGTTGGGATGAGCGACCTGTGGATTGCCTTCTGCGGCGCCATCCTCGCACTGAGCGGTGTGGAGGCGATTGCCAACCTCACCGGTGTGATGAAGTTGGACCCCGGCTCCACGCCCGACAAGCCGGTGGTCACGCGCACGGCGATGAAATCCATCCTCCCCGTGGGCATCGAAGTCGTGGTCGGCACGTCGCTTCTCGGGCTCGCCCTGCTGGCGTTGCCGAAGGACTTGGTTCCCGTCACGGAAATCCAAGCGCGGTACGAGGATGTCCTCCGGTTGATGGCTGAGAAATACGCGTTACTCACCTTCAACTCGCCAGAGATCGCGAGATGGGTTTCCTTGGTCGTTGGTATCATCGTCGGCTTGCTGCTGGTCAGCGCGGTGAACACGGCCATCGCGGCTCTAATCGGCTTGATCTACATGCTTTCGCGCGACGGCGAGATGCCGCGTGCGTTCACTCGGTTGAACGTGCACGGTGTGCCGTGGTGGCCGATGGTCCTCGCGGTAGCGTTGCCCGTGGTGGTGCTGACGCTGACCCTCGGCCAACCGGAACAAGGACTGATATTGCTTGCCGGACTTTACGCCATCGGTGTGGTTGGAGCCATCACCGTGAACCTCGGTTCGTGCACCTTCAACAAATTGCTGCCGCTTCATTGGTTCGAGCGCGGTCTGATGGCGCTGACCTTTATCGTGCTTTTCGCCGTCGAACTGACCATCGCGAAAACAAAACCGGACGCGTTGTATTTCACCCTCATCGTGGTGGCCGCGGGCTTTGCGCTGCGCGCGTGGTCCCAACGGCGCGCGGGTTTGCGCACCATCACTGTCACTGACCAAGTCGCGCGTGTGGTTTCGCCCGAGTCGGTGCCGGATTTCCAGCTGCGCCTGAATCCTGGCCAATCCATTCTCGTCGCTGCGCGCGGATTGACGCCGGTCTTGAGTTTCGCATTGGAGGAAGCGCGATTGCGCCAAGGTTCGCTTTACGTTCTTTACGTGAAAGAAGTGGCGGTCTCGATGCCCGGTCCGTTGCAGAATATCACTCAGCCGCGTTGGCAGGATGACCCGCAGGCGGCGCACATCATGTACAACCTGATGGAGCAGGGGAAACAACACGAGGTGCCGGTCGTGCCTGTGTATGCCGTGAGCGAGAATCCCGCCGCGACCATCCTCGATCTTTCCGCAACGCTCGGCATCGATGTGCTTGTGCTCGGCAGTCCGCACCGCAACCGCCTCGTGAATCTGCTCAAAGGGAACGTGGTGAACGAGGTCGCCAAGAGTTTGCCGGAGAACATCCGCTTGCTCATCTACGGCTGAGTTCGTCGTCCGCTTTTCGCCGGCGCCGCGGTTTTGAAGGCTGTCTAAAAAAGGACAGGCTGTCCAAAAGCCGCTAGCGGTTCGGCGCGCCTTGGTTTGGCTTCAAAAAATCTCTTCACACGAATCCTCTGTAAACACGTGAGATTCTGAATCTATCGAATCGGCTCATACTCATTGGCATTGCCGTTGCTAGAGGGTGATTGACGCGTGATGTGGCGCGTCGTCTGGCGATGTTTTGTTCCGGTTACATCACCGACGCCACAGGATAACCGGGTGAGAGAGCACAATGAAAAAAATCGAAGCAATCATCAAGCCGTTCAAGCTAGAGGAAGTGAAGGACGCCCTCGGTGAAGTTGGGATTGAGGGAATGACAGCCACCGAGGTCAAGGGCTTCGGACGGCAAAAGGGGCACACGGAAATCTACCGCGGTAGTGAGTACACGGTGGACTTCCTGCCGAAGATCAAACTCGAGTTGGTCGTGGCCGACAACAAGGTGGACGCCGCTGTGACTGCCATCGTGAAGGCTGCCAAGACCGGCAAGATCGGCGACGGCAAAATATTCGTCTCGACCGTCGAGCAGGCCGTCCGCATCCGCACCGAAGAGAAGGGGGACGCCGCCATCTGATTTCAGACTGAACCGATACCACCAACAAAAACTAGACCTACCGATGATGAAAAAATTTATTCTCACCCTGAGCCTGCTGGCGGCATTCGCTGGCACTGAGCTCTTTGCTCAAGCACCTGCGACTGCTGCTGCTCCTGCCGCCGTCGAGGAAAAGAAGCCCGAGCCGAAGGATCCGACGCTTGAACAGCGCGTGATGGATCTCGAGGCGTATCTCAACAATGTGGGCCGCCAGTCCGACACGGCGACCAACAACGTGAAATCCAACGTTGGCGGCGCTGGCGCCGGTCACAACGCGTGGATGATGACCAGCACGGCCTTGGTGCTGTTCATGACGCTGCCCGGTCTGGCGCTCTTCTACGGCGGCCTCGTACGCAAAAAGAACGTTCTCTCCGTGCTCGCGCAGTGCTTCGGCATCGCGGGCTTGGTCACCATTCTCTGGTGGGCTTGCGGCTACAGCTTCGTCTTCGCGGACGGCGCGGGCCCGTACTGGGGCGATTTCTCGAAGTTCGCCTTCCTGAAGGGCGTCGATGCGAACCCGAACACGAACTACGCCTACTGGGTGTCGCATAATGTGTTCGCGATGTTCCAGATGATGTTCGCCATCATCACTCCGGCGCTCATCATCGGCGCGATCGCCGAACGCATGAAGTTCGCGGCCATCCTCGCCTTCGTTGCGATCTGGATGTTCGTGGTGTACTTCCCCCTCGCTCACATGGTGTGGGGCATCAACGGCGCCTTCAACGGCGTGTGGAACGCGGACGCTGTGATTCCGGCCATCGACTTCGCCGGCGGGACCGTGGTTCACATGAGCTCGGGTTGGAGCGCATTAGTCCTCTGCATCATGCTCGGCAAGCGCCTCGGCTTCGGCAAGCAGCCGATGCCCCCGCACTCGATGACCCTCTGCATAGTCGGCACCGGCATGCTCTGGGTCGGCTGGTACGGCTTCAACGCCGGTTCGGCTGTGGCCGCGGACGGCATCGCGGCGAATGCATTCATCACCACGACCATCGCTGCGGCAGTGGCCTCCTTCGCTTGGGCGATGACTGAGTGGATATTCCGGGGCAAGCCCAGCATCCTCGGCTTCTGCTCGGGTGCGGTGGCGGGTCTCGTTGTGGTGACCCCAGCCTGCGGTTTCGTGACCGTCGGCTCGGCAGTGTGGATCGGCATCCTAGCGGGTGTCATTCCCTTTCTCGCCTGCACCAAGATCAAAGCGATGTTCGGCTATGACGACGCGCTTGATACCTTCGGCATACACGCTGTGGGTGGCACGCTCGGCGCGTTCCTCACCGGCATCTTCGCGGACGGCGCTGTCAACGGCAACTTGCTTGTCGAAGGCGTGGCCGGCAAGAACGGCTTGGCCAAGCTCGTCAAAGAGGGCGGCCTCTGGACGGCGCAGTGCAAAGTGATCCTCTTCACCATCGTCCTCTCGGTGGTGGCCACCTACATCATCGCCAAGGTCATTGATCTGACAATCGGCCTCCGCGTTAGCGAAGATACCGAGACCGCCGGTCTCGATATCGCCGAACACGGCGAAGAAGGCTACCACGGTTAAGCTGTAATTCTCGCACACCCGCCGCGTCAGGAAACTGGCGCGGCGGGTCTTTTTTTGAACGGGAACAATTCGCGCCAGCCGAAACAATTTCAGACCACTTCAATCACCAGCGCGGTGGTATTATCGCGGCCGCTGTTTGCCAGCGATGCTTCAACAAGACGCCGCGCCACGTTGTCGTTCGGCTGGGCGGGGGACGCCGACCGCAATTGTTCGATGAGTTGATTGTCGTACAGGCCGTCCACGAGGCCGTCGGTGCAGAGGAGGAAAATGTCGCCCCGCCCGCAGGCCACCGCGCCCACCTGCGGATCCACGAACTGGCTGGTGCCGCCCAGCGCTTTCTGGAGGACGTTGCGCCGCGGATGCGTTCGCGCCTCACGGTCGTTGATCTGGCCGGTCCGGTAGAGCCAGCCGACGTGCGTGTCGTCGTGGCTGAGCTGCTTGATTTCGTTGCTACCTTTTGGAAGATGATAAATCCGACTGTCGCCGATGTGGCCGAAGCACATCCAGCCCGGCGTGAACCAGCAGAGGCTCAGCGTCGTTTCCATGCCACGACACTCATCGTAACTTTCGCCGACGAACACGAGCGCGCGATGGATTTGAGCGTAAAGTTCCGTAAGGACATCTGGAAAATCGTTTTTGAAACCAGCGGCGGTTTGCTTGAATGCGCGGGGCAATAACGTCGTGATCTTTTCCACGGCGATGCGGCTGGCAAATTCGCCGGCGCGCGCGCCGCCCATGCCGTCGCTCACGGCAAAGACTAAATCCATTCCTTCGAACGAGGCTTCGCCGGTTTTTCCAAGATGCTGGACTTCTCTGGAGTCGAACCGGATGCCGAGAAAGGAATCCTCATTGTTGGAGCGGACTTTTCCGCAGTCCGTCCAACCGGACCACCTCAGCAAGGCTGGAGCAGTGGCGACGGTTTGGGGCGGCACGTGCTGTCTCATGACGGCAGTTTTTCGAATCCAGGCAGAATGGTGGCCAACTCAAAATCAATCACGCAAAAACGCCCGTCGGCTCCACGGTAAGTGACGTTGCGAATATCAGGATCGTCGTGGCGCACGCCGAATTGTTCCAGCTCAGCGAACAGTTCACGCAGGCGTTTCTCATCAAGGTGCTCGACGCGACTCCCGCAGTTCGTGGTAACGATACGTAGTTGGATTGGATCAGATTCAAGCAGACGAGGGACAAATCTGCAGCCGCGCGTTTCCAGATGGCGCAGCACATGCGCTTCGTTCGCAAAACGTTCGCCAGCGTTCGGGCCGTGGTAGGTCTTGAACACTCGGCCATCGAACCCGAGATGCACGGTCGAGCGGAGTGTGTCTTTGACTTTTAGCATCCTGTGGCGTGCCGTTTCAGTCTGCGTCTGGGCGTCATCTTGAAAAGTTTGACGTATTGGAAGTGAATCAAATGCGCAGAACACATCGAACAAATTCATTCACCCTGCATAAATATCCACAGATTCCGTTTGTTGAGCCAGAAATAGAGGGAAGTTTTTTTGTGCGGAAATCCTTTGGAATATCATTTTTCTCAATCTACACAGCAAAACTCTTGCGTCGTGGCATTCCCGCTGCTAGGACGAGCGAAGGTGCCTGAGTTGTGAAGCGACTTTGGCTGGTGCTAGAACAACCTGAACTCACACAACACACACGGACATGGCTAAATACAAACTCGAATACATTTGGCTCGACGGCTACGAGCCCGTCGCCAATCTGCGCGGCAAGACTCAAGTCAAAGAATTCAAGAACTTCCCGAAGCTGGCAGAACTCCCGTTCTGGGGCTTCGACGGCAGTTCCACGAGGCAGGCCGAAGGACGCACCTCGGATTGCATGCTCAAACCCGTCTCTGTCTATCCCGATGCCACCAAGGAAAATGGTGTGCTGGTGATGTGCGAAGTGATGATGCCCGATTGCAAGACCCCGCATCCGAGCAACGCCCGCGGGACCATCCTCGACGACCCCGGCGCATGGTTCGGCTTCGAGCAGGAATATTTCCTCTACCAGGACGGCAAGCCGCTCGGCTTCCCGGATTCGGGCTTCCCCTTCCCGCAGGGTGAATACTACACCGGTGTCGGTTTCAAGAACGTCGGTTCCATCGCCCGCGAGATCGTGGACGAGCACCTCGAACTCTGCCTCGACGCCGGCATCAACCACGAAGGCATCAACGCCGAAGTGGCGAAGGGCCAGTGGGAATTCCAGGTCTTCGGTAAAGGTTCCAAGAACGCCGCCGACCAAGTCTGGATGGCCCGCTACCTCCTCCTTCGCCTTTGCGAGCAGTACGAGGTGGACGTCGTCTGGCATTGCAAGCCGCTCGGCAAAGACGTGGATTGGAACGGCTCCGGCATGCACTCCAATTTCTCGACCACGCACATGCGCGACATCGGCGGCAAGGACTACTTCGAAGCCCTTATGGCCGCGTTCGACAAGTACAAGAACGAGCACATCGCGGTGTACGGACCGGACAACCACCTCCGCCTCACCGGCCTGCACGAGACGCAGTCCATCGACAAGTTCAACTACGGCATCGCCAACCGTGGCGCCTCCGTCCGCGTTCCGCATAGTTTCGTGAACAACAACTATCGCGGCTACCTCGAAGACCGCCGGCCGAACTCGCAGGGCGACCCGTACAAGATCGCCAGCCGTATCCTGCAGACCATCGCCACGGTGCCGACCACCGGCGGCAAGAAGGCCAAGAAGTAAGGCGAAACCCTTCTGATTCTCACGACGGCGCGGACCACGAGGTTCGCGCCGTTTTTCTTTTCTCAAATAAAACTGAAAACGGCTCATCAAAACCATTTGCCATTTAGATTCATATTCTCCACCCTTCGCGCCCAAGCAGTTTCGCCGTAACCAACCAACAAATTACCAGCAACGCGCATGAAGAAAATCGAGGCCATCATCAAGCCATTCAAGCTCGCGGAGGTGAAGGACGCCCTCCACGAAATCGGGATCGAGGGAATGACCGTTACCGAGGTTAAAGGTTTCGGGCGTCAGAAAGGGCACACCGAGATTTACCGCGGCAGCGAGTACACCGTGGATTTCCTGCCGAAGAACAAACTCGAGTTGGTCGTGGCTGATAACAAGGTGGACGCCGCCATCGCCGCCATCATCAAGGCTGCGAAGACAGGCAAGATTGGCGACGGCAAAATCTTCGTCACGAACATCGAGCAAGCCATCCGCATCCGCACCGAGGAGAAGGGCGAGCAGGCCGTCTGATCAGCGTAACTCAAACATCCTCCGATGAAAAAAACTCTCCTGTACCTCGCTCTGTTAATCGCGTTTTCCTTTGGCGCTTTTGACGCCATCGCCGCTGATGCGCCGGACAAGAAAGTCGCGCCTACGAAAGCCGCGCCTACTACGGAGCAGCGTCTCGATGACCTCGAGGCTTACATCAACAACGCCGCGCGTCCGCACGCGGAGAAGGTTGAATCGAAGATTTCTGGCCCCGGTCCCGGCCACAATGGTTGGATGATGATCAGCACCGCGCTCGTGCTCTTCATGACGCTCCCCGGTCTCGCGCTCTTTTACGGCGGCCTCGTGCGCCGCAAGAACGTTCTCTCCGTTATCGCCCAATGTATCGGGCTCGTCGGTCTGGTCACGATTCTTTGGGTGACCGTCGGTTACAGTTTCACCTTCGGCAAAGGCTGTCCGTTCTACGGTGGCACGGAGTATTTCATGCTGAACGGCGTGGACGGTGCGCCCAACACCACCTACGCCAACTGGGTTTCGCACAACGTCTGGGCGATGTACCAGATGATGTTCGCCATCATCACCCCTGCGCTCATTGTCGGTGCCATCGCCGAGCGCATGAAGTTCTCCGCCGTGCTCCTCTTCGTCACGCTCTGGATGTTCCTCGTCTATTTCCCCGCGGCGCACATGATCTGGGGTCAAGGCGGCTGGATGAACGGCCTCGCCAATGACAAGGCCGCCATCAAAGCCATCGACTTCGCCGGCGGCATCGTCGTCCACATCACCTCCGGCTGGTCCGCACTTGCGCTCTGCTTGATCCTCAAACCGCGCCTCGGCTACGGCAAAGAGCCGATGCCGCCGCACAACCTCGTGCTCTGCTCGATTGGCACCGGAATGCTTTGGGTCGGCTGGTACGGATTCAACGCCGGCTCGGCCGTCGCGGCGGACACCATTGCCGCCAACGCCTTCGTCACCACTACACTCTCCGCTGCCGTCGGCTCCTTCGTCTGGGGCATGATCGAGTACGTCGTCAAGGGCAAGCCCAGCGTGCTCGGCTTCTGTTCCGGCGCCATCGGCGGTCTTGCGACCATCACGCCCGCGTGCGGTTTTGTGGAGCCGAAACACGCGCTGCTCATCGGCGCTCTCGCCGGCGCGGCGACTTACTTTGCCTGCACCGCGTTGAAGCGTCGCTTCGGCTACGACGACACGCTCGACACCTTCGGCGTTCACGCCATCGGCGGCACGCTCGGCACCATTCTCGCGGGCGTCTTTGCGACGTCGAATGTGAATGCTAACCTCGATGGGAATCTAAAAACGCTCATCAGCAACGGCCTTTGGATTGAGCAGCTCAAGGCGGCGGCCATTTGGATTATCTGGTCCGTCGTCGCGACGATCATCATCGCCAAGGTCGTGGATAAGGTCGTCGGCCTGCGCGTCAGCGAGGAGGTCGAGACCGTCGGCCTCGACCTCGCCGAGCACGGCGAAGAAGGCTACAACGACTGAGATTTATCCAGTGATTAGAAACGGTGCGGACCGCGAGGTTCGCGCCGTTTTTCATTCGCTCGACAGCGCTGCTACGCCTTTGCCACACTTCGCGGCGATGAAACAGTCCGTCGTCACACTCGATTTGGAAGGGGTTCTCGTTCCGGAAATCTGGATCGCCGTCGCGGAGAAGACCGGCATCGCCGAACTGCGCCTCACCACGCGCGACGAGCCGGATTACGATCTCTTGATGACCAACCGCATCAAGATCCTCGACCAGCACAAGCTCAAGCTCGCCGATATTCAAGAGGTCATCGGCACCTTGCATCCGCTCGCCGGTGCGCGGGAGTTCATGGGCGCGTTGCGCGAGCGCACGCAGGTCATCATTCTTTCCGACACGTTCGAGGAGTTCGCTCAACCGCTGATGCGCCAGCTCGACTGGCCGACGATCCTCTGCCACCGGCTCGTGATCGAGAACGGCCGTATCGTGAACTACAAGCTGCGCCAGAACGATCAGAAGCGGAAAGCCGTCGCCGCGCTGAAGGCGCTGGATTATCAAGTGATCTCCGCCGGGGATTCCTTCAACGACACCACGATGCTCGCCGAGGCGCATCACGGGTTTCTTTTCCACGCGCCCGAGGCGATCAAGAAGCAGTTCCCGGAATTTCCCGCGCTCGAGGAATACAACGATCTGCTCGCGCGCATCACGAAGCTGCTCTGAGCCTTTCTGAATCGCGCCGTTGCGGCGCGCGCAATCAATCTTCCGCCTTCGACTCGCGCGTGAGGAGATTCTGCACCGCTTTCGCCGGCGGCTTGCCTTCGTAAAGCATCGCGTACACCTCGTTGATGATCGGCGCTTCCACACCGAGCTGGCGCGCGAGTTGATGCGCCGATTTCGCCGTCGGATACCCTTCCGCCAGCGGTGTGCCGCTCGAGGAGTGAATCGGTTCAGCGCGCCCGATGCGTTCGCCCAAGGCGCGGTTGCGGCTGAGCTTCGAGAAACAGGTCGCCGTCAAATCACCAAGCCCGCTCAGTCCGGCGAACGTCTCCGTCTGTGCGCTTCGAGCCACGCCGAACCGCCGCATCTCAGCAATGGCGCGCGTGACCAGCGCGGCCTTCGCGTTGTCGCCGAAGCCGAGCCCGTCGCAAACGCCCGCCGCGATGCCCATCACGTTCTTCAGCGCGCCACCGAGTTCCACGCCGCCAATGTCGGTGCTGGTGTAAACACGGAAGGTCGGCCGATGGAACAGCGCCTGCACCGCGCGCGCCGTGGCCGTGTCGTGCGCCGCGGCGACCACCGCCGTCGGCACGCCTCGCGTCACCTCGATGGCGAACGACGGGCCGGACAATGCGACCGCCCGAGCGCGCGGCATTGTCTGCGCGAGGATGCCGCTCATCGTCAAGCCGGTGTCGAACTCGATGCCTTTGGTGACGCTGATGACGATGCCTTCAAAGTGGGCGAGCTTCGCCGTCACTGCGCGCAGTGATTGGGAAGGGATTGCGATGACCACCGCTTGCGCGCCTTCCACCGACTTTAACAGATCGCTCTCGAACTTCAGCGCCTCGGGAAGCTCGGTGCCCGGCAGTCGTGCGTTGCGACGTGTGCGGCGGATCTCGTCGAGCGTCGCGGTATCGTGTCCCCACAGCGTCACCGTGTGGCTGTTCTCGACGAGCAGCTTCGCCAGCGCCGTGCCCCATGCGCCCGCGCCGAGCACCGTGATTTTCTGCGGCCCAGCGTCGGGCGATGCTTCCGATTTCGGTTCAGACTTCTTTTGACCGACGCGACTCTCCGTGCCGGCGCGCAGGCGTTGGATGTTTGCTTTGTGTTTGTAAATCGCCAGCGCACCGAGCACCGCGCTGATGACGATGAGCGCGGGGTCGCCCAGTGGATTCCGATACAGATGATCGAACCAGATGGCGAAGGGCAGGGCAGCGGCGGCGGCGATCGAAGCGAGTGAGACGTATCGGCTCAGGCCGAAGACCATCAGCCACACGCCGAATGCCAATCCGAGGCCGACTGGCGTGAGCGCGAGAAAGACGCCCGCCGTAGTGGCGATGCCTTTGCCGCCTTTGAATTTGAGCCAGCAAGTGTAGTTGTGGCCGAGAATCGCGCCGATGCCCGCGATGAGCGAAAGATGTGTGTCGCCGAGTTGATCGGAGGCGCAACAGGGCGCTCCCAACAGGAGCGTGGGCAGGAAGGCGGCGGCGGCGAAACCTTTCAGCGCATCCACGAGCAGCACGAAGATGCCGGGGCCTTTGCCGAGGATACGAAAGACATTCGTCGCACCGATGTTACCGCTGCCGGCGGTGCGGATGTCGATGCCTTTGGCGCGCGCCAAGAGATAGCCAGTCGGAATCGAGCCGAGCAGATAGGCGGCGAACACAGTCAGGATGTTCATTTCGAGTCCCACGCGCGGAATCTAGGCAATCGTGCGCAAGCGCCGCAAGAGCAATTCCGACGCTACATCTCGCACGCCTTGAGCAGGCACTCTTGGACCAGCAGGTCGGTCTCCGGAGTCACGGCAAGCGGCCGTCCAGCGCGAAGAGTGTCGGCGAGGTCGGCGAACTCAGGGGCGTAGCGCTGGTATTTCGGCAACGGCACGGACTGCTGCTTCGCCACGTACGGGCCGGCGGGTTTGGCGAGGTCGATCTGTAACACTGGCTGCTCAATCGGTTGGAGCAACGCGGTGCCATTGGAGCCGATCACTTCAAAGAAACGGCGCCCGTGGGGATTCGGTTGAAGCAGGTTGATGCTGATGGTCGCGAGCGCACGCGGATACTCGAAGAGCGCTACGGCGTTGTCCACAAGCTTGTCATCGAAACGTCCGTGCGAGCGGAGCGTGGGCGTGATTTTCTCCGGACGGCCGAGCAATCGCACCACGACGTCAATCAGGTGGCTGCCGAGTTCGAACATCCCGCCCCCGCGAAACTCCGCCACCTCCGCCCGCCCGGCCGGCGTGTTGTAGAACGAGTTCATCGAGCAACGGATCGATGTCACATCGCCGAGCCAGCCTTCGCGCACGGCTTCAATAATCTTCGCGATGCCGGGATTGTAGCGCCACATGTAGCCCATCTGCATCAGTCGCTTATTTTGGAGCGCCAGCGCCTGCAACTCCTTGAACTCCGCGAGCGAAACGGCGGGCGGCTTTTCCACATGAATGTGTTTGCCCGCGGTCAGCGCTGCCTTTGCATGGCGGTAATGGTCGCGCACCGGCGATTCCACGGCGATCACCTGTGCATCGCGGAACAAATCCGCTTGAGACAAAACGCGAATGCCCTGCTTCTGTAACTGCTCGCGCAGAGGGACCTTCTCTTCGCAAATGCCGACGAGTTCCCATTCGGGCGAAGCTTGGACGGCGCTGAGTTTGCCCGCGGCGTGGGAGTGTTCCATGCCGAGGAAGCCGATGCGCAGTCGTGGGCGAGCTGGAACGGCGGATGCCGTGTCCGCTGCACAAGCTGGCGATGCGGCGAGCGTGCCGGCGGCGAACGAGCTTTTTAGAAAGGTGCGGCGGTTCATAGCATGGCGTGTTTCATCCCGATGAAAACAGACGACGCAGCGCGGTTCAAGCTTCCAACTTTTCGCTCGTGCTTCTATATCTCGCGCGTGCTTTTGAAAGTAAAAGTCGCCGTGCTCGGCACCGGATCGCTCGGTAAAGAGCACGCGCGCATCTACGCCGAGATGGCGGCGGCAGGCCTCGTCGAATTCGTCGGCGTGTTTGATCCGAACACCGAGGCGGCGAAGCGCGTGGCCGATAAACATCGCGTGCGCGTGTTCGCCTCCGTGGCCGAAGCCGCCGCCGCAAGCGACGCGCTCAGCATCGTGACGCCGACGGTCACGCACTTCGAACTCGCGAAGCCGTTGCTTCAACAAGGCCGGCATCTGCTCGTCGAAAAGCCGATGACCGACCACGCCGCGCAGGCGCAGGAGTTGGTCCAACTCGCGCAGCAGCACAACAGCCTGCTGCAAGTCGGGCACGTGGAGCGTTTCAATCCGGTGTTCACCTATCTGCAGGGAATCGCCACGCAGCCGCGCTTCATCGAGTCGCACCGCCTTTCGCCACATCCCGGTCGCAGCACGGATATCGGCGTGGTGCTCGATCTGATGATTCACGACATTGATGCGGTGCTGGCTTTCGTGAACTCGCCGGTGACGAGTGTGGACGCCACGGGCATCGCGGTGCTCAGCGCGTCGGAGGACATTGCCAACGCACGTTTGCGTTTCGCGAACGGCTGTGTGGCCAATCTCACCGCTAGCCGCGTGAGCCCCGAGCGGATGCGCAAGATCCGCGTGTTCAGCGGCGGCGCGCAGCCCAGTTACGTGTCGCTCGATTACCGCGCGCAGGAGGGTTTCATCTACCGCATCGCGCGCGCAGACGAGTCGGAAAGTTCGCTGTTCAAGAAACTGCTCGCCTCGAAAGATTCGACCATCGTGAGCGAATTTGGGGGCAAACGCATCGTGCGCGAGCCCGTGCCAATCGAGAAAGATGAGCCGCTCAAGCTCGAACTGCGGCACTTCGTTGAGTGCGTCCAGCAGCGGCGCACGCCGAAGGTCAGCGGCGAATCTGCCAAGCTCGCGCTCGACCTCGCCTTCGAGATCACGCGCCAGATTCAGGCTCTCAAGTAGTCTTTTCGATGAAACCCTCCAGCGTCATGCTCATCGCCGGAGAGGCCAGCGGAGATTTTCTCGCTGCCGAACTGGTCGCGGCGTTGCGCGCGGAATGCGTGCCGCACGTGCCGAGATTCTTTGGCGCCGGCGGACCGAACATGGCGGCAGCGGGCGTGGAGTTGGCCTTTGATCTCACGCAACATTCGGTGATCGGTCTCTGGGAAGCCGTTCGCAAATACGGACAATTCAAACGCCTCTTCGACCGTTTGCTGCATCTGGCCTGCGAGCGCCAACCGGACGTGATCGTGTGCGTGGATTTCTCCGGGTTTAACCGACGTTTCGCCGCGGCCATTCGCCGTGAAGTGCGACGACGTCGAGGCATCTTCCACAACTGGTCGCCGAAGATTGTCCAATACGTCTCGCCGCAAGTCTGGGCCTCGCGCCCCAGTCGCGCTTTTCAAATGGCGCGCGACTACGATCTGCTGCTGAGCATTCTGCCGTTCGAGAAATCGTGGTACGCGGCGCGCGTGCCGGAGCTGCGCGTCGAGTTCGTGGGGCATCCGATCATCGAACGTCACACCAAAGTAGCGGTGGTGAAAATCGACGGGCAGGGGAGCGAGTTGCTTTTGCTTCCAGGAAGCCGAGTCTCGGAGTTGCGCCGACATTTGCCGCCGATGCTCGCCGCGTGGGAACGAATCAAAGCCGCCCGTCCCGACGTGCGAGCGCGAATGGTTCTCCCCAGTGACGAGATGGTCCGGCTTACTCGTACTGTTGTTGGTGACGCACTGGATTCAGTCACTTTGCAAATCGGCGACTTGTCAGAAGCCCTCGCAGCGGCGACCGCAGCCATCGCTTCGACTGGGACGGTGACGCTCGAGTGCGCGCTTTTCGGTGTGCCGACTGTGGCGATGTATCGCACCTCATGGCCGACCTACATCATCGGCCGCCAAATCGTGCAGGTGAAATATCTCGCGATGCCAAACCTGCTCGCCGATGAACCGATCTATCCCGAATTCATCCAAAGCGCAGCGACTCCGGAGAATTTAGAGGACGCTGCGCTCAAGTTTTTGGACAACGCCGAACTCCGTGAGGTCGTGAAATCAAAGTTGACGCGCGTGGTACAATCGCTCGGTGAAACCGGCGCAAGCGGTCGTGCGGCGAAAGCCATATTGGAGTTGCCGGAATCTTCATCGAAGTGAGTCCGCGCGGATGTTTGATGGCAGTTCGCACGAACATGCCGCGCAACCGAAGGAGGTGTTGACAAGAGGATGGGATGTTGGGATAAACGCCATCCCTTTTGGGAGCCTCGGTAGCTCAATGGTAGAGCAGCAGACTCTTAATCTGTTTGTTCTAGGTTCAAGTCCTAGCCGGGGCACCACTTTCTTTTTGCGACGGATGCCGACATCCGCCGTCACGCGCTGACAATCACCAATGGTGTCAGGCGTTTCATTCGCTTCGTCGCCATCCTCATCCGTGACAGCTCGCGACACGTCCAGACCGTCCGCGCCAGTTTTTAGTGTCCGTATTTGTGTCCACTTTTCTGGGGTCAGAAAACGGGGAAGATTCTGCGTCGCATCGTGCGTCGGCAGCATCTGCTTGTCCGTGTAGGTCTTCATCGTCAAAGAAATCTCGCTGTGCCGCATCACCTCCTGCGCCGTCCGGGGAGCTGCCCCTGTCAGCGTCAGATTAGTCGCCAACGTATAGCGCAACGCGTGGAAGTCAACCCGTCGCCCGGTGGAGTCCTCATAGGAGATGCCAGATGCCTCAAGGTCCGCTCGAAATTGCGCCATGGACGGCACGCAGAGGAACAACGATTCCTCCGGGGATCCTGCCGCCACCAGCGATCGCAACGCTTCCACGACCTCTTCGTTTAGCCACTGCACGGCATCCTTGTGGTTTTTGGTCGTCGAAGCTCGTGCAAGTAGATACGGGTCATCGCCGTTCAGATACACGTCGGCCTTGCGTAGCGCCGTCAGCTCCGCACGCCGCAGCCCTGTGTTGACGGCCAGGAGATACACCGGCATGCGCTCGCCTGATACAGTCAGGAGGCGCTGCATTTCCCCCACGGTGAACGCGCGGCGTTGAAAGGTCGCTTTGCCTCGCTCTTCGACCTTGCCGACCACTTCGAGTGGATTGCACAAATAGCGGCCCTGCCTCTTCATCCAGTTGAAGAACGCGTCGAGCGTGGCTTGGTACTCATTGAGCGTCTTCGGCGATTTGCTCTGCCTCTTGCGCCATGCCACGAAGCTGTCCGGCGTCACGTCCGCGCACCGATGCCATCCGCTCTCTCGGCATATCCGTTCCAAACGTTTCTGGACTGTGTACACGTACTCTGGGGAGCGGCCCATTGCCGCCAGGTCATCACAATATTCACCTGCGTGGTCCGTAATCGATTTCTGGGCTGCCTCACGCATCGGTTTTGGCACAGCCAGCCCCGAGCGTTCGCGGTCCGCATCCAGCACGATTTGGTTCAAGCGCTGCTGGGCCACCTGCTTGTCCGTTGTGCGCAAGGGAACCCTCACCAGAGGCGCGGACGAGTCGAGTTGATAGCGGCCCGAATAGAGCCGTCGCCCGCTTTGTTTGTAAACGAAGCAAATCATGGCTAGGCGTGTGGCGGCTGCATCCCGCGCTGGCCCTTCAAAGACTCGATGTAGTGATGGATGTCCGAAAGAGAGAACCGGCTGCCGTGACCAATCTTGAACGGCAGCGGCAGTTCGCCACGGGCCACCAGTCGCTCGATGGTGCGAGTCGAGCAGGAGAGCAATCGAGATAGTTCCCGCTTGTTCACCAGCTGCACCGCACTTGATTCCAATATCTGTTCTTTCATACCGCTGTTCCTTTTAGGTTGATGTGCATAACACACCTCGGAGTTCATCGGCTTGTGATAACAAGCCAGCAAACAACGAGGGCCCAGTTGGGAGTTAGTACGATTTTTCCGCAGCTTGCGAATGTCGGCCAGTGGACCGATGCAAAAATTCGCTGCAGGAACAGCTAGTGTCGCCGGTTGCAAGGATGCAACAGGACCAAGGTAATCTGGAATCATTTTCGCGCAAGTCATTTTTTGTCTCTCCGTGTCAGGACGGATTCCGCTCCATTTCACAACATTATTTCTGTTCACAATTATCCTTACAAGCTACCCCTTCGCCTCCCGTCCGGGCCGCGCTGCGCGCGGCTCCGGCCGGGGGCGTGGGGCCCCTACAGGAGCGGATAGCGAGTGTACATCCTACCCGGCCTGGCCCTCGGAACAGTGATTCCGATTCGTCACGCTAGAGACTGCCAACTCTTCCGGGGGCATGTTAGCCAGCCGGCGTGTCAACGCCTCAGTGAAAAAGAGAGAGCGAAAATCCATCGCGGACTTCTGCTCGGAAAATATTGAGAACGTGTAGAGGTTCTCGGCTTTGAAAGTGGGAGAAGTGCTCCCGCAGTTGGCGCTTAACTCGAACGCCCCGTGGCATGGGAACATTTCCCTCGCCGTGCGTACGCGCATAGCGCGGGACCAGCAAAGCCACCCCCGCGCGGGCACCGAAGCTTCTAGGGTCTCATTCCGCCCGGCGCGCCGCGCGCCGGACGGGTCTTGCGCAGACGGCCAAAAGGCATATGGGCCTCGGGCCGGCCCGGGCCGATTGCTAGCGCGAGACCCGGACACCCCAAACCTAATCATGCGCCCCTCCTTTACGAATGCCGGCCGCCTTGATAATCGCCAGCACCGCGGTCCGAATTTCGGACGACAATTCCGACCACGACCGAATCACCTCGTCCAGCGCGGAATCCTCCAAAATGCCCCCGCTGTGTCCGTATTTGTGTCCAGAGTTGACGAAGCGGCTGTGTTCATTAGTGTTTGTTCTAGGTTCAAGTCCTAGCCGGGGCACCACTTTCTTTTTGCGACGGGTTGGTTTCCTCATTTGCTTGTGGCTCGGAGAGGTTTCGAGCCTTAATGTTCGCCCTGAGAGTTGATGCTTTAAAAGAGATTCCATGCGCGTTTTAGTAACAGGTGGGGCGGGGTATATCGGCTCTGTTTGTGTCGATGAATTGATGCGAGCGGGACACGAGGTCGTTGTTTTTGATAACTTGAGCGAGGGACATCGCGCGGCGATTCATTCGGATGCCCGTCTGATCGTCGGAGACTTGGGGGATTTGGAAGGTTTGCATCGCGTGTTTGCTGAAGTGAAGCCGCAAGCCGTTATCCATTTTGCTGCGAACGCGTTGGTTGGGGAATCGATGGCTAATCCTGGGAAGTATTATCGAAACAACGTTGGCGGCGGACTGAATCTTCTGGAGGCAATGGTAGCTGCCGGTGTTAGTAAGATTGTTTTCAGTTCCACCTGCGCTGTGTATGGAATACCCGACACGTTGCCAATCACCGAAGAATTGCCATTTCGTCCGGCGAATGTTTACGGGGAAACGAAGCTGACATTCGAGCGCATGCTGCGCTGGTATCGGCAGATTCACGGGATTTCATTTGTGGCATTCCGTTATTTCAATGCCGCTGGGGCAATCGATCTTTTTGGCGAGCATCACCGCATCGAGACGCATTTGATCCCCAATGTCTTGAAAGTGGCTTTGGGTCAGGCAAAACAATGCGAAATATTTGGGGGCGACTATCCGACACCTGACGGCACGTGCGTTCGCGATTACATCCATGTCTCAGACTTAGCAGCCGCCCATGTCTCAGCTTTGAATCCAGACGTGTCGGGTTACTACAACTTGGGAACTGGCCATGGCTTTTCTGTGCGCGAAGTGATTGCTGCTTGCGAGAAAGTGACTGGAGCAAAAATCCCCTCGGTATTAAAGCCGCGGCGTGCTGGCGATCCGCCGTCGTTGGTGGCGGACCCCGCAAAAGCGAGGCGTGATCTTGGATGGCAAGCCCACTTCACACGAATTGAGGACATTGTCCAGACCGCATGGGATTGGCACCGGCAGCATCCTACGGGGTATTCGGACTGACCTCGGCACCGCGTTATTGGCGTTGACGTTGGAAGAGGCTGCGCAAACCACGCCAGATAAGCTGCCAGTTTCTAGAAGGATATCGGGCTGTGATTCGCCTCAATTCAAATGGGGAGGTGTCTATCGTGTTTACGCCGTGGAGTGTAGTGCTGGCGCTCGCGTAACCGGCTTCCATGACCATGTCTCGAATCGCGGGATTCCAGTCGCCGTAAGGATAGCAAAAATGGCGTACGAGAACTCCAAAGGTGTCCTCGAGATGTTTTTTGCTGTCTTGGATTTCCGTTCGCGCTTGCTGGGCGGAAACCTGAGTCAGGTGAGGATGAGTCAAGGTGTGTGATCCAATTTCGTGTCCAGCCGCCAGCCATTCACGCACTTCGGTTTCATCCATCAGAGCTTCCGACGCCTCGCCGATTCGCACGTCCCAGTCATTGGTCAGACCGAGGCGTGCGGCTACGAGATACTGGATCGCACGGAATCCGTTGCTGGCGAGCGGCTCAAGTGCGTATCGAAAAACGTTTTGGTAACCGTCATCAAAGGTGAGCGTGATCCGCCGGTGCTGTGTAGGTCGCTCGTCTCCATTTGGAGGCAGAGGAATTGTCGTGAACCCCGCGGCGCGTAGTTCAGCCAGTTGCTGACCAAATAGTTTTTCGCTGACGTAAAGTCCTTTGAGGCGCGCATTCCGCGGACGAGGCCCAAGTTTGTGATACGTGAGGATGGGGAGTCCTAAATTAAAGAGGGTCTGGAATGGGGCCAGAGAAGTGTAGTGGGACGGATCCCTTGAATCGGTAGTTATCACACCGTTGATGGAACGCTTACTTTGGAAACGTTGATTGCACCCCTAACGGGTGGGGGTGATGGCGTTTAACGGGTATCCAGCGGCCAAAAAAGAATGACGTTCGGCGAAAGGATGCCGGAGCGATTGGTGTGGTGAAAATTCTCTCAAAGAAATCGAGCAACCGCTGCCGGCTAAAAAAAAGGTTCGGCTGATCGTTGTAAAAGTAGGGGCGCTGGAGGAGTTTCAGATACATCGCATCATCGCGATCCAGTTCGATGATTTTTTCGATGAGCGCCTCTTCGCTTGGGAAGTCGTGATAGTTTAAAAAACTACCTGTATCGAATTCCTCGGAGATGGATGGGTTGCCCCAATAAATCGGCATGCAACGCGCTGACATCGGCTCAAAAATCTTCTCGGTCGTGTAGCCTGGCGCCGATTTGTTCTCGAAGGCGATGTTGAATTTGTACGCGCGAAGAAAATCTATTTTGCCGCGAGAATATCCTTGGACGGGGCCGCCAATGTTGTTCATGAACTCGCCCCCAGAGTCCACGCGCTTGTATCTCGACAGGCGTTGGAAAAAATCCAGCCGGTTCCGATTCAATCGCGGATTGTGACTACGAACGACAAAGCTGCAAAACTTTGTCTTTGAGGCGAGAATGGCGCCTGGATCTTCGCCGGATTTTTGAATTTCCTTTGCGTCGCCGTAGAGCACGTAAAAAGGTAACTGCAGGTGCCGTGGGTCATCGACCTTTCGGCAGGTGATTGAATAATCACATTCGCGGTAGTCTGGCGGGGCAGATTCACCCGAAAAGAAAATCCGGGTACTGGAATGCATTCGATGCTCGTGGCCGTGCGAAGCGTAAATCAGGTAATCCGCTTGATCACACAACTCCAGCTCGAATCGCTCGGAAAGTATCCGGTAGAGAAAGTTATCTGTCTTGCTTACGTTGGAACCAAAGTCGCAGAAGTCGATTCGGATTTTTCTCATTTGCGGGTGAGGATTTCAGGCTCGGGCTTTGCGTCGCCGCATTGCCAGTCGCCATTGCCGGATCGGCGTGGCGAGATACATCTTACGGAGCAGTTCCAGTCGCTCTCCTACGGTGACCATAGTAAACTTCGTCTCCCGCCGTACATACCAGTTGTTCAGCACCGTCCGCTTGACCAGCTTGTAACCGCGACCTGTCATGTGCCGGTGTTTGTCGAGGTTGCGCACGCCGTCTTCGATGAGGACGAGCGCCGGTTGGTGCCGCTCCAGACTGAAACCGCTCAACACCTCCAATTCCTGGCCTTCCACGTCGATGGAAATGAAATCGACCTTCGGATTATTTTCCTTCGCCAGAATGTCGTCGAGCGTCATCAACTCCACGGTTTCCGTGCCGCTAAATTCAATCCCATGGGAGTCCACTTGGGGCTGGAGGGTGGAAAAACCGTCATGGACGGCGAGATGAAGGGTGGCGGTGCCGCGTTTTTCAGGCGAACCGCAGGCCGCCCGGTAGATGCGCGAGTGCGGACGTTCTTTGAGCAGTCGCTGGTAAAATGCCGACTGCGGTTCCACGAGAATGCCGCGCCAGCCTTTCTGTTCCAGCAGCCAGGTTTGCGAACCGCCCTTGGGATCGTTTGCGCCGACCTCAATGAAGAAACCTTCGCGACGATGGCCAAAAAACTGCAAGACGAGCTGTTTCTCAATCGCCTCGGGATGTTCCGCCATATTGCTCATGTGTTTGGTTTTCTGACACGTTCCAGAGCGATTCTTACCCTTTCGCCTTCATGGAACCAAGCTCGCATCGCTCGCGACAAATTTTCACTCTCGTCGTGCCAGTTTCCGATAAAGTTCCGCCACGCGTGATGAAGAGGCTGAGATGGAGAATTCGTTTTCCATTCGCCGATACAGCTCGGTCCGTTCAGATTCGTTCGTTCGCGGTTGACTGGCTTCATGCAACATTGCTTTCGCTAACTGGCCGACGTCCTCGGGTGGCACGAGCCATCCGCGGTTGCCGATGACGAACGCTTCGGGAATACCATCGAGATTTGAGGCAATCACTGGTTTTCCGGAGGCATGTGCCTCACAAATCACTAGTCCAAAAGCCTCTGTGCCTATCTGTGGATGCACCAGACAATCCAAGGCATTCATCGCAATCGGCATGTCGTCACAATACGGCGTCAGCCACGCTTTGCCCGTGAGGCCGAGTCGTTGGATATCCGATTGCAGTAAATTGGCCATGTTGCCGCGACCAATGATGAGAAAACGGGCGTGGGGCACTTCGTGATGAATCCGTGCGGCAGCTTGCAAAAATTCCCGTTGCCCTTTGCCGCGGGGAAGTGAGTAACCTCCTGCCACGCCGAATGCATAGTGCTGCCGCTCCAAGCCCCACGCGCGTCGTTGGAGTTCGCTTTCAGTGGAATCCAACGGACGAAAGCGATTGATGTCTATGCCGCCGTAGAGGACATGAATTTTCGAGTGATCGCCTCGGATTGGCGGCCTGCTGCGCCGCTCCGGTTCTGGAGAATTGGGTTCATAGACGCCTTCTCGGAGCACTTTTGAGACGAAGTGAGAAACCGCCACGAGAGCATCGCACTGCCCCAAGAGAAAGCAGCGACTCGGCCATGAACTCGGGCTTTTCGCCATGTGGCGGGTGAGGATGATTTTCGGATGCATGCCGGAAATTCGAGCGGCGAGAATGGTTGGCCAGTAGTCTCGTCCGTGGTGTGCGTGCACGATCTGAATCTGCTCTCGACGAATAAAACGACCGGCACTCCAGATGAATCGCATCTTGAGTGGGCCTTCTTTTGGCGTGGGATGGAACGGCACGCCGAGGTTTCTAACTATCGCGGAAAAATCGCGACCGTCTGGGCCAGCGACCCAGACGCGATGTCCGAGATGGTGGAGGCCTGCGGCGAGCTTCACGCATTGATCATCGGTACCGCCACCCGTGAGCAGCGAGTTGAGCTGAAGAATTCTGAGCGGCGGCAGAAATGGAACTGGTGAAGTCACGTGGAAGTCTCTGCCATTAGGATGAGGCGGGATACTGATCGAGTCCGCGTTCGCAACGGATCTTGCGCGAACGTATCGTTTCTTGCAGGCGCGCGCGGCTGGCAGCGAAATGATTACGCGGCATCATAGGATGGTTGAGGTGATAAATGATGGCGCGGGCATAGACAAATTTGCGAGGTCGGCCCAAGTGATAGAGGCGAGTGCCGAGGTCGGAATCCTCGCCGCCCCAGCCCGAGTATTCCTCGTCGAAGCCGTTGACCGCGACGACGTCGTCGCGCCACGCGGCCATGTTGCAACCAATGATTCCACGTTGGTTTTTATCGCGGCTTACGAGCGGGAAAGGAAGCCGCACTCCTTTGAGCACGCCAGTGATGCGCCGAGAAAACATCCATTGCCAGATGCTGATTTTACCCGGGACAAACTCGGGGACAAACCGTTCCTCGACGAAACAACGGCGACCTTGAACCCAGAAACCATGTTCGGCTAGCTCAGCATGATCCGCCATGAAAGCGGGGTGCGGGACGCAATCGCCATCGAGGAAAATAATGTAGTCGCCTGTGGCTGCGGCCGCGGTCTTGTTCAAGATGATGGTTTTTCGGAATCCATCGTCTGGATGCCAGATGTGATAAACAGGCGCTTGCGCCTCGTGCCGCCAAGCGTCGATGAGTTCTCGAGTCGGAACTCCGGAACCGTCATCGGCAATGAGGATTTCGTCTGGCCAGCGCGTCTGAAGCGACATTCCTTTGAGCACTTTCGCCAACGCGGCCGGCTGGTTATAAGTGCTGATGATGAGCGATAATTTCACCGCTTGATTTTCTTACCTAAAGCGGCCTCCCGAATCTTCGCATAGCGGGTGACGGCCGAGAAGGCATTGAGCCACGCGATGTAGTATCCGGGCCAGCCATCCAAAAAACCGAGGCGGAAAAAGTAAGCGCGCACGAAACGCCACAACGGTCGTATCGCGAGGTCAAACGCGTTTGCTGTTTTACCTGCGGCGATGTGTTGGCGGACGAATTCGTCGCTGAAAGGGATGATTTTTTGGACGTGTCGATTGATAGACTCGTTGGTGAAGTGGTGCAAATCGCTGCGTAACCGACCGACGGAACCTTTCACTTCAAGTCGGTCGTGTGGATCCATCCCTGCCCAGTGGGCGTATCCGCGCCGCCAGAGACGGGTTTGACGGTCGGGATACCAATCCCCGTGGCGAATCCAGCGCTCACAGTAGTAGGTGCAGCGCGGAAATCGATAGGCGACATGCTGCGGCGCACTAGCAGGATTCGCAAACAGGAGATCAATCTCGGCGCGCAACGCGGGCGAAACGGCTTCGTCTGCATCCAATCCGAGAATCCACGGCTGAGAAGCCTTGGCTTGCACGGAGTTTTTCTGCGCGATGTGTCCTTTCCACGGTTCGCGGAAAACCTTCGCTCCATGCTTCTCGGCAATTTTATCGGTGCCATCGGAAATTTCCTCGTTCAATAGCACGAGGATTTCGCTGGTCCAGCCAGCGACACTGGTGAGTGCCCGATTGATGCGGTGCGCTTCGGCGCCAGAGATGATGCACACAGAAATGGGGAGCACCCGGTTCATTTCAGTTGATGAGTCGATAATTTTTGTGCACGCCAAGAGTAATGCCCGTACAACGTTTAACAATCAGCGCGATGTCTTCCCAGAAGTATTCCCGGCGGAAGCGGATCAGCGGGTTGCGTGAATGATAGGTCCAGTCAGCGGCGGCCACTACGGCGCGCATCACGGTTGGATGGACACCGGAGAACGGCTTGACCTTTTGGTCATCGTCGTAAAAACGGGCAGGACGTTGCGCCTGCCGTTCGACGCCCGCTTGATCGCCGTAGAGCGTGGAGAGGTTTGAAAGTTTGCGGCGGGCCACATCGGGGTTGAGGGCATATCCATAGTGGAAATAGCGACCACCGGAATTCTTCACGTGCAACTTTTGGCCATCGAGTGTGCGAAAGCCTTGGGCGTCACCACAGGAGCGTATGCGGGGAAGGCGGCGAATGACTCTCACTTCCTTGCAATACCAGCCGAGGGAGTAAACCTCGGTCGAGAAGCTGCCGTAAAAGTGGGAGTAGTCCGCAAGCAACCCCTCCACGCGTGGGTTGTTCAGTTCACGTTCCATCGCGGCACGCATGGCTGGAATGCCATCTTCATGCAGCACTTCATCGCCTTGGATATACACGCACCAATCGCCGGTGCACTGTTGCAGTGCGAGGTTGGTATGGTGCGATAGCGCCAAGCCAGCAGTTCGTTGAGCCTCGTCCCATTCGGTTTCAATGATGCGAATCTTTGGGTCGGCGATGGCTCGAACAGTTTCGAGCGTGCCGTCAGTGGATCGTGGCACGTTAACAACCACCTCGTCGCACAGCGGTAAGAGTGAGCGAATCGACGGCACGAAAGGATAGCCCAAGTCGTTACCGTTGCGGATAAAGGTGAACCCAGTGACTCTCATTTCCGGAGTCAAACGGAGTTTGCTGAGCGTGAAAAGAAAAAATCCCCAATGGCACAAATCTATTTTCTGATGGCCGCACTCTGTGAGGCCCACTAGGCTGAAAGGAATATAGTGCTTTGCGCGACCAAGGATTTCTACTCAGCCACACGCGATGCTCGGAAGATCATCGTGGTCGATCTCGGCTTTTTGGGGGATACGGTGCATCTCATTCCAGCTCTCTGGGAGATCAAGCGGCATTATCCAGAGGCCAGCCTCCATCTTCTTTCCACTCCATTAGGGAGTGATGTTTGCCGGTTGGCTTCGTGTGTCGATCGTCTCTGGCCTGTGGAGTTAGCTCCAGGGAAACGATCGCTCCGCCAACAGTTTTCCATCATACGCGCACTGCGCCGCGAACGCTTCGACGTAGCGTTCAACCTTGGAGGGAATGACCGATCAATTATTCTCACCGCCCTCACTGGTGCGCGCTGGCGGGTGGCTCATCAAGGTGGACGATTCCATTTCTGGAATAAGTGGCTCATCCCGCACTGGGTTTCGCGCCAGAGTGAAAACCTCCCTGTGCTGGAACAACGTCGCCAAGTTTTGGCCGCCTGCGGTTTCACACTCGAAGCACCGCGTTTTGACCTGAGTTTTGAAACCAATGACTCTGGGTGGGCTGAAGTAAACGTGGCCGCAGGCTCAATTCACTTCTCCCTCAATTCTGCGAATCCACTGAAGGAGTGGCCGATTGCGCATTATGTCTCGCTCGCTCGCAAATTGTGGCAGACGCAACCCAGTTTGCGCTTGGTGGTATCTGCAACATCTAAAGCACGGGAGCAGGCGCGGCTGCAGGAATTTATTTCCACTCTGGCTGACGCGCGATTGCAAGCGCTGCCTTCCGTGATGAGCATTGGCCAGCTCGCGACAGCCCTAAAACGCTGCGTTCTCCATTTTGGTCCCGATTCCGGCGTGGTTCATTTGGCGTTGGCGCTCGGGGTGCCGACAGTTTCTCTCTTTCGTGATCAACCGGGCTTTGAGGGGTGGCTGCCTCGGGATTCTCGACACCATTACTTCTTGGCCTGCTGTCGCTGCGTGGACCACCGCCATTCGGGATGCGAACCTTTTGCTCAGGCGGCCTGTCTCACGGCTATCTCACCTGATAGCGTAGCGGTGCAGATTCAAACTTTGCTCGCACGAGAGAATCTCCGGCATTAAAGCGAGCGGCAGATCTCCGCCATGCCTCAAGTTGGAGCGTCCCTAGTTAAGACTCGATTTGAATTATCCTTCGCATCAAACTTCCGCCACGATGCTGTCGTTCCTTGCCTCAATCTTTTCGCTGGCCCGGCCGTATTGGCTGAGGCTGACGCTCGGTATTCTAATGGGGGTCTTCAGCGGCTTGTTCGAGCCGTTGATGATTCTCTCTGTCACCTTTATTTTCGGAGTCGTTTTCCCATCAGCTGGCGCCTCGCCTTTGGCTGAAAAGTTGCAGCATGCGCCGGAGTTCGTGCGTCTTTGGCTGGAGAAATCGGGAATGCTTTCTCAAGCCGCAGTTGTGGATCAACCGAAGCTCGTGATTGCCTTGGTCGCTATCATCCCGGTGGTGTTTTTTCTGCGAGGCATCCTCTCTTACCTGAACATCTATTTACTGCAGTGGGTTTCGGTGCGAGCGGTCATCGATTTGCGAATCCGCCTCTTCGCGCACCTGATGGAGCAGCCGATTAGTTTTTTCAGCCAGAGCCGCACTGGGGAGCTGATGTCGCGGCTGATAAACGACACCGAGGCACTCCGCTTGATCATCAGCAATGCCATGCCAGTGATGCTCAAAGACCCCGTGACTCTTCTCGGTGTGGCGGCGTTATTGTTTTGGCAACAACCGAAACTAACTCTCATTTCTTTGGTCGTTCTTCCGGTCTGCATCGCGCCGATTATTATCTACAGTCGCAAAGTCCGCCATTCGAGCGGGACCATGCAGAGCCAAGTGGCCGAGCTTTCCCACCTGATGATGGAAGGTTTTTCCGGAAGCCGAATTGTGAAGGCGTACAACCTAGAAAAGCCTGTGGTGCGCCAATTCAGCAACGTCGCGCGTCAGTTCAGTAATAACTACATGCGGCTCGTTCGTTCGATGGAAATCCCTGGGCCGTTGCTCGAGTTTGTCGGAGCGATCGGGCTTGCGCTCGTTTTCGCCTACCTCGCTTTGGACCCGCAGCGGCGAGCGGATGCGAGCGGTTTCCTGACAATTATTCTGGCCATCTTTTCGATGTACAAACCGCTCAAGTCACTCGTCCGACTCCATGCGCAATTAGAACAATCTCGTGCCGCCAGCGATCGCGTTTTTGAACTGCTCGCGACGCAATCCACTCTTCCGGAGCCGGTCACGCCAAAGCCGTTGCAAGCCCGGGGCGCCGACGTTCGATTCGAGCAGGTTTCATTCAGTTACGAAGAGAAACCGGTACTACGCGACATCGGACTAGCCATTCCCGCTGGCAAACTTGTGGCGCTTGTCGGTGCCAGCGGTTCGGGCAAGACAACGCTCTCAAACCTTCTCCTTCGTTTCTATGACCCGCAGAAAGGTGCGATCCGCATCGGAGATGTGGATATTCGTGATGTTTTAACCCGTGATTTGCGCGCGCAAATAGCCGTGGTGACACAAGAGACCTTCCTTTTTAACGACACCATTCGGAACAACATCCGTCTCGGCCGCCAAGAGGCGACGGACGCCGAAGTGGAAGCCGCCGCCCGTCACGCCCACGCGCACGAATTCATTCTGGAGAAACCGCAAGGGTACGAGACGCCGATTGGCGAGCGTGGAGTGATGCTCTCCGGCGGCCAACGGCAACGCATCGCCATCGCTCGCGCTATTCTCAAGAACGCCCCCATCCTCGTGTTGGACGAGGCAACCAGCGCGCTCGATACCGAATCCGAGCGTGCCGTGCAGTCCGCGCTCGAGGAATTGATGGTTGGTCGAACGACTATCTGCATCGCTCACCGCCTCTCCACTATTCAGAAGGCGGACATGATTGTCGTTCTCGCCGAAGGACGAATCATCGAGACGGGGCGGCACGAGGAATTAATCCAGCGCGGCGGGCATTACCACAAGCTGCACTCGCTTCAGTTCGCGCCGTAGAAACCGCTACTCCACCATCCCGGCGATTGTTTCGCCGATGGCCAGCGAGGCTGTGGCAGCGGGACTGGGGGCGTTCAATACGTGCAGCGCGTTGGGTCGCCGCACGAGGTGAAAGTCTTGGATCAGTTCGCCCGCCGGCGACATCGCTTGCGCCCGCACGCCCGCGCCGCCCGGTTCGAGGTCTTCCTCGCGGATTTCCGGCACGAGCCGTTGAAGCGATTGGCAGAAGAGCCGTCGGCTGAGCGACCGCTTCAGCTCCTCCCAGCTCATCCGCTTGTGCTTGCCGAGGAATCGCCACAACCCCGAGAAGGCCAGCGCGTCGCACAGATCAGCCACGTTCACGTCGGTCTTGCGGTAGCCTTCGCGCGCGAAAGCGAGCACCGCGTTCGGGCCTGCCTCGATGCCGCCGTGGATCAGGCGTGTGAAGTGGACGCCCAAGAACGGGAACTTCGGATCGGGCACAGGATAAATCAGGTCCCGCACGAGGAACTGCCGCTCTTTCTTAATTTGATAATACTCGCCGCGGAAGGGGACGATGCGCGCCTCGCGCCGTTCGCCGGCGAGTTCGCTCACGCGGTCGCAATGCAGTCCCGCGCAATTCACCAGAAAGTCCGTCGTGAAATCGCCCGCTGCGCTTTCGATGCGCCAGCCAGCGTTCTCGGGAGAAATCCGCGTCACCTTCGCGCCCGTCACCACGCGTCCGCCGGACTTGGCGATCTCCTCCTGCAACACCGCGCAGACACGCGGGTAATCCACGATGCCTTCCTGCGGGACGCGGAGAGCCGCGATGCCCGCCGCGTGCGGCTCGATCTCGCGGATCTGCTCCGGCTTGAGCCATTGGAGCCCTTCCAAACCGTTCTGCTGTCCGCGTTCCAAAAGATTCTGCAGTCGCAGCACTTCCGCTTCATCCACAGCCACCACCAGCTTGCCGCAGATCTCGTATGCGATGCTGTGCTGCTGGCAGAACTCAACCATCCGCCGCAGTCCGCTCACTGCCAGCCGCGCTTTTTGCGATCCCGGTTTGTAATAGAGACCCGCGTGCAACACGCCGCTGTTGTGGCTGGATTAGTGCTGGCCGACGCGGGTGACGTGACCTCGTTTATTCGGGCCGTGTGAAGTGTTAGTCTGGGGCCAACAAAGAAAGGCAACAGACATGAAAGGCAAACGGTATACGACGGAAGACAAGGTTCGGATTCTGCGGGAAGCCGACCGGGGTGAGCGGACGATCCAGGTG
>CAMASG010000015.1 GCA_945860945.1 Akkermansia muciniphila
CTCGCGCCGTAACCGATGCTCGTCGGAACGGCGATGACCGGCTTGGAAACAAGCCCCGCGACGACGCTCGGTAGCGCGCCTTCCATCCCGGCGACGACGACGAGCACGTTCGCTTTTTGAATTTGTTCGAGATGCGAAAGGAGGCGGTGCAAACCAGCCACGCCCACGTCGTGCAAGCGTTCGACGCGGTTGCCCATGATCTCGGCCGTGACGGCGGCTTCCTCAGCCACGGGCAAATCGCTCGTGCCGGCGCAGAGGATGGCGATGGTGCCGGCACGTTTGGGCGCGGGCTTTTTCTCGATGGTCACGCAACGTGCGGTCTCGTGATGAACGGCGTTCTGGAATTTCTTTTTCAACGCGCGGGCATGCTCGCCGGTGATGCGTGTGACTAGCACCCGTTGCTCGCGCTTCACGAGTTCCGCGGCAATCTTCACCACTTGCTCGGGCGTTTTACCGCTGCCGAAGATGACCTCCGGAAACCCTTTACGCAGCGCGCGGTGCGTGTCCACCTGCGCGAAACCGAGATCGGCCACGGGCGCGGCTTGAAAGGCGCGCAACACTTCGTCGCGCGGGATTTCCCCAGCGCGGAATCGTTCGAGGAGCTTTGCGGCTTCGGCGGTTGTCATACGTTTAGAATGCCAAGGCGCGACGCCAGGGTCACGGGGGAAAGTGATGTTTCAGCGTCCGCGCAGGGCATGGCTATTTGCCGTCGGCAGCCGCGGGCTTTTGATACACGCGTACGTAATCCACCAGCAGGCGTTGAGGAAACTCCGTCTTCGCATCCGGCGGGCCGGGCCATTGGCCGCCCACGGCGAGATTGATGAGGAGATAAAACGGTTGATCGAACGGGGCGGGAAACGCGCCGCTCTCGCTGCGCCACTCGCGTTGCTTGGCGATTTCTTTTCCGTCCAAGTACCAGCGGAATTCGTCGCGTTCCCATTCCATCGCGAAGATGTGGAAGTCATCGGCAAAGTTGCCGCGCGGCAATGTGTGCGTTTTTGTGGCCTGCTGATTCTTCGGCCAGCGTCCGCCGAAATGCAGCGTGGCGTGGAGTTTGTTCGGCTCGTGCCCGACCATCTCGATGATGTCGATCTCGCCGCTCGAGGCCCAGCCGCCGTATTTCTCTTCGCTCGGCAGCATCCACACTGCCGGCCAAATCCCGCGGCCAGTCGGCAGCTTGGCGCGGACTTCCACGCGGCAATAAGTCCAGTCCGCGCGATGCTTGGTGCGGATGCGGCCGGAGGTGAAATCCTTGCGGACGCCCGCCTGATTGAACGCCTCGCGCCGCGCCTCGATGACGAGATTGCCCTTCTCGACGCGCACGTTCTGCGGGCGGTCCACGTAATATTGCAGTTCGTTGTTGCCGCCGCCGTGGCCGTTTTCTTCCACGGCCCATTTGGTGAAGTCCAGTTTTGTGCCGTCGAATTCGTCGGCCCAAACCGGCTTCCCCAACTCCGCGGCGTTCAGCGTTTGCGCGGCGAACCAGAGCGCGCCCGCGAACATCAGCCGGAACAATTGCGACGACTCCATGACCTCACCTCACACGCGCGAGCAGCCACGGAAGCAGTTCGTTGATAGAGATGCGCTCCTGCCGGCCGTTGTCCTCGGCCGTGTCGCCACGATGACGGATGGTGACGGTGTCGAGCAGTTCGGGTTTCTCGCCGAGCGTGTCGAAATCAATCGTGACGCAGTACGGCGTGCCCGCTTCGTCCTGCCGCGCGTAACGGCGGCCGATGGATCCGGCTTCGTCGTAGAAGAGGTTCATGTGCGGGCGCAACAGGTCGCGCACCGCGAGCGCCTTCGCCACCAGCTCGGGCTTGTTTTTGAGGAGCGGCAGCACGGCGACCTTGATCGGCGCGACGCGCGGATGAAAACGCATGATGACGCGCGACTCGCTCTTGCCCTTCGCATCGGTCTCGGTGACCTCGCTGTACGCGTGGGTGATGAGGCCGAGGATGAGCCGGTCCACACCGGCGCTAGGCTCGATGACGTGCGGGATATACAGACCCTTCGCGAGACCATCGGCGTCCTCGCGGGCTAGGGCCGCGGCTTTCTCGATCGTCTCACCGGTCTTCTCGAGATACTTGCGGCGCGCTTCGAAGTAGCGCTTCCACAACTCGTCCTTCTTCGTTTGATCGAGCTTGATCCACGCGGCGCGCAACTCCTCGTCGAACACGCCCATCGGCTTGCCCGAGCAACGCGCGTGCTGCGAGAGATCGTAGTCGCTGCGCGCGGCGATGCCCTCGAGCTCCTGCGTGCCGAACGGGAACTTGAAGAGAATGTCCACGCAGGCGCGGGCGTAGTGCGCCAGTTCCTCCGGCTTCTGCCAATATTCCTCGAGCGTCGTGCGCGGCAGACCGATGCCCTCGTAGAACTTGATCCGCTCTTCCACCCAATACTTGTGCCACATCTGCCAGCCCCAGTTGGGCTGCGGCTCGCCGGGATGACCGGGCGCGCTCACCGTGGCGATCGCGCCCGCCTGCGCTTCGACGACCTCGTCGGGCTTGATGAAAAACTCCAGCTCCATCTGCTCGAACTCGCGGCTGCGGAAGGTGTAGTTGCGTGGCGTGACCTCGTTGCGGAACGCTTTTCCCATCTGCGCGATGCCGAACGGCACACGCTGGCGCGACGTCTCCAGCACGTTCTTGAACTGCACGAAGATCGCCTGCGCCGTCTCTGGACGCAGGTAGCAAAGATTGTCCTCCGACTCCACCGGCCCGTAATGGGTCTTGAACATCAGGTTGAACGGCCGCGGCGGCGTCAATTCCCCGCCGCAATGCGGGCAGGGCGTGACGAGCCCCGTCTGCCGCAACTGCTCGGTGGCGAGGTGTTGGTAAAGCTCCTTCATCTCGAGCGGCGCGGGGTTCTGCTGCACGCGCTCGGCCAGCCAGCTCAACGTCAATTCAGGATTGCGCACGAGCGCGAGGTTCGGCGCGATGCGTTGGCCCTTGCTCTTTGCCCAGCCCAGCAGCCGCGCGACATCCACCTGGCCGCCGGGACACAGCTCCGCGACGGCTTGCGCCCAGGCGTTCTCGGTCAACTGCTCCCAGACCTGATCGGCGCGCACCAACTTCTTGCACTGGCGACAGGTGCTCATCGGATCGCTGAACGTGTCCACGTGGCCCGACGCCTTCCAGATCTGCGGGTGCATGATGATCGTCGCCTCGAGGCCCGCCACGTCATCGCGCATCCGCGTCATCGTCGTCCACCACAGCTCCTTCACATTGCGCTTCAACTCCGCGCCGAGCGGACCGTAATCCCAAAAGCCATTGATACCGCCGTAGATCTCGGAGGATTGGAAAATGAACCCGCGGCGTTTGCAGAGAGAGACCACCTTCTCCATCAAATCCGTGTTTTTCGGCTCGGCCATAAGGAGCGCGATTCTCACGAAGACGCGCGGGAAGTCAAGAAAGGCAAACACCCACAGGCCCGCCAAACGGCGAGACACTGGGCTTTCCCATCTCGCCTTCGCGCTTCACCGCATGAAGCCGTCGGCGCGAGAAAGGATGGCGTTGTTTGTCTCGAAGGTGCCAGTTTCAAACAGGTAATCGCCCCGTCCGCGCCGTTTCCTCGCCGTTTTTTGGTTGGCGCCGGGCGGGAGCGCGAGGCTAGGCTGGTCGCAATGAAGGCCCTTTATCTCGATATCTTTAGCGGGCTGAGCGGGGACATGTTTCTCGGCGCGATGCTGGATCTCGGCGTCGAGTTCCGCTTGCTCGAACAGGAGCTGGGGCGGCTGCGGCTCGGCGGGTATCGCCTGCACGCGGGTCGCGGCGAGAAGTGCGGCATCGCCGGCACGAAGTTCGATGTGCATCTCACCGCGGGTCATGGTCACGACCACGATCACGGGGATCACAGCCATTCGCACTCGCATAGTCACGGGCCGGGCGATGAGGATCATTCGCACGAGGGGAGCCGAAATTTCGCGCAGATCAAAACGCTGATCTATCAGAGCCAGCTTTCGGATTGGGTGAAGCAGAAGGCGGTGGCGGTGTTCCAGCGCGTGGCGAATGCGGAGGGGAAAATTCACGGGATGCCGCCGGAGCAGGTGCATTTCCACGAGGTCGGCGCGGTGGATTCGATTGTGGATATTGTCGGCGCGTGTATCGCGCTGGAGATGCTCGGGCGTCCGCGTGTGCTCGCGGCGGGCGTGGTGGAGGGCACGGGTTTCGTGATGTGCGCGCACGGGCGTTTCCCGATTCCTGCGCCGGCGACGCTGGAGATTCTCGCCGAACGCGGTGTCGCGGTGACGCAATGCGACGAGCCGCACGAGCTGCTGACGCCGACGGGCGCGGCGCTGCTCGCGGAGTTCGTGGAGAGCTTTGGTCCCCTGCGCGATTTGAAGCCGGTGAAGATCGGCTACGGTCTCGGCACGCGCAACAACCTCACGCGCCCGAATGTGGTGCGCGCCGTTTTGTGCGAAGCGACAGCGAGCGGCTCGTTGTCGGCTCACGACTGGGAGACGGACACGATCGCTGTGCTCGAGACGAACCTCGATGACGTGAGCGGCGAGGTGCTGGGATTCTTCGTCGAGAAGGCGCTGGTGTCCGGTGCGCTCGATGTTTTTCACACGCCGATTCAGATGAAGAAGAATCGGCCGGGCGTGCTGCTCACCGTGCTGTGTGCCGAGGCGGACGCGGACAAATTCAGCGAGCTGCTGCTGCGCGAGACGAGCGCGTTCGGCGTGCGCCGGACGAGTGCCGAGCGGCGCAAGCTGCGGCGCGAATTCGTGACGGTGAAGACGCCGTTTGGCGAAGTGCAAGTGAAGCTGGGCAAGCTCGACGGCAAAGTGGTGCAGACCGCGCCGGAGTTCGAGAGCTGCCGTGCGCTGGCGGAAAAATCCGGCGTGCCCATCAAGACGGTTTACGAAGCAGCCGAGCGCGCGGCGCAAAGCTGACGTGTCACGAAATCTTTTACGGAAAACAAAAAGGCCGGAGCAAGTGCTCCGGCCTTTCGTGTTTGAACTGATCGCCGCTTGGCTTACGGCATTTCTTTGATGCGGATGCGGCGGTATTCCATCGTGCCGCGGTCGGCTTCGAGGCCGATGGGGCCGGTCGCTGGGAGCTTGAGCGCGGCTTCGAGCACTTCGCCGTTGCAGGTGCAGTGGGCGACGCCGTCTTTCACGATGACCTCGATGATATTCCAGTCCTGCGCCTTGTATTTCTTGAGCTCTTTATACGGACCGGCGACCAGATAGTCGCGGCACTGGAGTTGCGGCTTGCGCACATAGACGCCACTGTCGGCGTTCACGGCGGCGCGGAACTCGAGCTTCAGATGAAAGTTCTTCGGGAATTCCTGAACGGTGTAGAGCTGGCGGAAACGCGCCTTGCCCTCGACGTGCGGGTTCACGGTGAGGATGTCGGGCTTGGCGGTGTAACGGCCGTCGCTCGCTTCGCTCTTGCCGTTAAACGTCTCGGATGGCTTGAAGGCGTTGTCGCGATAGCCCCAACCGGTGAGGTCCTTGCCGTTGTAAAGACTCACGAAGCCGGGCTCGTTCTTGAAGTCGTCGGCGAGGGCGATGGTCGCCAGCAGTGCAAAGGCGCCGGCGGTTTTCAGCAGTAGATTTTTCATGGTGTGAGGGGTCAAAGGGGTGTGAGAGAAAAGCGGACCGCCGGTTTCATGCCGACGGCCCGCGGGTTTGAGATTTACTTGTTCAACTCGGCGAGCTTGGACGAGATGCTATCGGCCCAAATCTGGTAGCCCTTGGGGGAGAGGTGAAGGAAGTCAGGCATGATTTCCTTCGTCAACGAGCCGTCGGGCTGGAGGAACTTTTCACCAATGTCCAAGTAGTGAACGTTCTTGCCGTCGTCGAGCTTGGCGATGGTGGCGTTGACCTGCTTGAGCTTTTCGCGGCCGGGGTTCGGGCTGGCCTTTTCGCCGCGCGGGAAAACCGCGAGCAGAAGGATCTTGGCCTGCGGCTGCTTGGAGCGGACGGACTCGACGATCTTGGTAACACCCTTCGCGATGCCTTCGGCGGAGTCGCTGCCAGAGTTGTTCGTGCCGATCATGATGACGACGGCTTTGGCCTTGATGGTTTCAAGCTCGCCGTTCTCGATGCGCCACAGCACGTGCTGCGTGCGGTCACCACCGATGCCGAAGTTCGCCGGCTTGTAAGGGCCGAACGCCTTTTCCCAAATCGCCTTCTGGCCGCCCCAACCGGCGGTGATGGAGTCGCCGAGGAACACGAGCTCGGCTTTGCCTTCCTTGGCGGTCTTGACGAAATTGTTGTGCGCATTGACGAAGCCCACCTGCGGTTGGCCCGTGGCTCCGTCCATCTTTGGCGCGGCGACGTCGGGCGCTTGCGGCGCGAGTTTGATGGCGGGCTTGGGTGCATCTTTCTTCGGCGCGTCCTTCTTATCAGCCGGCTTGGGCGCGGGCTGGTTCTGGGCGTGGAGATTGAGCGCGAGGCTGAATACGGCGAGGGAGAGGAGGAGTGTACGGGCTTTCATGGTTGTTTTTTGGTTAACTTGCGGGTCAGACGATTGCGGATTAAGGGACGTCGTGCCAGCGAAAAGATTCACGGCACGAGCCAGAGAGCGCCTTTGGCAAACTCGACTTTGAGCGGTCGAAGACTCGCGCCGACGCACGGGCCGCGGACGCAAAGGCCGGTGAGTGGCTCGTAAAGCGCGCCGTGGCTTTGGCAGATGAGATGCGCGCCGTCGCGGGTGAAGAAGCGGCCGTCGCCGTAATCGAGCGAGAGGGGCAGGTGACGGCAGCGATTCTCGTAAGCGACAATCTGATCACCGATGCTCAGGGCGAAACCCTCCTGGGAAATGCCGTCGCGCTGGAACTGAAACTTCACGGCCTCGCCCTCGGGCAGGGCTTTGATATTGGCGAGTCGCTGACGCTTCATCGCGTGGATTATCGGATGAAATGAGCGGTCGGCAACTCGGAAAATAACGCGGGGCCGGTTGGCTTTTGTCGTGGATGGGTTGGTTTGCATTGAACCAGAACCGAACAGGAGCACGAGTTCGTCGGGTTGGCCGAGCCGCAGCGCGACGCCGCGTGATGCCGTTGATGTGATTCGCGCCGCCGTTGCAACCCGAGGTGAAGGCGGTCGGGCGGCGTGTTTTTTGTCTGGCGCAAACCCGCTGATGACACGACGCTCTGCCGCTTGCTCCGATGAACTGGACTCATTTCCATCTCGCGTTGAACCACCTGCCGGTGGTCGGCGTGCCATTCGTCGCCATCATCTTCCTCATCGCCCTTCGCCGTCGTGACATCGCGTGGCAACGGCTCGCGCTGTGGGGCTTCGTCGTACTGTTCGCCGTGTCGCTCGCGGCCAAGTTCACTGGCGATTTCGCGCACGAGCAGGTTGTGATGTGGCCCGAGTTCGATCACGATCTGATGCACGTGCACGAGGAGGCGTCCGACCAAGCCGTCACTGCCATCTTTCTGCTCGGCCTCGTCTCGGGCATCGCCCTCTTCCTTTCGCGCGGCGGTCGTTCATTGCCGAAATGGGCCATCGCGACGGTGCTGGTGCTGGCACTCGCGAGCGCTGCGCTTTTGGTGCGCACGGCGAATCTTGGCGGCGAGATCCGGCATCCGGAGATTCGTCCGGGTTTCAAACCGCCGGTGGTGGAACAATCTTGAATTTGCGCCGCGCACGCGGTGTTATCGTCAGGCGATGAATCCGTCGTTGTTGCCCGCGCCAGAGATCACCCCGATTCTCGATCCGCAGTTTCGTCCCGCCGTGCTGGCGAGCCGTGCTTTCGTCGCTGCGGCGCGTGGGACGGGTCGCGCCGTTCCGGTGCGCCTCGCAATCGAGCAGGCGGATGGCTCCGTGTTTCACTCCGTCACAGAGATTTTTCCAGAGAACCATCCGCACGCGTCGGAGAACTTTTCCCATCTCGAGCGGCTCGTGAAGTTCCTGCTCTGGTCGCGCGGCGGTTGGCGCGTGCATTTCGCCGGGCCGCAGCCGCTCGCGGCGTCTCTTCAAAACCATTTTCACGCGACGCCGACAGGGCGGTTCGACAGCGAGATGATCGGCCGGAAAATCTTTGACCGCGGCATCGAGGTCGCGCCGGTGGCGGATGGCGCGTTGCCGGCGGAACGGGCGCGCACGCAGCCGCTCGGTCGCAATCTCGACGGCTGCCGCATCGGCTTCGACCTCGGCGGGAGCGATCGCAAAGTGGCGGCGGTGCTGGATGGAGAAGTCGTTTTCAGCGAGGAGACGGTCTGGGATCCATATTTCCAAAGCGATCCGCAGTATCATTTTGACGGCATCATGGATTCGCTGAAGAAGGCCGCGGCGCACTTGCCGCGCGTGGATGCGATCGGCGGCAGCGCGGCGGGTTGCTATGTGAACAATCGCGTGAAGGTGGCGTCGCTTTTTCGCGGCGTGCCGCCGGATGTTTTCGATCAGCGCGTGAAAGATTTGTTTCTCGAAATCCAGCGCGCGTGGGGCGGCGTCCCGCTGGAAGTGGTGAATGATGGCGAGGTGACGGCGCTCGCGGGTGCGATGAGCCTCGGGAAAAATGGGGTGCTCGGCATCGCGATGGGGACGAGCCAAGCGGCGGGCTACGTGACGCGCGAGGGGAACATCACGTCGTGGCTGAACGAGTTGGCGTTTGCGCCGGTGGATCATCATCCCGCTGCGCCAGCGGACGAGTGGAGCGGCGATTACGGTTGCGGCGCGCAGTATTTCTCGCAGCAGGCGGTGGGACGGTTGCTCGCTCCGGCGGGCATCGAGGCGCCGGTGGAGATGCCGCTGCCGGAGAAGCTCAAGCTCGTGCAGCAGTTGATGGATGCCGGCGATGTGCGCGCGCAGCGGATTTACCAAACCATCGGCACGTATCTCGGCTACGCAATCGCGCACTACGCGGACTTCTACGATTTCGACCACGTGCTGGTGCTCGGCCGCGTGACCAGCGGTCTGGGCGGCGACGTGATTCTCGCCGAGGCGCGCGCGGTGTTGCGTGTGGCGTTTCCGGAGTTGGCGGGGCGCATTCAGTTTCATACGCCGGATGAGAAGGACAAGCGCCACGGACAAGCCGTCGCCGCTGCGAGCTTGCCGCGATTGGCGCAGAAGTGAGCCGTCGGCGTGTGCGATACGCGTCGCAGAAACCGCAGCAATCGCTGTTTCCGTTGGGGAAAGAGCTTGCGCGCAGGGCGGCGAATCGGGAACGTGAACTTGTGAGAACTGTCATCTACCCCGGCAGCTTCGACCCCTTCACCAACGGGCATCTGGACGTGGTGGAACGTGCGGCGAAGCTGTTCGACTGCGTTGTCGTGGCGGTGGCGAGCAACGACGCGAAGCGCCCGCTTTTCACGTTGGCTGAGCGGCGGCGGATGGCGGTGAGCGCGTTGAAGTCGCTGCCGAGTGTAGAGGTGGAGACCTTCGACGGGCTGCTGGTGGAATACGCACAACGTCGCGGCGCGTGCGCGGTGATTCGTGGGTTGCGCGCGGTGTCGGATTTCGAATTCGAGTTCCAGATGGCGCTGATGAACCGCAAACTTAACCAGCGGCTGGAGACGATTTTCATGATGCCCAAGGGTGCCTACACTTTCCTCAGCTCGAAGCTGGTGAAGGAGGTCGCGCGACTCGGCGGCGATGTCAGCCCGTTCGTGCCGGCGCATGTGGAGAAGGCGCTCAAGGCAAAACTCAAACCCCGTCGCCGTTGAAGGCGGCCACAAAATCATGCCGTTGAAGGTCAGCCTACGCCAGTTGGAGAAGGGGGAGCAAACGCTCGCCGGCGAACTGCCGGTGGGGGATTTGGACCTGATGCTCGATGCGGAGGTGATGCGTTCGGCGAAGCCGCTGCGCTACCAGTTGGAGGCGCAGATTCTCAATGACGCAGTGCTGGTGCGCGGGAGCTTGCGGCTCGATTTGGAGTGTGATTGTGTCCGTTGCCTGAAACGTTTCATCAATCGGATCGAGTTGGGCGACTGGGCCTGTCTCATACCGTTGGTGAACGAGGAATCGGATGAGGAACTGGAGGAATTAGGGGAGAAGCCGGTGGTAATCGTGGACGATTCCGTGGACTTGACTCCATTTTTGCGTGAAGATATTCTCCTCACCCTTCTGCAGCATCCGCTGTGTGAACCGGAGTGTCGCGGGATGAAGTCCGCGCCAACTGCTGCGGGCAAGAAGCCGGCAGCCGAGCAGCCGGATGAGGCGTCGCCCGCGTGGGCGGCATTGGATAAACTGAAGATTAGAAAAGAGTGATTTATGGGTGTACCGAAACGCAAACCGTCGCATAGCCGCCAGCGCATGCGCCGCGCTTACAACAGCGTGCTCAAGCTGCCGCAGCTCTCCGTGTGTTCCCAGTGCGCCGCACCGCATGTGCCGCACCGCGTCTGCCCGGCCTGTGGCTTCTACAAGGGCCGCCAGGTGTTGAACGTTCAGGTCGGCTGATTTTCTCCTTTCGCGGAGCGAGGGGTTTCGCCCCGCGCTTTTTCCATCTATGCGAATCGCAGTGGATGTGATGGGCGGCGACCACGGCTGCGGGGTCGTCATCCACGGCATCAAGCTCGCGCTTGAGGCGCATCCGGAAATCTCCGCGCTGCACGTCGTCGGCAACAAGCCGGAGATCGAGGCCGCGCTCGCCGAGCATCATTGCCGCGACAAACGCATTCACGTCGTCCACGCCTCCGAGGTGCTGATGATGGAGGACAAGCCGCTCGCCGGCCTTCGCAAGAAGAAGGATTGCTCCATCGCCCGCGCGGTGGAACTCCTGAAGGACGGCCACGCTGACGCGCTCGTTTCCCCCGGCAACACCGGCGGCGTTGTCACCGCCGCGACCATTCGCCTCCGCCCGATCAAAGGGGTCGAACGCCCCGCCATCGCCACCGTCATCCCCGCGCCGCAGAACGAATTTGTGCTGCTCGATGCCGGTGCGAACGTCGAGTGCAAGCCGATCCATCTCGCGCAGTTCGCCGTGATGGGCCACGTTTATGCGCGCGAAGCGCTCGGCATCGCGCGTCCGCGCATCGGCGTGCTCAACGTCGGCACGGAGGATAGCAAGGGCAACGATTTGGCCCGCGAAGCTTTCGGCCTCTGCAAACATCTCGATCTGAATTTCATCGGCAACGTCGAGGGGCACTGCCTTTTCGCCAACGGCGTGGACGTGGTGGTCTGTGATGGTTTTGTCGGCAACATCGTCCTCAAAACCTGCGAGAGCCTTGCGACGAATCTGTTCGGCTGGCTCAAGGTTGAGCTGATGAAGAATCCAAAACGCCTCGTTGGCGCGTATCTCGCGAAGAACGCTTTGCGCACCATCAAGCGGCGCCTCGACCCCGAGAATCAGGGCGGCGCACCGCTACTTGGGTTGAATAACGACGTGCTGATATGCCACGGTTCCGCGCGTGAGCGCGCCATCATGATCGCTATTCGTCAGGCCATAGTCGCCACCCATAGCCATGTCACCACGGCCATTCGTCGTGAGATCGCAGCCGCCAATACCGCGTTGGCCGCGGCGAAATCGGAGGCCGCCTGATGAGCGCCGCCAAGAAAATCCAGCACCCGCGCGCGAAGCACGATTTCAAGGGCCGCACCTGCTCCATCACCGGCATCGGCGCGTATGTACCGGAGCGCATCGTCACCAACGCCGACCTCGCGAAGATTGTCGAGACCACCGACGAATGGATCATGAGCCGTACCGGCATCAAGCAGCGGCGCATCGCGGCTGACGATGAGTTTACTTCCGACCTCGGTGCGGCAGCCGCGCGCCGCGCGATGGCGATGGCTGGCGTGAAGCCGGAGGAGATCGATCTCATCATCGTCGCCACCATCACGCCCGATATGCCGTTCCCCGCGACGGCCTGTCTCGTCCAGCAGAAGATTGGCGCGTACCGCGCCGCCGCATTCGATCTCGAGGCCGCTTGCTCGGGTTTCATCTACGGGATCGAGGTCGGCCAGCAGTTCATCAATTCGCACACATACAACACCGTGCTGGTGATCGGCGCGGAAAAGCTTTCCTCTATCGTCGACTGGAAAGATCGCAACACGTGTGTGCTCTTCGGCGACGGCGCGGGCGCGGCCATTCTGCAGAACCGCTCTGACTCGCACGGTCTGCTCGCGACGTGCATGGGATCGGACGGTACGAAGGCCGATTTGCTCTCGATGCCCGGCGGCGGCAGTCGTTGTCCCGCGACAGCGAAATCCGTCAGCGATCGCGCGCATTTTCTGCGGATGGACGGCAAAGATGTTTTCAAGAACGCGGTGAACGCGATGTGCGCTGCCGCACGCGAGGTGCTCCAGCGCTGCGAATTGGATATCAGCCAGATCAAGCTCGTCATCCCGCACCAGGCCAACCTGCGCATCATCGATGCCGTGGCCGATCGTCTCGGCGGCACGCCTGAGCAGATGTTCGTGAACCTCGACAAGTACGGCAACACCTCCGCCGCATCCGTCGCCATCGCGCTGGATGAAGCGGTCGCCACTGGCAAGATTCAGCGTGGCGACCTCGTGCTGATCGTCGCTTTCGGAGCGGGCCTCACGTGGGCTGCGGCCGTCATCGAGTGGTGATTGGCGCTGCGCTCGCCGGTTGGTTTTTCTTCCGAGCCACTCAAGGCTTTGCTTTTTCGGCCGACTCCCTATTATGACGGTCATGAGTTCTCAAAACGTGGAGAACCAACCGGCCGAAGCTGAGGCGACCTACACTGAAGGCCAGCCTGAGCAGGTCGAGGGGCAATACGCCGAGGTACCGGCGGAAGGGGAAGTTTACGCCGAAGGCCAGCCGGCCGAGGGCGATCCCGCGACGTATGCCGAGGAGCAACCCGTCGAGGGCGAAGTCGCGTACGAAGATCCGAACGCCGACCCCAACGCTGTCTCTGCTGAACTTTCCGCTGAAGAGATTCTCGTCGAAGAAGTACCCGCTGAAGAGGCTGACGCGCCCGTTCCCGAAGAGCCGCCGCCGGAGGAAAAGAAAAAGCATTTCACCCTGAACTTCCCGGCGGGGCTGCTGGAGAAGACCACCACGAGTCCGGACATCACCATCGAGGACGAGGATCTCCGACTCTTCGACGAGATCATTCAAGATGCCGTCAACACCAACTGCGCTGACTTGCATCTGAAGGAAGGTGCGCCGATTCATTTCCGCATCAGCCGCGGGTTGCGCGACCGTAATTTTCCGATTCCGACGAGGCGCTGGATGGAAAAGGTCATCCGCTCGATGATTCCGCCCCACCAGATTGCCGATTTGGAAAAGGATCGTGAGGCGGACTTCTCGTTCCAAAATCCGAAGTACGGGCGCTTCCGCGTGAGCGCCTTCTCGGCCACCGGCAAGTGGGCGCTCGCGATGCGTTATATCAAGAGCAACATCCCCAACGCCCAGCAGCTCGGCATCTCGCCTTTGTGTCTCACGCTCGCCGAGGCTGAGCGCGGGCTGGTGCTGCTCGCGGGCATCACCGGCTCTGGCAAGTCCACGACGATGGGCGCGATGGTCCAGCACTTGAACGTCAGTTACCGGAAACACATCATCACCATTGAGGATCCCGTCGAGTTCATTTTCCCCGATGAACAATGTGTGATTGAACAGCGCGAGGTCGGCATCGACACGATGTCTTTCCAGCGCGCCCTGAAGAGCGCGTTGCGCGAGGATCCGGACGTGGTGCTGGTCGGTGAGATGCGCGACCAGATTTCCATTCAGGCCGCCGTTCGCGCCGCCGACACCGGCACGATGGTGCTCTCCACCGTTCACACCACTGCGGCCTCCACTGTGCCCGGCCGTTTGCTCGACTTCTATCCGATGGAGGAACGCGAGTCGGTGCGCAAATCCATCGCCGACGTGCTTCGCGGTGCCATCGCGCAGCGCATGTGCCCGAAGATCGGCGGCGGGATGGTGCCTGCGCAGGAGATCATGATCGGCACGCCGCTCGTGCGGCAGAAGATTTTCGACGGCGAGCTGAACAAGCTCCACGCCTGCATCGAGGTGAGCAAAGACGACGGCATGGTCACTTTCAACCAGTGCATGTATGACCTGGTGGAGAAGGGGGTCATCACCAAGGAAGTCGCCTTCGAGAAGTGCTCCAACAAGCAGCAGCTCGCCATGTGGTTCCAAGGCATCAAGCTCAGTTCTGGTATCATTTAATGCGCCGGTGCGCGCCGAAAAGCGGCCGCTCTCTTCGCCGATAATTTCTCGTTCTCCTTTTTCGTGGCGCAACTTTTTACTTGCACTCGACGTCGGTATGGCTTAACGAAGCAAAGTCAAGGAGGCCCGTTATCTCACTCAAGCGAGGAGATTTTTTATGTCAACCTGTTTGGAAATTCAGAGTGTCGAGCGCGAGAACCCGACTGCAGGAGATTTGCTCACTGCCCTCGAGTCGTTGCACGAGCGAGGCAGCACCGCATTGTACGCGAGCCTCAAGGATGCAGAAGGCTGGCGGGTCGAGGCGTATGAGAACGGCACGGTGGTCTTCCACAACGGTGATCTCAAGCGGCAGGTTCTCATCAAGAACGCCAAGACTGAAGTGGTGATGAATCTCTGGCGGCTTTTGCAAGAAGGCAACCTTGACGAGATCAAGCGCCGGATGAAGATCCGCTAAGCTCCGCTCACCCCGCGCCAAGCTGCGACCGCAGCATCTCGACCGTTCGTCCCGACGCTCCCTGATTTCGGCGGACAACTTCGAGCGCTCGTTGTCCCAGTTCGTTCCGCCGGATTTCGTTCCCGAGCAATTCTGCGAGAACCTTCTCGAGTTCCGCGGCGTCGCGCACTTGAACTGCGCCACCTGACTTCACGAAATCTTCCGCGATGGCGCGGAAATTCTCCATGTGCGGGCCGAAAATCATCGCGCGACCAAGAGCCCCCGGCTCGATCGGATTCTGTCCGCCATGTGCGGTGAGGCTTTTGCCGACGAACACCAGCGCGGCACTTTCGTAAAAGGAGCGCAGTTCGCCCGTGCTATCCACCAACAGACCATCGAGTGCGCCAGTCGCGAAAGTCGTCTCGGGCGTGAGTGTGCTGCGGCGCGCGTAGTGCAAGCCGGCTGCGCGCAACTCTTCCGCCACTGCGTTCGCTCGCTCGAAGTGGCGCGGCACTAACACAGGAAAGAGGTTGGAGAAACGCTGGCGCAACCGCTGGCATTGCTCGGCGAGCAATAGCTCCTCGCCATCGTGCGTGCTGCCGGCCACGAGCACGCGCGCTTGCGGTTCCACGCCGATTTGTTTCAACAACGCCGTTGCGTCGAGTTTGTTTGCGACGGCGCCGAGTGCGGCGTCGAACTTCAGATTGCCGGTTACGTGGATGGCTTCCGCACGGGCGCCGAGTTCGCGCAGGCGCGTGGCGTCCGTTTCGTTCTGCGTGCCGATGCCGCGGAACGCGTTGAACAATGGACGGAAGAGGAAGCCGAAGCGTCGGTAGCCGCGGAATGATTTTTCCGAGACGCGCGCGTTGACGAGGAAGAGCGGCACTCCGAGACCGTGCGCGTGCCAGAGGAGATTCGGCCAAATCTCCGCCTCGACCAACACGAGGCCCGCCGGCCGGATGGTGTTCATCGCGCGGCGCACGGTGAAGAAGCAGTCCACTGGATAGTAGAATTTGATGACTTCGGGCGGCAGTTTTTTCTGAAGCTCGCCCATGCCGGTCGAGGTCGTGGTGGTCGCGACGAAACGCCAGCCGGGCAGGAGCGGCGCGAGTTCGTGGACGAGCCGCGCGCAGAGATTCACTTCGCCGACGCTCACGGCGTGGAGCCAGAGCACGCGTGCGCCGGACAATTGGGCTTTCAGATCGGCGTCATAAAAACCGAAACGCTGGCCGAAGCCGCGCTGCCAATTTCCGCGCCGCCACATCTTGAGGAAGTAGAATGGCGCGCTCAGCACGAAGAAGAGCGGGAACAGGATGTTGTAGAACAGGCGCATTGACCGTCCGCTATCTGCCACAAACCGCGCTCAGCGTCGAAAGAAAATCCACCACACCGCCACCAGCACCGGCAGCAGGCAGGGGAGCGTGTAGCGGAAAAAGTAGCCGAGGAAGGAAGGCGTTTTCGCGCCCTGCTGATCCGCGATGGCTTTGACCATGAAGTTCGGGCCGTTGCCGATGTAGGTCGCTGCGCCGAAGAAAACCGCGCCGATGCTGATGGCCGCGAGATCGGCGGCGAACGACGGCGTGAGCAATAGCGCGGGGATGTCGGCCGATGGCCCGGTTGCCACGCTGAGGAAGCAGAGATAGGTCGGCGCGTTGTCGAGCGCGGCGGAGAGCGTGCCGGTGGCCCAGTAGAAAAATGCCGGCGAGGTGTCGCCCATTTTCGCGGCGTTCATCTGCAGCCAGTCGAGCGCGGGCATCATCGTGGCGAAGATGCCGAGGAAGAGGATGATGACTTCGCGGAGCGGATGGAAGTTGAAGGCGTTGGCTTCGTGGATGGATTTGCGCGTGGTGAAGTAAGAGGCGAGCGCCGCGGCCAGCATCAATCCTTCGCGCAGGAAGAGCGGTTTCTCGATGAAGACTGCGCCGAGAATGACGGCGAGGAAAAGCACGTTGTGCGCGCCTTCGCAGCGCCATTGGCCGGGAGGTTCGATTTGGCGCACGCGCGGTTCCGCCGTCGCGCGGAGATGGTGGCGATGGTCAATCGAGTGGAACAGCGCGAGGAGCAATCCGATTGCGAGAATCCAGATCGGCCAGCAGTTCTGCGCCACCCACCAGAACGGCACGCCGCGTAGATAGCCGAGAAAGAGCGGCGGGTCGCCGATGGGCGTGAGGCCGCCGCCGACATTGGCGATGATGAAGATGAAGAAGACGATGTGGTGCGGGGCGATGCGGCGGCGGTTCAATGCCAGCCATGGGCGAATGAGCAGCATCGAGGCGCCGGTGGTGCCGATCACATTCGCGAGCAGTCCGCCGAGCAGCAGGAAGAGCACGTTGCCCGCCGGCGTGGATTCGCCTTTCACTCCCAGATGGATTCCGCCCGCCACGGTGTACAGTGAACCGATGAGCGCGATGAAGCTCACGTAGTCGTGCGCGGTGTGGAGCACGCGCTGCGGTGCTTGCATCACGAAAAGATAGTAGCCGACCGCGATGGCGCCGAGGCCGCCGGCGACTTTCGGATAATGCCGGAGCCACCATTGGCCGAAACGGAGCGGGCCGAGCGCGATGGCAGAGAGCAGCAGGGCGAAAGGGAGCAGCATCCACGGCGAAGGTTGGAGCGGCGCATCCGGCATCGGTCGCAGCGTAAGCCGCGCGCGGAAGGTGCGTCAACAGAACCTCGCCACGGAACTTTCACGCCGCGGGCATTGACTTCCCCCTCGCTGGATGGGGTGATATGAGGATTCGTTAGATGTAATGTCTGAGCAAGCACAGTTTAAAATGGTCCCGTGCGAAGGGTGCGGCGCGAAGAACTTCATCCCTTCTTCCACGCCGAAGTTTGAGACCGTGCCGTGCAACGAGTGCCAACATCCGGTGATGATGCCGGTGCGGTTGCGGCATTTCGAACTGCGCTCGGTGATCGCCTCCGGCGGCATGGGCACGGTGTTTCGCGCCTTCGATACCATTCTCGAGCGCGAGGTGGCGGTGAAGCTGCTGCAGAAGGAATTCGCGCAAGACCCCGCGTCGATGGCCGGTTTCCTCCGCGAAGCGCGCGCGTGCGCCGGCCTGAATCACACGCACATCATCCACATCCACAACTTCGACGAGTGCGAGGGGCGAAAGTTTCTCGTGATGGAGCTGTCCGACCACGGCTCGCTCGACGGTCGTTTTGAGAAGGAAGGGCGCGTGGACGAATTGCTCGCGCTTGATGTCGGTATCAAAATCGCCAGCGCTCTCGACACCTCCTACCGCCACGGCCTGCTGCATCTCGACGTGAAGCCGGGCAACATTCTTTTCAACGCCGAGAACGAGCCGAAGCTCGTGGACTTTGGCCTCGCCAAGCGCGTGGGCGAGAAATCGAATCCCGACGAGGGATTGATGGGGACGCCTTTCTACATCGCGCCCGAGCGCGTGGAGTTTCAGCGCGAAGATTTTCGGTCGGATATGTACAGCCTCGCCGCCACGCTCTATCACGTCGTGACCGGTCAAGTGCCGTTCGACGCGAAAGACGTGGACGGCGCGGAGGACGTCAACGGCGTGGCGATGGCGCACGTGCACGAACCGCTAACGCCACCCAACGAGATTTTTCCAACGCTGTCGAAGGAGACGAACGACGCCATCGTCCGCGCGATGGCGAAGGATCCCGCCAAGCGTTTCCCTTCCTACGACGAGTTCATCATGGCGCTCACCGCCGCCCGCAGCCGGCTGCTCGTGAAGCGGTTCAGCCGGTGAACGCGCCCGCGGCGGCTACTTGCTCACCACCTTTTTCTTCTTCGGCTCAGGCGCGGTCGTCGAGGCTTTGATGGAGGTGGCGATGTTCTTCTCGCCGTCCTTCTTGTAGGCGCCGGTCACGAAAAGCCCCGCCTTCAGCTCATCGAACTTGGCCTCCTTGCCATCGAGCGAGACCTTGGTGGCCTCGGCCGACGTGATCACGCGCGCCGTCTTTTCGTCGAGCGTGATGGTCTTGGCCGCGGCATCCACCGCCTTGATTTTGCTATTGAACGGGACGACACCGGCTTTCTTCTCCGCCTTGGCTTCCGGCTTTTTCTCGTCGGCACCGTGGCTGACGAAGGCTGTCAGGCCGAGGCCGAATGCGAGGGCTGAGGACAGTGCAACGCGGGTGATTGCGATACGGGTGATGAGGGACATAGTTGTTTTCCTTTCCTTTGGGGTTGGGTGTAAACGTATTCGCGTTCATCCATTTGTCAAAGCGATGTTATTCACAAAGGCGTTTTACGGCGTTCACAGCGAAACAACAGCGAGAAGGCGTCCGTTCCGCCTTGGAATGCGACCATTCCGGTCAGGGAGGCGAGCATTCTAGGGGTGGGAGGTATTCATTCTGGTCAGGGAGACGGGCGATGCGCATCATAAGAGTGGCACGGGTGTTGCTAGAAACCCCCAGAAGGCAGCGAAATGAGCACAAACGCATCAACCGCAGCGAAGGACGAGCGTGAGACTCCCGCAGATGGCGTGGGTTTCACGCAGGGTGCGGGTCTTCCGACACTAGCCCAGAGCCGTTTTTGGGATTGCTCCGCTGCCCCCATTCCGGTACCCAACCTACGCGCCCTTATGAAATTCATCCCCACTCGGATCTATTTGGCTCGCCTCCGTTCCGGCGCGCGGGCCTTCACCCTGATCGAGCTGCTGGTGGTCATCGCCATCATCGGCATTCTTGCATCGATGCTCTTGCCGGCCTTGGGCAAGGCGAAAGACAAAGCGCACCAGACCAAGTGCCTGAACAACTTCCAGCAAATCCTCCTCGCCAACCACACCTATTCCGGGGACAACCACGACTACATGCCCTCCTCGAACTGGGGGGCGGATTCGTGGGGATGGCTGTACAACGGCCCGACGTACGATATCACGGGCGGTAAGATTTATCCCTTTGTCGAGCGCGCCACCAACCTCTACCGCTGTACCGTGGATGTCCTCTTCTCAGCCCGTGTGACCGCGGGGTTTCACGGCATCAGCAGCTTTTGCTTCAATGGCGCGGTCAATAACTACGCTTTCCTCAATCCCTCGGCCCCCCCTTATGCAGCCACCATGAGGGAGCCAGATATAAACCCGATGGCCTACCTGATGTGGGAGCAAGACCCCGGCGTTCCCTTCTTTTTCAACGACGGAGGCAATTATCCGACCGAAGGCATCAGCACGAAGCACGGCATCGGTGCGCTCGTTGGCGCAGTGGCGGGCCATGCCATATGGCTCAAGAAGACCGACTGGGATGCCTTGGTGGCCGATCCGAATAAAAACGAAGTGTGGGCGCGTAACACCCCCAACGGTCGTTAATGTAGATTTGTTAAGTCGCGCGCCGCAGCCGTCGGAGCGCCTCTTTCACCACCCAGCCCGCCCGTTCCAAAGCCGCGCGGGCTGTGTCGTCTCCGGCTCCCGTCAACTCGCGCACGATTCGCACCGCGCGGTCGCGCAGCTTCAGGTTCGAGGCGTTCAAATCCACCATTAGATTTCCCGACACCTTGCCGAGCCGCACCATCGCCAGCGTGGTGAAAAGGTTCAGAGCCAGCTTCGTCGCCGTGCCGGCTTTCAAGCGCGTGCTGCCGGTGAGCACCTCCGGACCGAGGTTCGGCGCGATGATGAGGTTCGGCCGCTGCGCGCGCGGCACTTTCAGATTCGGATTGAAGCAAAGCAAAACCGTGAACGCGCCGCGCGTCCGCGCCTCCGCCAGCGCGCCCCAGACGAACGGCGTCCGCCCACTCGCCGCGATGCCGACCACGACATCCTTCCTGCCAACACCGCGAAATTGAATGGCCCGCGCGCCGGCCACGGCGTCATCCTCCGCACCTTCGACCGCTTTCCAAATGGCCGCCTGCCCACCGGCGATGATGCCCTGCACCAGCTCCGGCGGCGTGCGAAAGGTGGGCGGACACTCGCTCGCGTCGAGAATGCCCAACCGACCGCTCGTCCCCGCGCCGGCGTAAAAGAGTCGCCCGCCGCGTTTGAATGCGCGGACGATGGCGCCGACGGCCCGTTCGAGTTTGGCTCGCTCGGTCAGCAGAGCGCGCGGCACGCGAGCCTCCTCGCTCAGCATCAACTCGATTGCCGCGCGTGTGCTCATCCGGTCGAGGTGCATCGAGCGCGGATTGCGCTGCTCCGTCGGCGAAAGTAACTGCGTCGCGCTAAGCGTGGATTGTGCGGGCTGCGGAATTGCTACGTGAACCGGTGCCGCGCTCGATTGGCTTTGAACCAGCGCCCGCGCCATCGTGACTGCGCCCCACGCACCTTCGTGTTTCAACGGCGTGACGCTCGCACTCGGCCAGCGCGTTTTGATTTCCTTCGCGACTTTCTGCGCGAACTTCACCTGCTTGAGCAGCACGCTTCCGGCGAGAACGAACTGCACCGGCTCACCGGCTTTCGCGAGCTTGCCCGCGCAACTCACGGCGTCCTTCGCGAGGCTGCTCGCCGCGCCGTCGAGAATGTCGCGTGCGATGTCGTCGCCGCGCGTGGCTGCGCTAAAAACTTCGAGCGCGAGTTCGGCGATCTCCGTTTTGCTCGCTGTCTGCACCCAGCCGATGAGGTCGTTCGGCTCGTTGAGTTGGAGCGTCCGCAGAAGCTGCCGGCCGAGCCGCGACCATTCGTTATCGCGATCGAGATAAAACACCGCGGCCTTTAACGCACGCAGGCCGATCTCGTAACCGCTCGCCTTGTCGCCGAGCAGATGGCCCCAGCCGCCCATTTTCGCCATGCGCCCTGTGGCGGCGCTGCCGAAACAGCACGAGCCAGTGCCGCTTAGCACGAGCACTTGAATCACGGGTCGTTGAGGGGAGGTGGATTTTAAACCGGTCGCCGCCAGCGCGGTCTCTAAATCATTCGCGGCGTGACAGGGAACACGCGGCCAGACGCGCGCTGCCGCGTGGCGGATGCGTTCACGATCTTTTTCATCACGCGCACCGGCGAGGCCGATACCGCCCGCGGCGGGCTTCGGAAATGCCTTCGCAATCTCACGGAAGCGACGGGTCAACTGCGTGTCGGTGAGCAGCCGAAGATTCGCGGGGCCGAACTCCGCGCGTTTCACCAACTGCCCAGCGGTGTTGACGAGAAGCACGACGGTTCGTGTGCCGCCGCCTTCGATGCCGAGGAAAAGTACGGGTTGTCCCGAAGCCACGCCGCGAGTATTCGTGGCGCGGCGCGCGCTTGGCAAGGCGAATGCCACTTGGTTTCGCGCGTCGGTTACGTTATCCGTTGTCCGTGACCGAGACGGAACAATCAATCCTCGCCGCGCTGCGCGAACTGGAGGAGGCGGTGAAGCGGATGCCCACAGCGAATCCGAAACCGAACCTGCTGCCGATCTTCGGGCGCATTGACGAACTGGCGGCCCAACTGCCGTCGAATGCCGCGCCCGATCTGCGCCATTATCTCCAGCGCAAAAGCTACGAAAAAGCGCGGCTCTGGCTCGAGGACATCGATCCGGAAAAGGGAACGTGCCGCCGATGAATCCAGTGGGCACAAAGTAAATGAAGGCACTGATTTCCCTTCGCCCTTTTGCCTCAGTATTAAATTTCCATGCTCACTGATAGCATTGCCGCGATTGCGACGCCGCTGGGCGAAGGCGGCTTGGCGGTCATTCGTCTCTCCGGCGCTGCGGCATTGGCGATTGCGGACAGGAGTTTTCGTCCCGTCGGAAAATCATCGAGCAAACCTTCTGACGCGCCCACGCACACACTGCATTATGGCAAAGTCGTTCACGACGGACGCGATGTGGACGAAGTGATGCTCGCGGTGCTGCGCGCGCCGCGCACATTCACGCGCGAGGATGTCGTCGAAATCACCTGCCACGGCGGCTTGCTCGCCACGAAGCTCGTGCTCGACACCGTGCTCGCGAATGGCGCGCGCCTCGCGCAACCGGGCGAGTTCACTAAGCGCGCTTTTCTCAACGGCCGTTTGGATCTCGCGCAAGCCGAGGCCGTGGCGGATCTCATCCACGCGCGCACTGAACTGGCGTTGACCGCGGCGAACGAGCAACTCGCTGGCCGGCTTTCGCAGCGCATCAATCTGCTCCGCGACGAGATGGTCGCCACGCTCGCGCACGTGGAGGCGCACATTGATTTTCCGGATGAAGACATCGCGGCCGACACGAAGGAGAAACTCATCGCGCGTCTCGCGACTGGTCTCGCTTTCATGGACGAACTGCTGCGCACGGCCGACGAAGGACAGGTTCTTCGGCGCGGCATCCGTGCGGCCATCATCGGTCGACCGAACGCGGGGAAGTCTTCTTTGCTGAATCAATTGCTCGGCCACGACCGCGCCATCGTCTCGCACATCGCCGGCACCACGCGCGACACCATCGAGGAGACCGCGAACATTCGTGGCATCCCTGTGGTGTTCGTGGACACCGCTGGATTGCGTGATGCGGGCGATGTTATTGAGCAGGAGGGAATCCGCCGCACGCGCGCAATGGTGGCGAAGGCGGAATTGATTCTCCACGTGCTGGCCGCGGACGAACCGCTCTCGACGGAGGACGAGCGGTTCCTCGCGGAGTTCGCTGGCAAGAAGCGGATTCTCATCCGCAACAAAACTGATTTGTCGGTGAAGCTGGAATTGTCGCCGCCTTTTTCAGAAAAGGCCGCCGTCGTGAATGTCTCCTGCCTGACCGCCGCCGGCATCGAGTCGCTCAAGGACGCTATCAAAGAACTTTTCTGGGCCGGTGAAATCAAAGCCGAGATGTTGCAGGCGATGATTAACTCGCGCCATCAGGATGCTCTGCGGCGCGCGCGCACCGCGACGGAACGGACGATTACAGCGCTGCGTGAGGGGATCACACTCGAACTCGCTGCGCTCGATTTGCGGATCGGCGTCAACGCCGTCGGCGAAATCGTTGGCAAGACTACGACGGAAGATTTGCTCGATTCCATTTTCAGCCAGTTCTGTTTGGGAAAATAAATGCTCACGCTCGAAGAGGCTCAGGAACAGATTTTCGCCGCACTCTCGTCGTTGCTCGAGGTCGAGAAAGTGTCGGTGGCTGCTGCGTCGGGCCGCGTGCTGGCGGTTGACGTGTTGGCGGTCGTGGATTTGCCGGGATTCGACAACTCGGCGATGGATGGCTATGCCGTGCGTGCGGCGGATGTCGCAGGTGCTTCACCGGAGAAACCTGCGGTGTTGCGGTTAATCGGCCACGTGGCCGCAGGCGAGGTTTTCACTGGAGAAGTGGCGACGGGCGAATGCGTGCGGCTTTTCACCGGCTCGCCGTTGCCACGCGGGGCGGACGCCGTGGTGATGCAGGAGGACACGCGCGCAGATGCGGCGCATCAGAATGAAGTGCTGATATGTGACGCAGCGAAGCCGTGGGAGCATGTGCGGTTGCGCGGTGAGGATGTGAAGCGTGGCGAGATTATTTTGAGCGCGGGCGACTGCGTGAGTTTCGCCCAGCTTAACTTGTTGGCTGCGTCGGGCGTGATCGAGATGTCCGTGGCGCGGCGGTCGGTGATCGGCTTGCTTGCGACAGGCAGCGAATTGCGCGAGGTGGGCTCGCCACTTGCGCCCGGACAAATCTACGAGAGCAACCGGATGATGCTCGCGGCGGCGTTGCGGCAAATCGGCGCGGAGCCGCGCGTTTATCCAATCGTCTCGGACACGCTGGAGGCGACGAGTGCGGCGCTGGCGCGCGCCTTCGGCGAATGCGACGCGGTGATTACTTCCGGTGGCGTGTCTGTCGGCGAGTTCGATTTTGTGAAGGCGGCCTTTGAGCAACTCGGCGGCGCAATGAATTTCTGGAAGGTAGCGGTGAAGCCTGGTAAGCCGTTCGTCTTCGGCCAGCTCAATGGAAAACCTCTGTTCGGTCTGCCGGGTAATCCGGTCTCCGCGCTGGTGACGTTTCTGCTGCTGGTGCGTCCGGCGCTTTTGAAGATGCACGGTGCGCGCGCGGTGGAGTTGCCGGCGTATCCGGGCGTGTTGAGCGAACCACTCGTCAATCGCGGTGATCGGCGGCATTTCATACGCGTGAAAGTGGAGCCGGATGGACAGGTGCGTTCGGCGGGAATGCAGGCGTCGCACGCGCTCGGCGCGCTGGCGGTGGCGAATGGTTTGGTGGATGTGCCGGCGCAGACGACGTTGCCCGCTGGTTCGACGGTGCGCGTGTTGCGCTGGGGATTTTAGTTCGTTAGTCGCGCGGCGCTCAGATTGTCGATTCGTTTCATTTTCACAAAACACTTGGCAAGCGTCCGCGATTGGCTTACCAACACCGCGTTCTTTGAAAGTACGGCGGGCGAGTGTCCGCCAGCGATCCAATGTCAGGGAACCCCGTGAGAGACGGGGACGGTTGCGCCACTGTATCGGGCTACAAACTCCCAAGGCCACCGGCCGCGAGGCTGGGAAGGCGGGAGCGAGGCATGAAGCCCGGAGTCAGGATACCGGTTGGATCGCGCTCGTCAGGCCGCGCGAATCTGCGGCCACTTCTCCGCAAAGAGAAGGATGGGGCCAGCCGACGGAACAATTTCCGCCGGGCTCGTGTGCTTTGCCTTCAACACCGATTTGCGGGGTCTGAAGGCATTTTGCTTTCAACCCCCCTCTGGTCTCCCAACAAAACAACCTCCGCCCTGTGCGGAAGAGAGAGACCATGAAACGACTCGTAACACTGGCCATCGCCGGCCTCGCCGCCATTCCTGTGGTGGCGCAACAAACCAACACCAATGCGCCGGCACGGTTGCCGGAACAGACCGTCACCGCCACGCGGTTGCCGGAACGCCAGCAACCGTTGCTGCAGTATCCCGGCAACGTGACGGTTTTGACGCAGAAAGAAATTGGACAGTCACCAGCGTTGACGCTGCCGGATTTGTTGCGTCAAGAGGTCGGGGTTTCCGTGACGGATACCGTGGGGTTCGGGCAGTCGGGGACGAAGTTGACCATGCGCGGTTACAGCGACAAGCCCGGAACGCTCGTGTTGGTGGACGGCGTGAAGGTGAACGACGCAGGCGACGCGACGTTCCTTTGGAATTCCATTCCGCTCCAAAGCATCGAGCGCATTGAGGTGATTCGCGGCGGTGCCTCCACGATTTATGGCGAGGGCGCGCTTGGCGGCGTCATCAACATCATCACCAAGAAATCGCAAGCGGAAGGAGCACGCGCGACCACGGGCGTGGCGGTGGGTAATCTGGGTTACTATTCCGCGAACATGGAGGCGAGCGCGGGCAAGGGGCCGTATCGACTTCAGTTCAACGCGTCGCGGCAGGAATGGGACGGCTGGCGCGACACGAGCGCGTATCGGATGTGGAGTACGCACATCAAGCCATCCTACCAGACGCCTACGGGCAGCCTGACGTTGGATTATTTCTTTCATCACAGCGAAGGGGAAGATCCCGATAACCTCACACAGGCGCAGTTTTTATCGAACCCACGCCAGAAGGGGACGACGCAGACTTTCACGCGCAACACGCAGCATCGGGCTTCACTCGGACTCGATACGGCATTTGACGGTGGTTGGAGTTTTCAGGGAAAGATTTACGGACAAGACCATTTCGTTAGCGGTCTGCGGACGAGTCCTTGGCTGAGCGAGACCGAGCAGCCGAAGTATGGCGTGACGCTGCAAGCGGTTCAAAATGCCGACCTGTTCGGCCGTGAAAACGAGCTGCTGTTGGGAGCGGAACTGGAGAAGCAATACTACAGCAACTACGGCGATGGCGCGTTATCGTCCACTACAGATAATTGGACAGGCAGCCTCTTTCTTAACGACCGACTGAAGCTGACCGACCGACTGACCTTCACTGCCGGCACACGCTTCGATCATCGCGAGTGGGACATTCTCATACCGGGATCCTTTGACGCCGGCCGCAAGGCATCGGTGTGGAGTCCGAAGGCGAGCTTGGCCTATGAATTCGCGGAGAAAACAACGGCGTGGGGAACGCTCTCTCGTGCATTTCGGTTGCCCGGCGGTTCGGACATCGGGAGCGCGGGATATGATTCCGGCTCACTGGCTGTCATCGCCAATCCCACCATCCAGCCGACCGATGCGCGGAGTGTTGATTTCGGCCTTCGCACAGAGCGGTCGGAGCTTCTTCGAGGTTCCGTCACCTACTACTACAGCCATGTGAAAGATGATTTTGTGTTCAATCCTTTTGTGGGCGGCTGGGGTCAGAACCAGAACTTCGACGCTATCCGCCAAGGCGTGGAGCTGAACCTAGAATCTCGGCCGACCGCGTGGTTGAACTTCTACTTCAACACCGCCTATTCCGACGCGCGCTTTCACGGTGGCAGCCTGAGCGGAAACCGGCTACCGCACATTCCTGAGTGGCAGCACAACTTCGGGGTCAACATCCTGCCGGCGGTGGGATGGAAATGGACACTGGAGGGAACGAAACTCGTAGATCAAATCGTGCTGAACGACATCAATAACGTGATGGCGGCGAACGACTATTTTGTGGCGAACACAAAACTCAGCTACTCGATCAAGTCGTTCAGCGCCTTCGTCGCGGTCAATAATCTGTTCGAGGAGATTTACGAACAATATCCGACGTCGAATGGAACGGCGGCGTCGCGGAAGTTCAATCCGGCTCCCGGCCGAAATTATCAAGTGGGCCTCGCCTATACCTTCTAACCAGACGAAGGCGTCGCGGTTCGTGGAAACCGGGCCAGCTACGCGCCGACCTGCCGCTTGATAGCATCGCAGATTTGCGCCGACCATTTCTCAAGCACGGCGGCGTCACGGCCTTCGATCAGTAATCGCGCTTTCGGTTCGGTGCCGGAGTAGCGGAGCATCACGCGACCCCCGGCAGGTTTCACCGCCGCCTCGGCCTGCGCGACGAGCGCGAGCACGCCGTCGAGTTGCTCGAACGGCATCTTCTCGCGCACGCGGACGTTGGTGACGAGCTGCGGATAGCGCGTCCAGCAACGGGCGAGTTGCGAGAGCGACCGGCCTTTCGCCTTCATGATGGTGAGGATTTGCAACGCGCTTACGAGGCCGTCGCCGGTCGTCGAGTGGTCGCGGAAAATCATGTGGCCGCTCTGCTCGCCGCCGAGGTTGAAGCCGCCTTTGAGCATCGCCTCGATCACGTTCTTGTCGCCGACGGCGGTGCGGATGATCTGGCCGCCCGCGGCGATGACGGCGACGTCGAGTCCGGCGTTGCTCATCACGGTGGTGACGAGCGTTTTGTTCGCGAGCGTTTTGTTCGCGAGCATTTCGAGCGCAGAGATGACCATGATGTCGTCACCGTCAATCAACGTGCCGGTCTCGTCGCAGAGAATGACGCGGTCGGCGTCGCCGTCGTGCGCGATGCCGAGGTGAGCTTGATGCTCACGCACCTTCGCGCACATCAGCTCGGGATACATCGAGCCGCAGTCTTTGTTGATGTTCGTGCCGTTGGGTTGGTTGCCATACACGAAGACCTCGGCGCCGAGTTCGCGTAGCACGCAGGGTGTGGCTTTGTAAGCGGCGCCGTTGCCGCAATCCACCACCACGCGCAGTCCGTCGAGCTTCAGGCCGCGCGGCAGGGAACTTTTCGCATACTCGATGTAACGGCCGAGGGCGTCGTCGATGCGCACGGCTTTGCCGATGGCGCCGGCAGTGGGGCGGATGTTCTCAATCTCGCCGCTGAAGACAAGTTGCTCGATGCGTTGCTCGATGGAATCGGCGAGTTTGTAGCCGTCCGCGCCGAAGAATTTGATGCCGTTATCATCGTACGGATTATGCGAGGCGGTGATGACGATGCCGGCATCGGCCCGCAGGCTGCGAGTGACGTAGGCGACGCCGGGCGTGGGGAGCGGGCCGATGAAGAGGACGTTCACGCCCATCGAGAGCACGCCGGCGGAGAGGGCGTTCTCGATCATGTAACCAGAAAGACGCGTGTCCTTGCCGATGACAATCTCGTGGCGGCCGCCGTTGTTCCCATTGGTGCCGGAGAGGGTTTTGAAAACGTGCGCGGCGGCGCGGCCGAGCTTGAGAGCGGTCTCGGCGGTGACGGGTTCGATGTTGGCGGTGCCGCGGACGCCGTCGGTGCCGAAGATTTTTGGAACCTTGTCGCTGCTCATTAGTTTTTTTGGACGGGGGCGTTGGTGGAGTTCTCCGGAACGGACACGGGCGCGGGCGGAAGAATGCTGCGCTGTTCCTGCTGCACGGCGAGGTAGATGGTGAACCAGATCATGATGGCCAGGGCCAGCGAGAGGAGCTTGAGCCAGAAGTTGTCGAATAATTTGCCGGGGCGGAGCATGTTATTTGCCTCCAAGCTTTTCGTTGATGCCGCCGGAGACGGCGTGCGCGGAATGGCGCGCGCGTAGGAGCAGTTGCCGGAAAAGCCCCTGCGGTTTCTCTCGCGGAACGAGCAGCGAGGATAGGAACGCGCGGAGCTCCTCGAGCGCGACGCCTTTTTTAAGCTCACCTTTGTACGCGTAGGAAATCGCACCGGTCTCCTCGGAGACGATGACCACGATGGCGTCCGATTCCTCGCTCAGACCGATGCCTGCGCGATGGCGTGTGCCGAGCGATTTGCTCAAATCCTGCCGCGGCGTGAGCGGGAAAATACAGGCCGCGTGCGTGATGCGGTCGCCTTTGATGAGAACGCCGCCGTCGTGAATCGCGTTGTTCGGAAAAAAAATCGTCTCCAACATCTCGGGTGTCGCCTCGCAATCCACCGGGATTCCCGACTCGACCAATTGTGGCAGCGCGACCGTCTGCTCGATGGCCAGCAGCGCGCCGATGCGCACTTCGGCCAATCGCTCGGCGGTTTGCACCACCACCTCGATGTTCTCGCGCTGCTCCTGCGCGGTACTGAACATCGGCAGGTTACCCAATTCGGCGAGCAACCGTCGCAGCTCAGGTTGGAAAATGATGAGAATGGCCAGCGCAGAGAAGGCGAAGAACGCCTGCAACAACCAGCTCAAGACCTGCAGCTTGAGTAGCGAGGTGAACAGCGTGAGCGCGAGCAGCACGAGGAAACCGACCACCACCGGCCAGCCGCGCGTGCGCTGGAGGAACGTGAAGGCGTAGTAGATGCCGACCGCGAGGACGAGAATTTCGACCACGGGCCGCCACAACTTGGCGATGAGGTTCAGTCCTTGCGACCAGTCCATGGGTTGTGTTGATTCAAAATCGCCTCCGTCATCCGCACCGCCTGCACCGTCTCGGCCACATCGTGCGTACGGATGATTTTCGCACCGGCTTCCACGGCCCAGCAGGCACAGGCCAATCCGGCGGGCACGCGTTGTGTCGCCTCCGCTCCCAGCAATTTTCCGATGAACGACTTGTGGGAAACGCCGAGCAGAAGCGGACGCTGCAGCTTTGTAAAGCGGCGCAGCGAGGCGAGCAACTGCAAATTGTGTTCGAGCGTCTTGCCGAAGCCGATTCCGACATCCAACGCGACTTGTTCCGGCGCAACTCCCGCGTTTTTCAACCGTTCTAACCGCTCGACGAAAAACGATTCAACTTCCTGCGCGACGTCCCTGTAGTTCGGTGATGTCTGCATCGTCTGCGGTGAACCTTGCATGTGCATCGCGATGTAACCGGCGCCGGCTTCCGCGACCACACGCCACATCACATCATCGTCACGGTTGGCGGCGATGTCGTTCACGATGCTCGCACCGGCGACGAGCGCGGCGCGGGCCACGCCGGGCTTTTGCGTGTCAATCGAGAGCGGGATTTTTACCTGGCCGACGAGTCGTTCGATGACCGGCAACACGCGGTGCAGTTCCTCTTCCTCGCTCACGGGTGATGCGCCCGGCCGTGTGGATTCGCCACCGATGTCGACAATCTCCGCGCCTTCGCGGACAAGCCGCAGCGCGTGTTCCACCGCGGCATCGGCATTGAGAAATCGTCCGCCGTCGGAGAATGAATCAGGCGTCACGTTCACGATGCCCATGACCAGCGTGGGGCGGGGGAACGTGAACTCGAACTGGCGCGCGCGCCACAGCATACGGGGTCAGTAACCGGCGTCGCCGGCCTTCTTTACCCGCTGGATAAGCTCAATCTCGTAGCCCTCGGGCGCGTCGATGAAGGCGAAACCACCCCCATCTTCCTTCATCGTCGGGCCGTCGGAATATTTGAGCCCGTGCGCAGCGAGGTGTTTGCCGAAGTCTTCCAAGCTATCCACTTCGAAGGCGAGGTGCGTGAGGTCGGCCTGCACTTGCACAGGACCGCTGGCGGGAAAGGAACAGATCTCGATCAGCTCCTCACTCTGTGGCGTTTTGAGGAAGGCCAACTCGGAACCGCGCGGCGATTTGTGCCGGCGCACTTCGGCGAGGCCGAGAATTTCGAGATAGAACTTCACCGTGCGATCGAGGTCGTTGACGCGGTAGCGGGTGTGGAGAAGTTTTTTGGCAAGACTCATGGCCACAGGATAGCGGCGCGGTGCGGCGCAAGGCAACCGTGCAAATCGGCTTGCCCGCGCGCGGCGGTTCGGCGATAGAGCAGGCGCGGCTCCGCTCCGCACTTCTATGAAGCCATTAATCGCGTCATTCCTCCTCGTGTTCGCCGCCGTTGCTGCGACGCCGACCAACCTCGTGGTGGAAGGCGTGCCGCCAATCCCCGACGCGCTCCGTAGCAACGTGGCGCGCTACCTCGCGTTTCGTCCGTCGGCTTTCAACAGTTGGCATCCGCTGCGGCGCGAGATGTTGATCACCACGCGCACGAATGGCGTGGCCCAACTTTGCCTCGTCACCGAACCCGGCGCGATACCGCGTCCATTAACGCGCGGGACCGAACCGGTGGCAGGCGGGGCGTTTCAGCCGACGCGTGGCGATTACGCGGTGTTCCTGCGCGACAAAGGCGGCAGCGAGTTTTATCAGATTTACCGGCTCGATTTCGCCGATGGGAAGGAGACACTGCTGACCGATGGCAAGTCGCGCAACACCGGCGCGCGCTGGTCGAACGGAGGCAAATGGCTGGCCTACATGTCCACGCGCCGCAACGGCAAGGACACGGATTTGTATGTGATTGATCCGCGCGATCCGAAGAGCGACCGGCGCGTGATCGAACTGAAAGGTGGCGGCTGGTTCGTGGAGGATTGGGCGCCGGACGACTCGTCGATTCTTCTGAAGGAATACATTTCCGCGAACGAAAGCCATCTGCACGGAGTGTCGTTGGAACGCGGCGCGACGGTGCGGATCACTCCGAAGATGGACGAGAAGGTGGCTTACGGCCCGTCGCGTTTCAGCATCGATGGCAAAGGCATCTTCACGACCAGCGACGAGGACGCGGAGTTTCAGCAGCTCATCCGGATTGATTTGAAAACCCTCCGACGCACACAGCTCGTGCGCGGCGTGAAGTGGGATGTGGAAGAGCTCGCGCCTTCGCCGGATGGCAAGCGGCTGGCCTACATCACGAACGAGGATGGCGTGGGTGTGCTTCACTTGCTCGATCTGCGCGATGGTGCGCGGCTGCCGGATCCGCAATTGCCGGCGATGGGCGTCCTCTCCGGTTTGCGCTGGCACGCGAGCGGGACGGAGTTGGCGTTCAACCTCAGCTCGGCGCGTTCGCCGCAGGACGCTTTCTCGATCGAGTTGCAGACCAACCAAAAGGGCACCGAGCAGTGGACGCGCGGCAACGAGGGAGCGCTCGACGCGAATCGGTTCGCGCGGCCGTCGCTGGAGAAGCCGGTGAGTTTCGATGGCCAGACCATCTCGGTCATCGTGTATCGGCCTGACGAGAAAAAGTTCACAGGTCGGCGGCCGGTGTTGATGATCATCCACGGTGGGCCGGAAGGTCAGTCGCGCCCGGGATTCCTCGGTCGCTACAACTATTTCCTCGATGAACTGGGTGTGGCGCTGGTGTTTCCGAACGTGCGCGGCTCGGCTGGTTACGGGAAGAAATTCCTCGCGCTCGACAACGGCATGAAGCGGCTCGACGCGGTGCAGGATCTGGCCGCAATCATGAACGGCATCCGCAACGATTTCGGTTTGGATGGCGAGCGCGTCGCAGTGATGGGCGGCAGTTACGGCGGCTACATGACGTTGGCGGCGATGGTCGAGTTCAACAGCTTCCTCCGCTGCGGCGTGGATGTGGTGGGCATCTCGAACTTCGTCACGTTTCTCGAGAACACCCAGGAATATCGCCGCGATTTGCGCCGTGCCGAGTACGGCGACGAGCGCGATCCGCAGATGCGCGCGTTCCTCGAGAAGATTGCGCCGCTCAACAATGTGAAGAAAATCACGCGCCCGCTCTTCGTGGTGCAGGGAGCGAACGACCCGCGCGTGCCGCTCTCCGAGGCCGAGCAGATGGTGCGCGCGCTCAAGGAAAACAAGGTGCCGGTCTGGTATCTGATGGCAAAGGACGAGGGCCACGGCTTCGCGAAACAGGCGAACGCAGATTACCAGTTCCTCGCGACACTTCTCTTCCTGCAGGAGCACTTGCTCAAGTAGCGGTCGCACGGCGGCGACATTTTTTCCGCTCGCTAAACACGGAAAGCGCCGCAGAATCACGATCAATTCTCGCCGCATTACCAGCCATGAAATCGAAACGGAATCACGCTACTCCTTCGCGCCACTTCGCCAGCGACAACTACGCCGGCATCTGCCCCGAGGCGTGGGCCGCGCTCGCCGAGGCCAATCACGACCACTCCCCCGGTTACGGCGATGATACCTGGACGCAGCAGGCCGCCGATTTGATCCGCGATTTGTTCGAGACGAAGTGCGAGGTCTTTTTCGTTTTCAACGGCACGGCCGCCAATTCACTTTCGCTCGCCTCCACCTGCCAGTCGTATCACAGCATTCTCTGCCATCGCCTCGCGCACGTGGAAAACGACGAATGTGGCGCGCCTGAGTTTTTCTCGAACGGCACCAAAGTACTCTTGCTCGATGGCGCGGATGGCAAACTCACGCCGGACGAGATTGAGCGCGCCGTGCGCCGTCGCATCGATATTCATTTTCCAAAACCACGCACCGTCTCTGTGACGCAAGCCACCGAGTGCGGCACGGTTTACGCGCCGGATGAATTGGCTGCCATCGGCCGGACCACGCGGCGGCTCGGTTTGAAGTTGCACATGGATGGCGCCCGTTTCGCCAACGCCATCGCCTATCTCAACGTGAAGCCGAAAGAGGTGACGTGGAAAGCTGGCGTGGATGTGCTCTGTTTCGGCGCGACGAAGAACGGCGCGTCCGTCGGCGAGGCTGTGGTCTTTTTCAATCGCGAGATGGCGCGCGAGTTTGATTACCGTTGCAAGCAGGCAGGCCAACTCGCCAGCAAGATGCGTTTTCTCTCCGCGCCGTGGGTCGGGATGCTGCACGGCGGCGCGTGGTTGCGTCACGCTGCTCACGCCAACCGGATGGCCGCGTTGCTTCACAAGAAGCTGCGCGTGCTGCCGGAGGTGAAGATTTTGTTTCCGCCGCAAGCCAACGCCGTCTTTGCGGAATTGCCTCAAGCGGTCATCGCCGGTTTGCGCGAGCGCGGCTGGAAATTCTACACGTTCATCGGCGAAGGTGGCTGCCGGTTCATGTGTTCGTGGGACACGACGGCTGCGGATGTGGAGGCGTTTGCCGCGGACATCGGGGCGCTGCTGGAGGGAACGATGAAGCTTCCTTCTACGAAGTCGCGGCGCGTGAGCAGTCGTCAGTCGAATTGAGTCTGCGCTCGCCTCTCGGCGGCAGCGTGAGGCGGCTAATTTTTCAGCGCGGGTTTGGGCGCAGCCAAAGTGATGCCGTCGATGGCGAGGCCGCGTCGGGGGCTGTCGCCGGTGATGCGCGTGTCGACGATGAAGCACGAGAGCAGCAAGCCGTTCTTGCCTGTGATGACATAGCGGCGATCAAAGGGCTGCAGTTCTTGGGCGGCGATCTTTTGAGCCTCGGCGTAAAGCTCGTCCAGCGTTTTAGCCGGAGCGCCTTTCGTAGACTTGCCGACTTTCTCGCCTTTCTCCACGTAATCGTTCGGGCCGATTCTCGCGCCGGGGAGAAGTGGTTTGGTGCGATCGAACTCTTCGTATCGCCGTTCCACGGCCTTGGAGTTTTCAAAAATGAGGGTCGTCGTGTGGCCGAAACCAAAGGCACTGGTGAAACCGGTGGTGTACGAATAGTTGCCGCCGCATGCGGCTTTGGCTTTGGTCCAAAAATCGCGCGCTGCTGTGACTTTGGTGGCGTCACCGGATCCTATCGAGATTGAACTCTTGGGAACATCTCCGGACTTTTCGTTCTTCGGTTCGGGGCTCGGCGATGGCTGCGGTGTTTTGCCCCGATTGGGATCTTTGGCATCAAGGTCGAGGTTGGTTTGAATCCACTTCGCGAGTGTGCCGCTGCCTTGGCCGTAGCCGCCGGGAAAGGGGCGCAGATCGCGCGTCTGGACAAGGGGTGGCGCGCCCCAGTGAGCAGGGAATGCTTTTCCATTGGGCGAGCGATGAACAGTTCCCTTGTCGCCCTCTTTCTTCTCAATCTTCTTCGCCGGCTCGGCTGGTTTGTCTCCGGCATTCAACTCGCCGCGGCAGGCCTGGCACTGGGCGAGCTTGGCGGAACATTTCGCGCACAGCTTGAACGCGCCGCTGGAGGTGAAGCCACCACACTCCTTGCATTCGCCGACGTTGGTGATGAAGGCCGAGCCTTTGTGCTTGGCGCAAAGAGCGGCGTGGACGTGAGGCGTCAGCGCGAATGCGATGATGAGTAGAATGGCTCGGGTTTTCATAGGTTGATGTCTGTTGTGATGGAAAGCTGGTCGCGCCTCATTCGTAAATCTCGTAGGTCGTGCTGTCGAGGACGAACTGCAGATTCGAGCCCAAGGTGAGCCACTGCCGCGCGCGCGCGTCCTTGGTGGCCAACTCGAAGTATTCCTTCGAGCCGAACTGGAGGCGCACTTTCTTCACGTCGTCGCGCTGCTTCTGCACATCGCCATCGATCCATTGCGCGCCGTTTTGGTAGAAGTTCTTTCCGCCGGCGAAACGCGAATTCTGCGTGTACGCCTTCGCCGTATCGGGTACGGGTTTCGAGAAGACGATGCGTCCGCCGGGTGCGGCGAGCGCAGGCGCGCCGGCCGCCTCGGATTGGCCGAGGTAGATGCCGTCCGTCGCGTTCCTCGCCTCCTTCAACGCTTGTCCGGAACGTGCGCTGGCCACGCCTTTCTCGCCGCCCTTGTCATCTTTGAAGGCGCGATAATCGGCCTCGGCGCGGCGGAATTGCTCGCGGTCACGCTGCAAGTGCGAGAGCGTCTGGCGCTCGACGGGGACGTTGCGGCGGGCCTCGTCCTCGAGGATGAGATAGGCGGTGTAAGGCGTGACGATGCCGTATTGGCGCGCGAGATCGGTGACTTCGTCTTTCAATTCCTTGCTCTCGCCGCGCAGTCGAATTTCATCGAGCAGATAACCGACGCGGCGCGTGGCCCAGAGGCGCGGGATGAAATCGTGATCGCTGTCGCGCGCTGGAAAACTCACGTTGTATTCGTGCTGCTGCGGCTTGCCGTTGATGCTGCCTTCGAGCAGCAGATGTCCATTACCGCCGCCGGTGTAGCGGCCGACCATCACGAGTTCCTCGCCCTTGTACAAATCAGGCAGCGGCTCGGGATAAAGTTTCGAGACGCGCACGCTCTCGGGAAACTTGAGGCGCGGATTGGCGAGCACCGGCTCTTTGATTTTCGTGTAGAAGTTCGAGACCTTCACTTCGATGTCCTCCTCGGGCAGGACGTATTGGCTGAAGGCGCGCGTGGTCTCGGCGATTTTGTCGAGCAAGTGAGTGTTCACGTCGGTGCCGATGCCGAAACAAAAGACGCGCGTCTGGCCGGCGGCTTTCTTCACGTTGCCGTGGATCGCATCCTCGCTGGTTTCGCCCACAGTGGGTCGCCCATCAGTGAGAAAGACGACGACGCCGGGTCGCGATTGGCTCTCTTTCGCTTCGCGACCATTGAGAAGACCCAGCGCTTTGCGAAGCGCGTCATCAATCGCTGTGCCGCCGATCGGTTTGGTTTCCTTGATGAAACTCTGGGCGCGATCGCGGTTTGCTTTGTTCGCTTCCTTGAAACCGCTGAAGAGCAAATCCACGTCCGTGGCGAAGCGAAGAACCTCGAAGCGGTCGCCGTCGTTGAGGTTCTCCACGCAGAAGGCGAGCGCCTTCTTGGCTTGCTCGAGCTTGGCGCCGGCCATCGAGCCGGAAGTATCGAGCACGAATGCGATGTCCTTTTGCACGACGGCCTTGTCTTTCACATCGACGCCGGGCGCGGCGAGCAGCATGAAGAATCCCTCGTTCTCGCCGGTGCGATGCGTGAGCAGGCTCACGCCCACGGCGGCTTTATCCATCGTGTGATAGAGCTGGAAACTGGACTCGGGCAAAACGTTCTTCGCCTCGAAGCCGACCACCGCGCGATTCGCGCCATCGCGTTTCACCTCCACGGTGTGGCTCGGCGAATAGACCGCTTTGATTGGCGACTTCGATTCGATCTCCACACGTACGCTGACGCTCGGGATCGGCTTGGCCGAATACTTGCCCGTGCCGAGCGGGTAGCTGTAACCGATGAGGCCGTTGTCGCCTTTCAAGATTTGCGTGTAGCTGAGCGAGATGCGCTTTCGGCTGTGCGCTTCGATGGGGAAGATGCGGAGTTTGTAGAGATCCTGTCCCGCGAACTCGAGCAGCGCGGGGTCTTTCATCTTGCGCACGATGTCTTCGTAGATGCCGCGCGCTTTCTCAGCGGCGAGCAGCTCGGCCTCGACCGCTTTGCCACCGATTTCCATCGTGAATTTCGTAATGGCCGCGCCTTTTGGAACGGGGAAAAGGAACGTCCCTTCCATCACGCGCGAGTTGGGGTTGAAGAACTCCTGCTCGACCTTGGTGACGGCGATCTGGTCCTTGATGCGCGTATCCACTTTCAGGAACGAAATCTCGAGCGGCGCGAAGACGTATGGCTGCGGTCGTGGCGGCATGATCGGGTAGGGCGGATACGGCGGGCGGGGATGGATGATGATCGGAGGTCTCGGGCCGTCATCAATCACGATCACCACGGCGGACGAGACTTGGGGCCAGAGCGTGCAGAGCAGACAGGCGAGGACGAAGAGATGTTTCATAATACAAGGATGAGACGGTGCGAGTGGGAAAATGCTCCGCACGGCGCGAAGCGTCAAGCAGGGCGAAACGACGCGGCGGGCCTTTTGCAGCCCGCCGTGCCGGATGTGTCCTTGAGGACGTTGAGCGGCTAGTAGCCCGAGACGCATTCCGCGTCGCGCGCGATGTTCACAGCCGCCTCGTTCAACGCCTTGCCGAGCGGGTTCTTGATTTCGCCGACGAGGCCGATGGTCGGTTGATCATCGAAGCTTTGTAGGTAGATGATCCGGTTCTCCGTCGTCTCCTCCTCGAACCGATCCACGGTCACGGCCACGCTGAATTCCGGCTGTTCCGGCGGGTAGCTGAGGGCCACGGTTTTATCCGCCTGCCCGCAGCCGGCCGCTAGGGCTAGCAACGCCGCCGCGGCAAAACCAATCGCGCTGTGTTTTTTGATAAGAATCTCCTCTGTGAAGGGTGAACTAACTCCTTGCAGCCAACCTAAGCGCGTTTTAAGCACTGTCAAAACGAGTGTCCGGCGTGGCGGTGAACAACTTCCACCTTGCGTTCGCCCGCCATCCCGCTTGACCGGTTTGCGCAGGGTTGCCAGAATCCAAGCCTGATGAAAACCACGCTGACCCTTGCCGCTCTTCTCGTTGTCGCGTTTGCGGCCAACACGGCCACTGCCGCCGCGCCCAACGCATCCTCTGCGTCATCCGCCCACTCGTGGAAGAAAATCCAGATCAGTACGGAGTTCTGGAGCGAGGGCGCGCACGTCGCCGACTTCAACAAGGACGGCAAGATGGACGTCGCCAGCGGCCCGTATTGGTACGCCGGGCCGGACTTCAAGGCGAAGCACGAGATTTACCCCGCCACCCAACGTTCCAAGAGCACCAAGAACGGTCAACCGGTCGAGTTCGCCGGCTTCAAGGGATCGCTTGGCAGCGAGAACGAGTACTCCAACAACTTCATCTCCTACACGCACGACTTCAACGGCGACGGCTGGGCCGACTACCTCGTCATCGGCTTCCCCGGCAAGGAGACGTTCTGGTATGAGAATCCGCAGGGCAAACCCGGCCACTGGAAGCGCCACGTCGCGGTGGACTCCACCGACAACGAGTCGCCGATGTTCACGGACATCACCGGCGATGGCAAACCCGAACTGATCTTCCACACCGGCGGTTTCCTCGGTTACGCCACGCCCGACGCGAAAGACGCGACGGCGAAGTGGGCCTTCCACAAGATTTCTGCCAAGGGCGGCTGGCAGCGTTTCACCCACGGCATCGGCATCGGCGATGTGAACGGTGATGGCAAGGCCGACTTCCTCATGAAAGAAGGCTGGTGGCAACAGCCCGCCTCGCTCGCCGGCGACCCCGAGTGGGCCTTTCACCCCGCGCCCTTCGGTGCTGGTGGCGCGCAGATGTATGCCTACGACGTGAACGCTGACGGCCGCCCCGACGTCATCACCAGCCTCGTCGCGCACGGCTTCGGCCTCGCGTGGTTCGAGCAACTCGCCGAGAAGGACGACAAGGGCAACCCGAAGTTCAAGCAGCACACCCTCACCGGCAGCAAGCCCGAGGAGAGCAAGTACGGCGTCAAGTTCTCGCAGATTCATGCCATCGACCTCGTGGACGTGGACGGCGACGGCGTGAAGGACATCGTTACCGGCAAACGCTTTTGGGCACACGGCCCCGGCGGTGACGCTGAGCCGAATGCCGCAGCGGTGCTCTACTGGTTCAAGCTCGTGCGCAGCGCCAACAACGGCGTGGACTTCGTCCCGCAGCAGATTGATGACGACTCCGGCGTGGGCACGCAGGTGCTCGCCGCCGATGTGAACGGCGACACGCTGCCCGACATCATCGTCGGCAACAAGAAGGGGACGTTCGTCCACATCCACTCCGTCGGGAAGACCAAGTAGGCGCGTTCCGTGTTGGTTTCAAAAGGCGGGCGGAGGGAAATCCCCTCCGCCCGTTTTTTGGTTCATCGGCCTGTTTTTGAGCCGAATTTCCCCGCAGAGGCTCAGGTGGCGCTATTATAGCTCAACGTCTGGCCGCGGTCGGCTTCGCCGGTTGCTTCCGCGGGTTCTCGTACCAGACGACGTTCTTGCTCAGTTGGCCGGCGATGAGCAGGTCGAGGTCGCCGTCACGGTCCATATCCACCGCGCGGATGTCGTATGCCGCTTGATCGAGGGCGATCACGTGGGTCTTGAAACGGCCTTTGCCGTCATTCTCGAACCACGCGGCGATGCGGCTGCCGTATGCGCACGTCGCGGCATCCATGTCGCCGTCGCCGTCCATATCCACGACCTGAAGGCAATGCGGGAACTCCAGATCGGGGTTGATGTCATGAATTTTCCACGTCGGGTTCTCGAACCAAATGACGCCTTTGCCGTGGCCGCGCGTGGCGATGAAGTCCACCTTGCCGTCGCCGTTCACATCCGCCTGCTGGATGTTCGTCGCGCCGGGATGTTTACCGGGCAGGAGATGTTTCTTGAACGGTTTCGTCGGATCTTTCGGCGCCTCCCACCACGCGAACCATTCGCCCAACCCCGCCGTATCCGGCGTCGCACCTTTCGCGGCCATCGCGAGATCGGCGCGGCCGTCGCCGTTCACATCGCCGTGGCCGAGGTAGTGGCTCAACCCCGGCGCGTCGCGGTCGGCGAAGATGTGGCGCGGCCATCGGTCGGCTGTGCGCGGATTTTTAGGAACCGGCAGCCACGCGGCGGAATTTGGAAACGCGCCGGTCGGTTGGCCGCTGTTGGCGATCAGATCCACGCGGCCATCCCCGTCCACATCCCCTTTGAGCAAACCGTGAATGCCGTTGAGAGCATCATCCGCGATGCGCATCTTCCACGGGCCTGCAGTCGGATTGTCGGGGCGTTCGAGCCACACGATCAAACCCGGCGAGTAACGCGCGCCGATGAAATCCGGATCGCCATCGCCATCCACATCGAACACCTCGCTGTGGATGAAGTCGTGCCCTTTGGCTTCGTGGATGATGATCTCTTTCCAATCCGGCGCGACGAACAGGCGTGTCTTCCCGCCGCTGTTGCTGATGACATCGGGCAGGCCGTCGCCCGTGAAATCCGCCGCGACGGCGGTCAACGTGTGCACGCCTTCGTGGACGACATGCTTCTTCCACAACGGTTCGGCGGCCATTGATGTGATGGCGGTGGCGGCCAAAATGGAAAAGAGGACGTGGCCGTGGAGCAGAAGCGAAGTGCGATGGTTCATGGCGCTGTTATCACACGAAGATCGGCTGACCGTCCATTCCGCAGTTGGGCGGTGGATGGCGCGGGCGTTCTTGCAATTTCCAGCCGTGGCTCTATCAGTTAGCGATTCATGAGTCCCGCGAATCTTACCCGCCGCCGGTTTGGCCTGCTGACTCTTTCCGCGCTGGCCGGTGCATCCTGCGCACATCCTCCGCGCAGAGAAACCGCGGGCGCGGGGCGGACGCTCGATTTGCGCATCGGCGAGGGATTCGGTGACGCGAACGCCGAGAACATCTCCGCGGTGCTGCGTTCCGCGGGCGAGGAAATTTGGAAGTACTGCCCGAACACGCGTTGGGAGGTGCCTGGCTTTTTCATTTTTCATTCGAATGGCAGCCCCATCACGCTGTTCGATCACAGGAGCGACGGGCGCGTGGCGATCGGATTAAACGTGAAGGGGAGCTACTGGGCGCAGTTCGCGTATCAGTTTGCGCACGAGTTTTGCCACGCGCTCTCCGGGCATGCGAACGACTGGCGCCAGACGTGGATGAAAGAACGGAAGGCGAACCATTGGCTGGAAGAATCGCTCTGCGAAGCGGCCTCGATCTTCGCCATTCGCGCGATGGGCAAGAGCTGGAAAACCGCGCCGCCTTATGCGAACTGGAAGAGTTATGCCGAGTCGCTCGCAAAATACGCGGACGATTTCACGGGCAAAGTCGCGGCCGAAAAAGGCGTCGGCTTTGTGTTCGAAAACTGGTTTCGAGAAAACGAGGCGGCGCTTCGAAAGAACCCGACTCTCCGCGACAAGAACCGGATCATCGCCGTGGAGTTGCTCCCGCTCTTTGAGGCGAGTCCCGCCGGTTGGGAGTCTATCGTGTTCTACAATCGCTGTGAAAACCGCGATGCCGGCAAAACGCTCGCTCGCCACTTCGCCGACTGGTCCGCCGCCGCACCCGCGACTCAGCGCGAGTTCATCAAAAAGATCGCGACGGTCTTCGACGTGCGAAGCACCTGATCGCGCCCATTTCGCTCATCATGGATTCGCTTGAAGAAAGTTTGAAAGAATCCGCCTCTCGCCAGCGATGGAAGAGGGTAGCGATGAAATTCGATGAATGGCAGCCGACGCGGCACACGCTCCTCCACCGTCTCAAGGACCACGATGACGCCGTGAGTTGGCAGGAGTTCTTCAACCGTTACTGGCGGTTCATCTACAGTGTGGCTCTCCATGCGGGGCTGCGCGACGAGGAGGCGCAGGACGTGGTGCAGGAGACGGTCATCTCCGTCGCCAAGACGATCGGCAGCTTCAAATACGACCGCGACCGCTGCACTTTCAAAGGCTGGCTGGTGCATCTAACGAAGTGCCGCATCGCCGACTATCTCCGCAAACGCGCGCGTCAATTGCCCACCGAGGCGATGTCCGGCGGCCACAATGGCGACGACACGCCGACCGATCTGCTGGAGAGGATTCCCGATCCCGCTGGCCCCGCGCTCGACGCGGTGTGGGATGAGGAATGGCGCAACAACCTGCTCGCGACCGCGCTCGACGCGGTGAAGGAGGAGGTCAGCCCGCAGCAGTTCCAGATTTTCCACAGCCACGTCGTGAAAGGTTGGCCGGTGAAACAGGTGACGCAGGCGTTCGGCGTCAACGTCGGACAGGTCTATCTCGCCAAACACCGCGTCGGCACGGCGGTGAACAAGGCGATGCAACGGCTGGAAAAGGAATCGGAACAGGGCGCGTCGCGGCCGTGAGGTGCGCGCCGTTTCTCACGCGCGCCTTCGTCGGTTTCGATGAGTGGCAGGGTGAGCGAAGTGTTTTGGAACGTTTAGAACAACGTACGGTGTTTTCTTGTGAGGAGAGTCTTGCGCACATTTCTGGAGTGGATCATCCGCCGCTGGCTCAGCCCAGCGCCGGATTGGAAAGCGCTACGGAGAAATTCGAATCGCGCGCGGCGCAGTCTGTTGCGAGGGATTTCGCGCAAGCTGGGCGAACCTCAACGCCGCCCCGCGACTTCGTATTGAAGCCCG
>CAMASG010000016.1 GCA_945860945.1 Akkermansia muciniphila
GTCCATGCCCAAAGCGTTGAAAGAAATTGTCCGCCAATGCGACACGCGGCTGCGTACTGCCGAGATTCAGGATTACGACGGCGCGTGGAACGGATTGCAGGTCGCCAACCTCGGCACGGTGACGCGCCTCGCCGCCGCCGTGGACGCCAACCTGGCCACGGTGAAGCTGGCCATCGCGGCGCGGGCCGATCTGTTGATTGTCCATCACGGGCTCAGTTCAACCACCCGACCTTCGGCGGCAAGGACTGGAAAAACCTCGTCGACAACCTCGACTGGAGCAAGGAACGGCCGAAGTGGTTCGCGGGCTTCTGAGCGGCTTTTGTAGGCCATCGGTCCGATACATCGCACTTAGGCCGTACCGGGACACCTGAGTGTGACACGCGCCCTTTTAACTGTGCCATAATGTCCCGTTTGGCGCAGTTCTGGAGAGGGCTCGCTTAGGTTTATTGAGTCATAACGTACTTATGAACAGTGCATTGATGTACTTCTGGAGTGTTTGGCATTCCTCTAGCTAGAGGGAAGATGCGACGAAGTAGGTCGCACATGATTTTATGGCAAAAGTTCTAGGCATTGATTTAGGTACGACGAATTCCTGCATGGCGGTGATGGACGGCGGGGAGCCGCTCGTGATCGAGAATTCCGAGGGGCGCCGCACGACGCCGAGCGTGGTGGCGTTCACCAAGACGGGTGAGCGCGTGGTGGGCGATGCGGCCAAGCGCCAAGCCGTCACCAACCCGCGCAACACGGTTTATTCCATCAAGCGTTTCATGGGGCGCAAGTTCGATGAGGTTCAGGAAGAGATCAAGCGCGTGCCGTACAAGGTGGTGCGCGCCGCGAACGGCGATTGCGCGGTGGAGGTGGAGGTGGACGGGAAGGCGAAGCAGTTCAGCCCACCAGAGATTTCGGCGATGATCCTCGCCAAGCTCAAGGCGGACGCGGAGACGCGTCTGGGCGAGACGATCACGCAGGCGGTTGTCACGGTGCCGGCTTATTTTAACGACTCGCAACGTCAGGCGACGAAGGACGCCGGGCGCATCGCTGGTCTCGAGGTGTTGCGCATCGTCAATGAGCCGACGGCGGCGGCGCTCGCTTACGGTCTCGATAAGAAGACGGACGAGAAGATCGCGGTGTACGATCTCGGCGGCGGTACTTTCGATATCTCGGTCTTGGAGATTGGCGACGGTGTTTTCGAGGTGAAGGCGACGAACGGCGACACGCATCTCGGCGGTGATGACTGGGACAACGCGCTCATCGACTGGATGCTCGCCGAGTTCCAGCGCGAGTATGCGATGGATCTGCGGAAGCAGCCGGACGCATTGCAGCGCATCAAGGAGGAGTCCGAGAAGGCGAAGATCGCGCTCTCCAGCTCGCAGCAGTATGACGTGAACCTGCCGTTCATCACGGCGGATGCGACCGGCCCGAAGCACATCAGCCTGAAGCTGACCCGCGCGAAGATGGAGCAGATTTGCGACCGCCTTTTCGAGCGCACCATCGGGCCGGTGAAAGCCTGCTTGAAGGACGCCGGCGTCGAGGCTTCGAAGATTGACGAGCTCGTTCTCGTCGGCGGCATGACCCGCATGCCGAAGGTGGTTGAGACCGCGCACACGCTCGTCAACAAACCGCCGCATCAAGGTGTGAACCCGGATGAGGTTGTCGCCATTGGCGCGGCCATCCAAGGCGGCGTGCTCAAGGGCGATGCCGGGCTGAAGGGCGTGCTGCTCTTGGACGTGACGCCGCTGTCGCTCGGCATCGAGACGTTGGGCGGCGTGTTCACGCAGCTCATCGAGCGCAACACGACCATCCCGACCAAGAAGTCGCAGATCTTTTCCACCGCAGCGGACAATCAGCCGGGCGTGGAAATCCACGTGCTGCAGGGTGAACGGCAGTTCGCGAAGGACAACAAGTCGATCGGCAAGTTCCAGCTCGCGGACATCCCGCCTGCGGCGCGCGGCGTGCCGCAAATCGAGGTGACCTTCGACATCGATGCCAACGGCATCCAGCACGTCACCGCGAAGGATCTCGGCACCGGCAAGGAGCAGAAGATCACCATCACCTCCGGCAGCGGGCTTTCGAAGGATGAGATTGAGCGGATGCGCAAGGATGCCGAGCTCCACGCCGAGGATGACAAGAAGCAGCGCGAAGAAGTCGAGATGCGCAACGAGGCCGACAACGCGGTCTATCGCTCCGAGAAAATGCTGAAGGAGAATGCCGACAAAGTTTCCGCCGACGACAAGGCGAAGATCGAGAAGGCCGTCGAAGCGGTGAAGGAAGCCCTCAAAGGCACCGACGCCGAGGCGATCAAGAAGAGCAGCGAGAGCTTGAATGAGGCTTGGCAGGCGGTTTCTGCCGAGCTATACAAGGCCGCTGCTGCCAAAGCCCAAGCCGAGAAGGCGCAGGCTGGCGAAGCGAAAAGCGACGACCCCAAGGCTTCTTCCACGAAGGAAGAAGGCCCGATTATCGACGCCGAAGTTGTGGACGAGAAGAAGAAGTAACGGCGTTAGAGAAACCACAAAAGCAACCAAAGCTACCAAATTTTCCTGCCGTGGATGCGGCGGGAGTTGATTCCAAACGATCCAACCGCAAACCAAACCAATACACACACTATGGCACTGAAACTCAAACCGCTCGGCGACCGCGTCCTCGTGGAATCGATCGAAGAGAAGGAACAGACGAAGGGTGGCATCATCATCCCCGATTCCGCTAAAGAGAAACCCACCGAAGGCAAAATTGTCGCCCTCGGCACCGGTAAGACGGATGACAATGGCAAGAAGGTCGCCTTCGAGGTCAAAATCGGAGATCGCGTCCTCGTCAGCAAATATGGCGGCACCGAAGTGAAGGTCGACGGCAAGGAGTACAAGCTCCTGAACTCCGACGACATTCTCGCGATTGTCGGCTAACGATTAACCCCAACTAAAAGGAAAAATACTATGGCAGCTAAACAACTGTTGTTCGACGAAGCCGCACGCCACGCCATCCTCAGAGGTGTGCAGAAGCTGGCTCGCGCCGTCTCCGCCACGCTCGGACCCAAGGGCCGCAACGTGGTCATCGACAAGAAATTCGGTTCCCCGACCGTCACCAAGGACGGTGTGACTGTCGCCAAGGAAATCGAGCTGGAATGCCCGTACGAGAACATGGGCGCCCAGATGGTTCGCGAAGTGGCCTCCAAAACCAGCGACACCGCTGGCGACGGCACCACCACCGCCACCGTGCTCGCTGAGGCCATCTACCGTGAAGGCCTCAAGTACGTGACCAGCGGCGCCAGCCCCATCTCCATCCAGCGCGGCATCCACAAGGCCGTCGAGGCCGCCGTGGGCGAGCTCGCCAAGATCACCAAGAAGGTGAAGGACAAGGAAGAGATCAAGCAGGTCGCCACCGTCTCCGCCAACTGGGACACCACCATCGGCGAGATCATCGCTGACGCGATGGACAAGGTCGGCAAGGATGGCACCATCACCGTCGAAGAGGCCAAGAGCATTGAGACCACGCTCGAGGTCGTCGAAGGTATGCAGTTCGATAAGGGTTACCTCTCGCCGTACTTCGTTACGAACTCCGAGAAGATGATCGCGAAGCTCGAGAACGCCTACATCCTCAACTACGAAAAGAAGATCAGCAGCCTCAAGGATCTCCTCCCGATCCTCGAGAAGATCGCCAAGACCGGCAAGCCCCTGCTCATCATCTCCGAAGAAGTCGAAGGCGAAGCCCTCGCGACTCTCGTGGTGAACAAGCTCCGCGGCGTGCTTAACGTCTGCGCCGTCAAAGCCCCTGGCTTCGGCGACCGTCGCAAGTCCATGCTTGAGGACATCGCGATCCTCACCGGCGGCAAGTGCATCACCGAGGACCTCGGCATCAAGCTCGAGAACCTCACCCTCGAAGACCTCGGCAGCGCCAAGAGCGTCGTCGTGGACAAGGAGAACACCACCATCGTCGAAGGCAACGGCAAGTCTTCCGAGATCAAGGGCCGCGTGGATCAAATCCGCCGCCAGATCGAAGAGACCACCTCTGACTACGACCGCGAGAAGCTCCAAGAGCGCCTCGCCAAACTCGCCGGCGGCGTCGCCGTCATCAACGTCGGTGCGGCCACCGAGAGCGAGATGAAGGAGAAGAAGGCCCGTGTCGAGGACGCGCTCCACGCGACCCGTGCGGCCGTGGAAGAGGGCATCGTCGCCGGCGGCGGCGTGGCGCTCATCCGCTGCCTCCCCGCAGTCGAGAAGCTCAAGCTCGAGACCGACGAACAGATCGGCGTCGAGATCGTCAAGCGCGCCATCGAGGCTCCCCTCCGTTCACTCGCGTTCAACGCGGGCGTCGAAGGCTCCCTCATCGTGCAGGAAGTCAAGAAGCGCAAGGGCAGCGATGGTTACAACGTTGCCACGGGCGAGTTCGAAGACCTCCTCAAGGCCGGCGTGGTCGACCCGAAGAAGGTCACCCGCAGCGCCCTGCAGAACGCCGCGTCCATCGCGGGCCTGCTCCTGACCACCGAATGCATCATCACCGATTTGCCTGAGAAGGACAAACCGGCGGCGGGCGGCGGCGGCCACGGCATGGACCACATGGACTAAGCAGTTCGCTTAACTAAAAGAATCACGCGGGGCCGGCGAAAGCCGGCCCCGTTCTTTTTTACACGGAACGAAAAGAAGAGACGCGCAGAACGTGCGGACGGGAAGGGGAGAGGAGGGCTCTGTTCCGCGGCTCAATCCTTGAGCTGGCGGACGCGGTAGGCGATGAAGTCGCCCTCGTGCTTCGTGGGGATCGTCGTCTTCTCCGCCTGCACGAGTCGGAAAACATGCTCGAAGACCTCGGGGCTGATGACGATTTCGGAACGTCCCGCACCGCTGCAATAGCGCGATGCGCGGTTCACCGCTTCACCAATCACCGTGAACTCGAGCCGCTCCGCCGTGCCGATGAATCCATGCAGCACTTCACCACTGTGGATGCCGATGCCGATATCGCACGTCGGCAGGTTGCGGCCGGCGCGTCGGCGGTTGGTGGTTTGGATGGATTCCTGCATCGCCAGCGCGGCCCGCACCGCTTTCTCGTGCTGATCGGGATCGGCTTCCGGACTGCCGAAGACGGCGAGGATAGCGTCGCCCATGAATTTATCGATGGTGCCGTCATGCTGGAAAATCGCGTCCACGAGGCCGGAGAAATAGTCGTTGAGCATCTCGACCACATCGTCGGCGTCCATCCCCGCGGTCGTGTTTGTGAAGCCGCGCAGATCGGAGAAAAGGAGGGTGACGTGCGATTTCTCGCCGCCGGGGCGGAGCTTGCCGCTGCGCGCTCGCTCGAGCAGTTTGTCGCGCAAACGCGGGGAGAAATTCGCCAGCAACCGCTCGAGCAGGCTGGTGTTCTGCTGGAGACTTTCCTGCAACTGATGGTTCGCCACAGCGAGCGCCGCGTAGTGCGTCACCGCCATGAACAGGCGCAGATGCTCCTCGGTGAAATGAAACGCGCCGTGGTTGTGGTCCACGCAAATCGCGCCGAGCACGCGTTCCTTCCAGCGCATCGGAGCGTACATACCCGTCGCCATCTCGAGGCGGCGGAGACTTTTGCTGGGATCGCTCGCGCCGCTGCGATGCCAGATGAGGCCGCGCGACTCGTCCATCGCCTGCCGCGCGAGCGTCTCGCTCACCGAGGGGTCGCCATCGGAGACGTACGCTTTGAGGAGCAGCTTCTCGGTCTTCGGATCTTGTAACAGCAATGCGCTGTTCTGCGCGCCGGGCACGATGAGCATCACCTTCTTGAGGATGACGTTGAGCAGCACGTCCAGCCGCGATTGGGCAGCGAACTCCATCGGCAACTCGAGCAACTGCGCTAGAATCCGCGCGCTGTCGGCTCCGGTGGACGGCGTGGGCAGATGAAAATCAGCACCCGCATCGAGTCGGGCCTCGATGGTGACGTCTTTCGCGGGAACCGACGCAGGCAAGGTGACGGTGGGTTGGTCCGTTATCGCGCGAGCGGCGCTCTCTTTGTTCGTGTCGAATTCTTTGGGCGGGGTCGAGTGGATTGGGATCGGATGAACAGGCGAAGTTGATTTGGAAACGGGTTCAGAGAAATCCTCTGGAACGAGTTGCACTTGCACCGTCGTTTCACCGATGACGACGACATCGTCGGCTTCGAGTCGGTGCGCTGAGTCGAGTCGGTGTCCGTTTAAGAAGATACCGCTGCGGCTGCCGAGATCTTCCACCCAGCCAGAACCATCTTCGAACCAGAGACGAGCATGGCGGCGTGAGACGTACAGGTCGGGCGCGAGGTCGAGATCCGGCACAGAGTCGCTGGCTCCACGGCCGATGATAATCTCCGGCTGTGAGAACTCGAGCGTACGAATCTCGCCGGCGTATGTGAAAGTGATGACCATTGGCGGTGCGATCGGAAGGTGTTCCAGTCGCGAGCCTGACGCGGCTAATAAACTTGGAAAAGGCTCGGGATTGCAACGCCGAAATGGCAAAGGCTCGACTTTCGACGGAATTCTAGTTTAGTAAATGGATTCTGCTGCGGATCCATCGATATGCAAAAGACCTTCTACGGACTGACGTTCTTCTACGAAGAAGAGAAGAACTTCGCGCCGGGCGAGTTCATCATCCGTCAAGGTGAGGAAGGCAGAAAACTTTTCGTGCTCGCGAAAGGATCGGTAGAGGTGCTGCAGTCGAGTCGGCGCATCGCCACTTGTGCCGAGCGCGGGGCTCTCTTCGGAGAGATTTCGGCGTTGCTCAATTCCCCCTACACAGCGTCGGTCCGTGCCGTGGAACCGTGCACGGTGTATGTCGTGAATGACGTCGAGGATTTCATGCGCAGCCATCCGGAGACGGCCATCTTCGTGTCCAAGATGCTGGCGCGGCGTTTGTCCGAATCGAATAGCAAATACTTCGAGCTCGCCTCCGCCTCGGCCCGCACTGTGGCCAATGGATAAAGAGTGGGGTTGATTGGAGTGTGGAGTTTCTACGCCGATGCGTTTGAGGCGACGCCTGTCGCTCGACAAGTGTTTCTTGGGTGAACTTGGGTGAAATATCTGGCTCTCATCCCGCCGAGACGTTAGAAGGTGCGGAGCAATGAACCCAGTCCACGTGATTGCCTATCAAGATGGCGTCGCGCTCGGCCAATACCATTTGGAACCGGGCGAATACGTGGTGGGCAAAGCGGAGGACTGCTCCATCGTCCTGCGGACGGACGCTGTTTCCAGCTATCACGCGACGCTGATTGTCACAGCAGAAGGTCTGGCTGTGGAGGATCTCGGTAGCGCCGAAGGAACGTTTCTGGACGGTCAACCCGTGATGGAACGTACGGCGTTCACTCCCGCTGAATCTCTTCAACTCGGCGGCGTGTTAATCCAAGTCGCTGGGGAGGCTACCGCATCGGCCTCCGACCAATTCGCGCGCAAAGTCGGCCACGGTCGGTTCACTTTATTGAAGGAGCTTGGTCGTGGCGGAATGGGCGTGGTTTGGTTGGCGCACGATCGCGATTTGGATTCCGACGTCGCCGTTAAACTGCTTCCGGAGGAAGTCGCTGCCGATGCCATCACGCTCTCGGAGATGCGTGCCGAGGTGCTCAAAAGTCGGCGGCTGACCCATCCCAACATCGTGCGGATACACGATCTCGTTTGCCCTCCAGACGAGGCGCCGGTGATTTCGATGGAGTATATCGACGGCCAGAATTTGGCGGACATGAAGGCGCGATCCGAAGGCCAATTCATCCGCTGGGAAAATCTCGAGCCGCTCCTGCAGCAGTTGTGTTCGGCCTTGGATTACGCGCATCGGCATGGCGTGGTGCATCGTGATTTGAAGCCGTCCAATCTGATGATGGATGAAGCTGGGCATCTTCGGTTAGCGGATTTCGGCGTGGCAGCGATCTTAAATGAGGCTCGCATCGGGCAATCGGGAAATGTGGGTGGCGGCACGCTTTTGTATATGAGCCCGCAGCAGATGCAGGGGCTTCCGCCCAGCGTGTCGGACGATATCTACGCGCTCGGCGCCACGCTTTACGATTTGTTGACCGGCCACCCTCCGTTCTATCTCGGCGACATCGTGAACGAGGTTCAGAACACCGCGCCCGAACCGATCGAGAAACGGCTCGCGCGATTCCGCATCCAAAACGATGTGCCATCGGACGTGTGCGCGATGGTGATGGCGTGCCTCTCGAAGAATCCGGAGCAGCGCCCGTTGAGCGCGCAGGCGATGGCCGATTGGATGGGCATCTCGAGCTTAGAGACGACATATGGCGGAGCGATGGCGCGTGCGGTGTCGGCTAAAAATAAATCAGCCGTTGCGCCAAAGAAGCCGCGCGAAATCGCGCCAGTTGTCACAGCCAAGCAGGTGTGGGTGTTTCGAACACTCCTCGTTTTAGTCACTGTGGGATTGGCGGTGGGCGCGTTTTATTATTTCCTCGCCGCCGCGCGGAGTTCCTATTCCGTCTTTGCGTGGGGTAGCGATGAGCAAAACCAAATCAGCGTGCCATACAATCTTGCTTCGGTGCGCGCCATCGCCGCCGGCAAGACACACAGCATGGCACTGACCATGGATAGCAACGTGGTCGTCTGGAGCCAGATAAAAAACAAATCTCTCCGGCACGCAATCACCTCGCGCGATATCACGGCCATCGCTGCTGGCGACGATTTTTGCGCGATCCTTCTTCGCAGCGGGCGTATTGCCATTTGGGGCAAGGCGTGGGAGGAATTGGCTGAGAAAGAAGGGGAGAATCCGGCCGATTCAAAAGAGAAAGGGAAAGGGAAGGAGCGGGAAAGGAAAACGCTGCCGCCCTATTCGCCGCCGGATTTGACGAACGTGGTGAAGATCGCGGCCGGCGATACTCACCTCCTCGCGCTTACGAAGGAAGGTAAACTTTACGAGCTGCTTCCTGAAAAAGGCCCGAATCTGGCGGCGTGGCCGACTGTCGCGGGCGTGATTCGGGAAATCACCGCGGGCGGCGAGCAGAACGCCGCGTTGATGCTCGATGGCAGCGTTCTCGCGTGGAATCGAAGTAAGCCGTCCGAGAACATCGCGCCGAAAGATCTGACCGACATCCGCGCGGTGGCGGTTGGACAGAATCATTTTCTGGCTCTGAAACGCGACGGCACAGTTGCGGCGTGGGGAAGTGATGACAAGAAGCAAGCGACCGTTCCGAAAGGTTTGCGGGAAGTGGAGTTCATCGCGGCGGGCGGCGGTCATAGCCTGGCCCTGACACGCTCGGGAAAAGTGATTGCGTGGGGCGACAACTCATCCGGTCAGGCCAAGATTCCTTTCGCTCTCTCTCGCATGTCGGCCATCGCGGCCGGCGGCAAGCACAGCCTCGCGCTTAAAGCGGAATAAGTTTCGGTCCCTGCTCGCTGGAGGTTTTCACGCCGACTTCGTGTTTTGATCGTGTTCCGAAAATAATTCTAAAGTCTCTCTCCCGGTATCCGACTATTCTTCTGAGAACTTTAGTGCGCCGGCATGGAGGCTGGGTTTCGGAAACACACGGAAGTGTTCTGAACTTCCATGCCGGCGCACCTTCCTGCCGGATTTTTCGGCAGAGTTTTCAAAAGGCTAACCAGCCGCGGTCGCAAGGAGTGTGATTTCGGTGGAGGCCTCGAATTTGCGAAAGCCATGTCGAACTCATCGACCAAAATTATAGTGTCCAAGGATGGGCGCGTGCTCGGTCGCTACCTAATCGGGGCGGGCGAATATCTGGTCGGGCGCGATGGCGATTGCTGCATTCTCGTGGATAGCGAGGAGGTTTCGCGCCGGCACGCGCGGTTGATGATTTCCGACCTCGGCATCGAAGTGGAGGATCTCGGCAGCACTTCCGGCACGTTCCTCGACGGCGCGACCATTCGCGGCCGGGTGAAATTACCGCCGACACGCCAACTGCAGATTGGCAACGTCGTGTTGAGCGTAGAGGCGGATGGGTTCGAGGGTGAGTTGACCATCGGCAAAGAGGTCGGCAGCGGACGCTACAAGCTCGCTGAACAGCTTGGCCGCGGTGGAATGGGGGTGGTTTGGCTGGCGGAGGATCTGGAATTGCGCGACTGGGTTGCGCTTAAGTTTTTGCCACGCGAAATTTCAGAGGATCCCGTCGCGCTGAGCGAACTGCGGCAGGAGACGTTGAAGTGCCGCAGGCTCACGCACCCGAATGTCATTCGCGTTCACGATCTCGTTCATCAACGTGGCGAGATGCCGTTCATCACGATGGAATATGTGGCCGGCTCGAATCTCAGCGTGCTGCGCACACAGCAGCCGGGCGGCGCGTTCGCGTGGGCCGAGTTGAGTCCAATGGCACAACAGCTTTGCGAAGCGCTCGATTACGCGCACCGGCGCAAGGTGATCCACCGCGACCTCAAGCCGGCCAACATGATGCTCGATACCGACGGCCAGCTGAAGCTCGCCGACTTCGGCCTCGCCGCGAGCATCAGCGACTCCGTCACGCGCGTCACGCTCTGCCGCAGCATCAGCGGCACGCTTTGCTACATGAGCCCGCAGCAGATGGACGGCCGTACGCCGCAGCCGACGGACGACATCTACGCGCTCGGCGCGACGCTCTACGAATTGCTTACCGGCAAGCCACCGTTCCACACGGGCGACTTGATGCATCAAGTGCGGAACCTCGAACCCGAGCCGCTTTCACAGCGTCTCGCCGAGCGCGGCCTTTCGAATCAGGTGCCGTTCAAAGTCGAATCGGTCATCATGGATTGCCTCTCGAAAACGCCGGAGGCGCGGCCGCAAACAGCGCTCGATGTGGCGAACCGTTTGAAAAACACAGGTCCAGATTTCGGGCCGCCGGCCATGGTCAAAGCCGCCTCCGCTTCGGCTTCGAGCGGTTCGTTTGGTTACTGGGTCATCCTCGTTGTGGTTGTGGGATTGATGATGTTCTTCTTCCGGTCCGCTCTGCTGAACGTGGCGAAGTGACGCTGCGGTTCCCGCTTCTTGTTCATTGCGACGGACTCCATCGAAAGTTAGACTCCGCCGGATGAGTTCAAAAGGTGCGGTCTATCTCGTTGGGGCCGGTCCGGGCGATGCGGGTCTGCTCACGTTGCGCGGTGCCGAGTTGCTGCGGCGCGCGGACGTGGTGGTCTACGACGCGCTCGTGAATCCCGATTTGCTCCGCCTCGCGCCTCGCACGACTGAGTTTATTTACGGCGGCAAGCGCGCCAAAGCCCACGCCATCCCGCAGGAAGAGTTGAACAAGCTCCTTGTCGTGAAAGCGAAGGAAGGCAAGTGCGTCGTGCGTCTCAAAGGCGGCGACCCCTACGTTTTCGGACGCGGCGGCGAGGAAGCCGAAGAGCTCGTGGCGGCTGGCGTGATGTTCGAAGTCGTGCCCGGAATCTCCTCCATCGTCGCGGCCGGTAATTACGCGGGCATCCCCATCACACACCGCGATCATTGTTCTAGTTTCACCGTGTTGACCGGTCACGAAGATCCGACGAAGGAAGCGAGCAACCTCGACTGGGCGCGGTTGGCGAAGGACTCCGGCACGAAGGTCGTGCTGATGGGCGTGGAGCGCATTCGACAGATTGCCAGCCAGCTTGTGGAGAATGGTGCGGCCGCGCGGACGCCCGTGGCGATGATTCGTTGGGGCACGACGGGCCGTCAGCAGGTGATTGAAGGCACGCTCGCGACCGTTGCTGACATGGCAGAAAAGGTGAACTTCGCGTCACCAGCCGTGACCATCATCGGCAGCGTGGTGAGCCTTCGCAAAAAGCTGAACTGGTTCGAGCGCCGGCCGCTCTTCGGCCAACGCGTCGTCGTCACGCGCACGCGCGAGCAGGCGAGCCAGCTCACGTCGCGTTTGATTGAACGCGGCGCGGAAGTGCTGGAGGTTCCGACGATTAAGATCGTTCCGCCGGACGACAGGCAGTCTCTGGTCGAATCGCTGGCCGGTCTCGGCGAATACGATTGGCTTGTGTTCACCAGCCCGAACGGTGTCACGGCCTTCTTCGATTATTTCTTCAAGGCCCACAATGATCTGCGCAACCTCGGTAACGTGCGCCTCGCGGCCGTCGGCCCCGCCACTGCGGCGAAGTTACAAGAGCTGCATCTGCGTGTGGACGCGATGCCCGCGCAATACGTCGCCAAGGCCGTGGCGAAGGCCATCTCCGATTATGAGAGCGTGGAGAATCTGCGCCTGTTGCTGTTACGCGCCGAGGTGGCGAGCCCCGAGCTTCCGCAGCAACTCGAGGAGCTGGGCGCGATCGTGGACGACGTCGCCGTCTATCGCACCGTGCCGGAGACGGAGGATCTGACCGGCTCGGCGGCGCGACTCGAGGAAGAGGGCGCGGATTGGATCACCTTCGCGAGCAGCTCGGCGGTGGAGAATTTCCACGCGCGGTTTGATTTGCCGAAGCACTTATCGAAATTTCCGAAGACGCGGCTGCTCTCCATCGGCCCAGAGACGAGCAAGGCGCTGACGGTGCTGAATCTCAAGCCGTCGGTCGAAGCCAACCCGCACACGATTGACGGGATGGTTTCTGCGTTGGAGAAATCTCTGAAGACAGCGCAACGCTGACTCGTGTTGGCGAGGTTGGTGGGACGTGGATTTCAGGGCGTCGCGCGCGCCGCCGCTTGAATCACTTCATCTCAAAACCTAGGAACTTCATTCCGAAACGAACCCACAGGGGAATCGTCACGAGACCGATGGCCGAGGTGCCGACGATCACGCGCATCGCGGTGACGGTGTCGCCGCCGTAGTGCTTCGTCATGATGAGCGGGAAAACCGCTGCGGGCATCGCCGCCTGTAACATCAGCACGCGCTGCAGTTCCAATGACAATGGAACTGGGGCGAACTTCGCCACAAGCAGGAAGACCACCGGCAACACGCCCAATCGTAGTAGGCAACTGGTGCTCATCACGCGCCAGCCGTGTGCGGGGTGAAATTCATGGAGATGATCGCTGATGATCGCGCCGGTGAGCACGAGTCCTATCGGGATGGCGCATTCGCCCAGCATTCTCGCCGCAGTTATCAAAACGTCGGGCACGTGTGGATACGTGCCGCTGAAGTTCAGCGCCAGCGTGATGAGAATCGTGATGACCGAGGGGTTGAAGATTTTCCGAAGGAGCGGTTCGCCTTCCTTCCGACTCAACAGCGCAGCACCAAATGTCCACAGCGCCACTTCGACGCCGAGGTTGAACACGACGAGGATGCCGACGGTCTCGCGATCGAAGAGCATCAACGCCAGCGGCAGGGGCACGTAACCGTAATTAAAGAGACCGGTGACATACGCGAACGTGCGGCGCGTGCGGTCGTCGCCGATGCCGGTCGCGTGAGCAGCGAGTCCCGCCACTCCGATGCCGAGCGCGACAGTGCCGAAGCCGAGCATCGGCGCGATGAACATATCGCCGAGACGGAGCAGGGCGGGATTGCCGAGGACTTTTTCGAAAATGAAGGCGGGCACGAGCACGTTGATCGTCAGGCGCATCAGGCTCTGATCGGCTTCTTCGGTAAGCCATTCGCGGCGTCGGGCCAGCATGCCTGCTGCGGCGAGGATGAAAATCGGCAGGACTGCGGCGAGGACGATGAGGAATTCTTTCACGGTTGAAAATCGGCTGGCTAGTGCGTCGTGACCGCGGAGAAACGTTCGAGCAACACTTCGAACTCGATGCGCTGAATCTGACGGAGAAGCGGATCGTAATCTGCGGCGCAACGGTTGCACGCGGCGCTCTCGACGGCATCCACCATCGCGAAGGCGTCCCAACGGCCGTCGGGAATCAACTGACGCTTCAGGTCACCGTGGTTGGTTGAGCCGAGTAAATCGCCGACGCGGCGCGCGATTTCGGAAAAGCTCGGATGCGTGCCGACGCGGCGGAACCAGTATTTCGCATTCGCGTAGTCCGGTTCACGGCGGTGCATGATTCCGTGAAGGAAGCTGCCATCGGCCGACTCGATATCTTGCGAGAGCGTGTGCGATTCATCGAGATAATCGTGCCAGAGCAGCGCGGTGGAACGGACGAGTGATTGCGCGTCATCGGACAACGCGTTCTTTTTAAACACGCTATCGAGTTGGCGATTCAATTCGGCGAGCAGTGTGCGGCCAACACGCGGCTCGGGGCCGAGCGCAGGCAAATCGTCGCCGGCAAAGAGCGGCTTCAAAATCATCAGTGCGTTGTGTGGGGAACAGCCTGTCATCGACGGTGGTTCTCCGGTTTCCCTCGTGGATTGTCAATGACCCGCGCGCAACGCCTCGGTGTAACCACCGCGGAGACGCGCAGTGAGAGGCGATTGCGGAATCGGTGCGCCGTCGAGTGTGGAAACTTCAGTGATGCCTTGGACACTGTTGGTGAGAAAAATGCCTTCGGTGGAAGTCAGCTGCGCTGGCGTGATGGCGGTTTCGCGCGCCGTCAATCCGAGACGTTGGCACAACTCGATCACGAAGCCGCGCGTGATGCCGGCAACCGCACCGCTCGTGATGGGCGGCGTGGAGACGGTATTTCCTGAAATCCAAAAGAGGTTGCTGGCTGTGGCCTCGGCGACGTCGCCGTGAGTGTTGATCAATAGCGCGTCATCCGCGCCGTGAGCATCGGCTTCGGAGCGTGCGAGAACGTTCGTGAGCTTGTTGGAGGTCTTGGCTTGGTTCAGCGAATCATCGGATGCGAGTGGTTGATTCGCGGTGATGAGGCGAATCGATTTGGCATTCTCAAGCTCTGGCGCGGGATGGAGCGACATCGCAATCGTCGGCTTCTCACAACCTTTGGTGGAGTAGCCGCGCGGACCTGTGCCGCGTGAAAGGTTCAGGCGCAACACTGAATCTGGCATTTGATTCCGCTCGATGACTTGCGCGGCGAAGTCGGTCAGCGCGGCGTCACTGAGCGGCATGTTCAACTGGAGCAATTCTGCGCCGTGTCGGAGTCGGGCGAGATGGCGGCCCCAGAGAAACGGACGTCCGTCGCAGACACGCGTCGTCTCAAAAAGGCCGTCGCCGTAGAGAAAACCGCGGTCAAAAATGGAGACGACCGCGTCCGCTTCGGGGACGAATTGGCCGTTTAGAAAAACGATCACGGCGCAAGTGTGCGAGGCGCGGGTGTGGCCGTCGAGCGTTATGCGATGAGCTTTGGGATGACTTTGCCGGCGACGTCGGTGAGTCGGAAATCGCGACCTTGAAAACGGTAGGTGAGCTTTTCGTGATTCAGACCGAATTGGTGAAGGATGGTGGCGTGGAGATCGTTCACATGCACCGGGTCCTTCGTGATGTTCCAGCCGATTTCGTCCGTTGCGCCGTACACTTGGCCTCCTTTCACGCCGCCGCCGGCCATCCACATCGAGAAAGCGAATGGGTGATGATCTCGGCCGGTGACATTCGTGGAACCGCCGCGATTTTCGCCGAGCGGCGTGCGGCCGAACTCTGAGGCCCACACGACGAGCGTGGAATCCAGCAACCCGCGTTGCTTGAGATCCTTGATGAGCGCGGCAATCGGTTGATCGGCCATGCCCGTGTTGTAGGTCAGCTCGTTATTGAGGTTGCTGTGATGATCCCATGAAGCGTGCAGCACCGTGACGAAGCGGACGCCGCGCTCGACCATCCGACGAGCGTGCAGACAGCTGCGCGCGAAATTGCGATACTGGCCCGCACCACCACCGCGCTCGGCTTTGAGGTTCGGTTCTTTGCGATCGAGACCGTAGGCGTCGAGTGTGGCCTGCGATTCCTTGCTCAAATCCATCAACTCCGGCGCGGCCGTCTGCATCCGCCCAGCGAGTTCGTAGGCGCCGATGCGCGCCGAGATCTCGGGGTCGGCCACATATTGATGGCGCAGACGGTTCAGGTCGCCGATGGCGTCGATACCGAGGTGCTGCATCGCGGGCGTGATGCCGGTGGGGTTGCCGAGGTTCAGCACCGGATCGCCTTGATTACGGAAAAGCACGCCGGCGTAGTTCGATGGAAGAAAACCGCTCGTCCACGCGCTCGCGCCGGCGCTGGAACCGCGTCCTGCGGTGAGCACCACGTAGCCGGGCAGATTCTTCGACTCGCTGCCGAGCGCGTAGTTGAGCCACGAGCCCATCGTCGGCCGGCCGAAAAGCGGCACGCCGCAGTTCATCATCAACTGGCCGGGGTGATGGTTGAACTGGTCGGTGTGCATCGAGCGAATGAGGCAGAGGTCGTCCGCAACCGAGCCGAGATGGGGCAGCAGGTCGGAGAGTTCCATGCCGCACTGGCCGTGTTTCTGGAATTTGCGCGGGCTGCCCATCAATCGAACGCCCTCCTTCTTGATGAAGGCGAACCGCACTTTCTCGAGCATCGAATCGGGCAGCTTTTGACCATTGAGCTCGTTGAGTTTTGGCTTCGGATCAAAAAGATCGATGTGGCTCGGCGCGCCTTCGAAATAAATGAGGATGCAATTCTTCGCTTTCGCTGGGAAGTGCGGTGGGCGCGGCGCGAGCGGATCGCTGCGTTGCGCGTCGGCGGCGAGCAGGCCGTTCTGCTCCAACATCGAGGCGAAGGCGAGCGTGCCGAGGCCGGTGGTGCTTGTGGCGAGAAAATCGCGCCGCGTGAGCTGGGCGATTTCAGACGGCGAAAGTTCGGGGCGATTTTCCATAATCATTCGCGGGTGATGAATTCATCGAGGTTCAGCAGGACGCGGGAAAGTGCGATCAGCGTGGCTTGCTCGGCGAGGCCGGGTTGGTCTTTCTTGCCGGTGCCGCAAATCTTCGCGGCGGCTTCGGGGTTCGCTTGTGCGAGTTGGAGTTGCGCAGCATAAAGCTGTTTGAGCCGCGCCAATTCCGCTGGCATCGGCGAACGCGCGAGGCAGCGTTGAAAGATGCGTTTCAGTTTTTCTTCCAGCGTGCCGGAGTTTTCCGTGTGCGCGATTTTGCCGAGCGTTTGAGCGCACTCGAAGAAGGAACTGTCGTTGAGGAGTGTGAGAGCTTGCAGCGGTGTATTCGAGCGTTCGCGGCGCGCGCAGAGGGCGTTCGAGTCGGGTGAATCGAACGTCATCAACATCGGGTAGGGCACTGTGCGTTGAAAGAAGATGTAAAGGCCGCGACGATATTTCTCGTTGCCGGCGCTTTCGGTCCACTTCACTGAATTCGCATAGCCGAGCGCGGCGATGTCCGCCGGCAATGCGGGGCGGATGCTCGGTCCACCAATCGCCGGATTGAGCAATCCGCTCGCGGTGAGATAACTGTCGCGTACGGCTTCGGCTTCGAGCCTCAGACGGTTCTGCCGCGCGAGCAACAAGTTGTTCGGATCGCGCTGAGCAAGCTCGGGACGCGCGCGTGATTCCTGCCGGTAAGTGGCGGAAGTGACGATGAGTTTGATCAGCGCTTTGCGGCTCCAGCCGAGGTTCGGTTGCGCTCCGGGCATTTTCGCCAATGCGTCGGCCGGTGCAGCAAAGGTGCTCGCGAGCCAATCGAGCAACTCGGCGTGCGATGGCTTTTCACCGCGCATGCCGAAGTCATCCACTGTGAGGACGAGGCCGCGGCCGAAAAGCGTTTTCCAAACGTGATTCACCGCCACGCGCGCAGTGAGCGGATTGGCGGGTTCGAAAAGCCAGCGGGCGAGGTCGAGTCGGTCAGCACGCGCATTTCGTGGCTTGAAAGGATGCAGCACAGCCGGCGTGCCAGGCTGAGCGGTGTCGCCTTTGGTGAGGAAGTTGCCGCGGATGTGGATGCGCGTCTCACGGGCTTTCGGTTCTTCGGAGATGGTGGCGGCGAACGTCTCCGGCGGCTTGGGCTGTTTCTTTGCGTGCTCATCGAGTTGTGTCTGCAACTTCGCCGCGTCGGTGTCCCCGCTCTCGCGGAAATATTTCACCAGCGTCTGCGTCTGCTCCGGTTTGCGCTGCGCGGTTGGTGTGCGCAATACCTCGGCGATGAGCGCGGGTATTGTGTCGGGCCGCAACGGGCCAGCCTCGCTCGTGGCCGCGATTCGGAAGTGCGCGAGCGTATGCTCGGTGCCGTGGTGCTGATCGATTGTGATCGTGAGCCGCTCGCCAGCGGACAACGTGAGCGGTTCGCGTGTGTGGAAGATGATGGTGTGCGCACGATTGGTTTGAGGTATCACGGCCCAACCGGTTTTCAAATCGCCGTCAATCGCGGCGGCAGCTGGATAACCTTTGCCGCTGCGTTCCTGATGGAAATCAGCGACGGCATCACGCAGCGCAACCGTCCGCTCGCCGTCTGCCCCAGCGATTTTCACGCTGAACTCGGAGAGGACGAAGTTTCCATTTTTAGTGCGGCCGACATTTTTATTCGTGGAGTCGCCGACCAACGCTTCGAGGCGGAAGCCGGTAATGGTTTTCAAATCGGTTGTCGCCTCGATTGTGTAAGTGGCGGTGGCGGGATTGGGGCCGCCCACGAGAATGGATTTGTCCGATTGCGTCTTCAGCTCTGCGCCGTTGCTGGCGGCGGCTTTCTTCGGCTCGAGCACAGTCCAGCGCGCACCGGGTTGTGCCTGCTTCTCCCACTCGGCCTGTTTGCGCGGCAGTTCGTTTTTCACGTAGCCGTCGAACGCGGATTTGAGCTTCGACTGTTCGGCTTCCCACGCGCCTTTGAGTTTGTTGTAGCTCGCCGACTCAGCGGCTTGCGGAGAGGGGAGATTTTTCTCGGAGGCGTTGTTGAAGAAGGCGAAGAACTGATAATATTCGCGCTGTGTGAGCGGATCATATTTGTGCGAATGGCATTCGGTGCAGCCCATCGTGAGGCCGAGCCACGCGGTCGCCGTCGTGTTCACGCGATCCACGGTGGCTTTGCAGCGAAACTCTTCTTGATCGACGCCGCCCTCGGTGTTCGTGAGCGTCTGACGATGAAGGCCGGTGGCGATGCGCTGCTCGTGCGTGGCATCGGGAAGCAAATCGCCCGCGAGTTGCTCGATGCTGAATTGGTCGAAGGGCAAATCGCGGTTGATGGCGTTGATGACCCAGTCGCGGTAGATGAAAGCGAACGGGCGCGTGCGGTCCTTCTCGTAACCGTCGCTGTCGGCGTAGCGCGCGATGTCGAGCCAGTGGCGACCCCAACGCTCACCGAAGTGCGGCGAGGCGAGCAGTCGATCCGCGAGCCGCTCGTAGGCGTCCGCCCGTGAATCGTTCACAAATTCGGCGACCTCCTCCGGGCGCGGCGGCAGACCGGTGAGGTCGAGGCTGAGACGGCGGATAAGCGTGTAGCGGTCGCCCTCCGGCGCGTGCGCGAGTTTTTCTTTTTCCAATCGGGCGAGGACGAAGGCGTCGATCGGATTACGGACGGTCGCTTTTGAGTTTTTGATCTGCGGGACAATCGGTCGTTGGATCGGCTGGAACGACCAGTGCGCGGATTTGGTCGCGCCGGAAGCTGAGGCGCTGTCCGGCCACACCGCACCAGCGTCAATCCACTCTTTGATGAGCGCGACCTGCGTGGCACCGAGTGGCTCGCCTTTGGGCGGCATCACGTTTTCTTTGTCTGTGCCAGAGACAAATTTCACGAGCCGGCTCTCGGCCGATTTGCCCGGCACGATGGACTTGCCTGCGTCACCACCAGCGAACGCGGCGGCTTTGATATCGAGGCGCAATCCGGACTTCTGTTTTTCTGGGCCGTGGCACGAGTAACAGTGCTTGGCGAAGATCGGCTGGATGTCGCGCGCGAAATCCACGGCGGCGCTGGCGGGCAAGGCGAGAAGCAATCCCGCAGTGGCGAGCGTGAATGTCAGCGGCTGGTTCATTAATGATTTAAAACTATCAGGCAGCCAATGGACGGTCAATTTGGCGGTTACATTTAAGTCTCTTGAGGAAAAACACCCTTTCACGAACGCGGATTCGTGCTAGGTTGCGGCGTGGTCAAGCCGGCAACCAAGCTTCTTCTTCTCGCGATTCTCTTTCTCGGCGCGGAGTGTCTCGATGCCGCCGACCGTGCTTCCGTGCGGATGAGTCGCACGCGTATTCGCCAATTGCTCAGCCAGATTGTCCTCGATGAGGTTCCGGCGATGGATGGCTTCAGCCTGCGCGAAGTGGCTGAGTTGCTTGATCGCGAGGCTCGGAAACGCGACCCAGCCGGTATCGGGATTAACTTCATCATTAATCCGAACATCGTGAACTTGTCGCGTGGCGGTCAGACCAATGCCGGTCCCGCGCAACCCGTGGTGCCGGTGCCGCCGTTGATTGATCCGAACACCGGTTTGCCGATTCCTCAGCCGCAGCCGGTCGCTCCCGCTGGTCCCGCGAAAGGTATCGACGGGGATGTGGTGAAAGTGAAAGGGCTCACCGCGCCGCTGCGCCGAGTGACGCTCGGGCAATTTCTCGATGCGGTGGTCAAATCCTTGGATACGCCGGTGCGTGTCTCGATCGAGGAGTACGCGGTGGTGTTCATGCACAAAGATCCGAACGAGCAGGATGTCTTCACGCGCAACTTCCGCGCGAACCCGAACACTTTCGGACAGGGGTTGACGCCCGTTGGCGGTGGGCGTCCCGGTGGCGGACCTGCGCCGGCAACGCCGGGTGGTAATTAGGCGGAACGATTTTCTGGACTCGCGCAGGCCCGGTTACTTCAAGCTGCGGATCCAATCGGCCAGAAGTTTCTCAGCTTTCTCATCTCGTAACGAAGTTGCCATCGGCGGCATCTGGCCGATGCCGCGAGTGGCGACGCGCCGAAGCAGAATCGAACGCTCGGGAACACCGGGCGCGATGAGCCGTCCGTCGGCGACAGCGGGGAAGGCGTGCAGCGGATTCACATTGAGCAAGCGCGTGTTGGTAAGTGGTGTCGAGAACTCGAGGTCAATTTGCGCGTTGCCGCCGCCGGCTTCGATGTGGCAGTGGGCGCAGTTGCTTTGGAGATAAGCGCGCGCGCGGTCGTTCAGATTCGCTTTCCCATCGTAAGGATCGGGGAAGCGGCGGAGGCCGTCAGGATTACGCGGGAGGAAGGCATTGTGCTGGCTCGCCCCGCGCTGGCTTCCCATGGGCGCCTGCTTGCTCCACATCTCGTTTGCGGTTTTGTCATCGCTGCCGGTCGCCTTCGCTTCGCGGGTGAGACGGTCGCGCTCGTAGTCGAGCGTCTTGGTTCGTAGCAAACCGAGTTTCTCGAGTACGATAAGTTGATTGGCGCGAACGCCACCGTAATCGTGGTCACGGTTCATTTGCGTTTCAGTGAGGCCGAGAACGAAAGTCGCGGCGCGGCTGTGGCAGACGAGGCACTCGGCGCGGCTCGGATAATGCCACGTCTGCTTGCGGATGCCACCCGGCGCGCTCGCGTCGCGAATAGTGAACTCCTCATCCGCGCCGGCGTCGGCGACGAGCGTGGCGTCGGTCTGTGCTTCGTTCCAACGATAGGTGTAGCCAGCCCACTCGCTGTTTTGTTTCAGCATCACGCGCGTTTCCAGACGGCGGTTCGTTGATGGTTTTCCAACGGTGGTTTCGAGTGAGAATGTTTTCACGAGCACCACGCCGTCGGGAAGACCCCACGCGCGCTGGTGAGTGAAATCAATCTGCGTACCGGGCGGCAAGACGAGGAAGCGCTCCTTGTGCGCGCCATCGGACCAGAGCGGCGAGTTGACGGAATAGGGAATGATGCTGGGATGCGGACGATTGTTTTTCGTCGAAGCGAAAAGTCCGGTCTCGCTCAGCTTGGTCGGGAAGTTCGCGGTGTGGGTTTCCGCCGGTGTCGGTTCGAGGCGGTAGAACGCGCCGACGTGGTCTACGATAATCGGTTCGCCATCCTGATCTTCGCTGATGGCCGTGATCCTGCAGGGAGTGCGCGCGACTTCGCCTTGCCAGAGCGTTTTCGTGCCGTCGTGGCGGATGCCCCAGATGCGGCCGGTCGAATAATCGCCGTAGAGATACGCGCCGCGCAGGAGAGGAAGTTTCTTGCCGTGATAAACCATACCGCCGGTGAGCGAGCGCGCCTCGGCGTGATGATGCTCGGCGACCGGTTTGCTCAGTTTGCCGGGGCCAAGCGGGCGGTTCGCGTAAAAGAGGTGGCTGCCTTCATACACGCTCCAACCGTAGTTCGCGCCGCGTTCGACCAGCTTGACCGACTCCCACAAGTCCTGTCCGTTTTCGCCGACCCAGATTTGGCCGGTGAGTTTATCTGCCGTGATGCGCCACGGATTGCGGAAGCCGTGCGCCCACGTCTCGGGTCGCGCGCCGGGCGTGGTGAGGAAGGGATTGTCCGTAGGAATGCCGTACGTTTTTCCCGCAGGGGGATTCATCACGTCGATGCGCAGAACCTTCGAGAGCAGAAGATCAATCCGTTGGCCGGTGAGAGCGATGTCGGAATCGCTCGTGCTGTCGCCGGAGGTGACGTAGAGCATCTTGTCTTTGCCGAAGACGAGGTCGCCGCCGTTGTGGCCGTTGGAATCCCATTCGATCACGACGTGCTCGGACTGCGGATCGATCGCGCCGTTCGGGCCGCGCGCGACGGTGAGGCGCGAGACGCGCACTTGATTTGTGATGCCGTTGAAGTTGCCGCTGTAGCCGACGTAGAGCCAGCCGTTGCGCGCGTAATCGGGGTGGAACGCCAGACCGTACGCCGTGCCTTTGCCTTTCCAGATGAGTTGTGGCGGACGATTCGTCTCGCCCGGCGCGACACGCCAAATCTGGCCGGGGCCATAAGAACCATCCGAAGTAATGACCAACAGATCGCGCGTGCTCGGTTCGGCGTGGAGATGGATGGGGGATTTTAGATTGATCTCATTCAACGTCTTCACGGCGCGGAACGGCGGCGCTGGATCCGGCGAGCCGACAAGTTTCGAGTCGGTCCACGGCGGGAATTGAATCTTCGCGAGCGGGCTCGTGGCTGCATCCGGCCCGACGAATTTCAGCGCCGAGTAACGGTCGGTCTGATGGAAATTCACTTCGGTTAAATCCGCGGAAGTGGAGAGCTCCGGCTCCGGAGATTTTTTCGAGTAATCATATCGGCAGAGAGCGAAGCGCCACTGCTCATCTGGCGCGGGCCGGCCGCCGGTACGGAGGAAATCGCGCCACGGGATGCGGCCTTCGACCGACCAACCGCGGTCACGATCGTTGCGGCGGTTGAGCGTGCCGCGCAGCACGACCTTCGATTCGAGATGGAACACGCCGTCCTTTCGATGGTGAATCAGGGAGAGATCCTTTTCGCGTTTCGGCACGAACATGTCGAAGCGCGTGTTAGCCGCGTTTACTTGGAACTCGTAGTAGCCGGTTTTGTTTTCGGCGGGCTTGAAGAAGAGTTCGAACACATCGTTATCCCACGTCTGGCCGTCGTGCTCGGTGACGTCGGCGAAAAGGTCGTCGTCGTCCATCTCGGCGTGGAAATAGAGAAACTCGCGATCCCACAGCAGCCGCGCGCGAGTGGCGGCGCGAGCGGGATGCGCCTGCGCGCCGAGCCACGGCAGTTGGAAATTATCGAGCACCTGCGCGTGTCGCCACGCTTCGTCGCTGGCGTGGCCGTCAATCAACGGCGGCGTATGAGCCCAGCGACATTCGTTGGTGGCGGGGAAAGCTGGCGCGGCGGCTTTCACTTTCGTCACTGGCTGGCTTGGCGAAGTTTGTTTGCCCGCGACGCACGCGGAGAGCGCCAAGGCGATGGCGATGGCGAGAGCGGAGAACGATGCGGCCGTGTTCATTGATGGTGAGTGTAAAGTTCCGCCTCGCGATGGCAAAGGCAATCCTTCCGGCTGTTCCGTGCCTCCGTGGTTTACATTCCGCGCGGCCGCTGGTAGGAATGCCACGTGGCAATTCATCAGGAAAGTTTGTGGAAGGCGCTGAATGCGCCGCGTGGCTTCAGCCTTATTGCAGGGCCGTGCGTGATCGAGAGCGAGTCGCTTTGTTTCGAGATTGCGGCGGCGTTGCAGAAAACCTGTCGCAAGCTCGGCATCCATTTCATTTTTAAGGCCAGCTACGATAAGGCCAACCGCACCTCGGCGAAATCGTATCGCGGACCGGGCGCGGCGGATGGCTTGAAGATTCTCGCGCGTGTACGCGAAAAGTTCGGCGTGCAGGTGCTCACCGACGTACACACCGAGGCGCAGGCGATGGAGGCGGCCGAGGTGGTGGATGTCCTGCAGATCCCCGCGTTCCTCTGCCGGCAGACCGATTTGATTCAGACCGCCGTGGCGACGGGCAAAATCGTCAACATCAAGAAGGGTCAGTTCCTTTCGCCGCGCGAGATGGGGCAGGTGGTGAACAAAGCGAGAGAGGCCGGTGGCAAAAAGATTCTCGTCACCGAACGCGGCACGACTTTCGGTTACAACAATCTCGTGACCGATATGCGCTCGATTCCAATCATGCGCACGTTTGGCGTGCCGGTGGTATTCGATGCCACGCACTCGGTGCAATTGCCCGGCGCAGGCGGCGACAAATCGGCCGGCCAGCGCGAGTTCGCGCCTGTTCTCGCGCGTTGTGCGGTGGCGGCCGGAGCGAACATTCTTTTCATTGAGACGCATCCCAACCCCGACAAAGCGTTGAGCGACGGGCCGAACATGATCCCGCTCGCCGCGATGCCGAAGCTTCTCGTTGGTCTGCTTAAAGTGCAGGCGGCCGTGCGCTGAGTATGGCGCGTCCTTTCAAAAACCAACCGGCTCGCCGCGCGGTACGTGGTGTCACGCTGGGCGCGCGACTCAAGCGCGTGCGCCTTTTTCTCTGCGACGTGGACGGCGTGCTCACCGACGCGAGCGTTTTCATCGGTCCGCGCGACGAATTTAAACGGTTCAATATTCTCGACGGTCTCGGCCTGCGGATGTTGCAGCACGAGGGCATCCGCGTTGGCTGGGTCTCGCGTCGCGTCTCGGCCGCGACCACGAAACGCGCGAAAGAGTTGAAGGTGGATTTCCTCAGCCAACACAATACGGCCTGCAAAGTGGAGGCGGTCGAAGCGATTTTGAAGAAGACCGGATTGGCTTGGGAGGAGACGTGCTTCGTCGGCGACGACGTGGTGGATCTCGGCGCGTTGCGTCGCGCGGGCGTCGCGGTCGCGGTGGCTAACGCTATCACGGAGGTGAAGTCCGTGGCGCATTATGTCACGCGCCAACGGGGTGGTGAGGGCGGCGTGCGCGAAGTGGCGGAGCTGATCCTTCGCGCGCAAGGCCGCTGGGAACGGATCATCGCGGAGCATTCCAAGTGAAGCCGGCGCCCGCATTTTGGCTCGTGCTGTCGCTCGCGTGCGTGGTTGTGGTGTTGGCGCAGGGATTGCCGGGCGAAGGCGTTCAGCGCGGCATCAAGTTCCCCGAACACGACCGGCAGACCGGCCGACTCAAGTCGCTGCTCTTCGGGGCCACGGCGGTGCAGCAACCGAATGGGCTCATCGGCGTGACGGGAATGCGCGTGGAAACTTACACCTACCGCGACAACGCGCGTGTGCTGGAGATGATTGTCGAATCGCCGGCGTGCGTGTTCGATTTCCGGACGAAGACCGCTTCCTCCAGCGGTCCGATGAAAGCGTATCGCGCCGACGGTTCGTTCACGCTCGAGGGCGTCGGGTTTCAATGGTGCCAGACCAATTCGCAGCTTTCCGTGTCGAACCAAGTGCGTACACTCGTGCGCAGCGATTTGTTCCTCAGCCCATCGAAGAGTTCTCAAAAGTGATTATTATGAACACGCCATATTTTCTGCTCCGCTTTCTACTCGGCCTGTGTGCCGTGGCTTCCTTCGCGCCGGCGCAGATTGCGACGACGCTTCCGGGCAAGACGACGAATCAATTTACGCGCATCGAAGCCAGCAGTTTGGAGTTCGACCGCGACAAAGGCGTGGCTCTCTACAAAGGCAACGTGCGTGTACAGGATCCGGAGATGGATCTGATTTGCGAGGAGATGCTCGTGCGGTTTGGTTCGTCGACGAATCGTGTCGCCGCCACCAACGCACCGGCGGCCAATGGCTCGGCGACGAACGGCCCCGCACGGCCGCTGATGGGTATCGGGGGGCGAATCGATTCCATCATCGCGCTGCGCAGCGTGGTCATCGTGAACAAGAAGGACAAGAGCCGCGCGACTGGTCAAAAAGCTGTGTACAACGGGGCGACGGACATCATCGAATTGACCGGTAACCCAGTGTTGGAAACGGAGCAGGGGACGTTGCTCGGCGAAATCATCGAGATGGATCGCCGCAACAACAGGCTCTCCGCCAAGAAAGCGCGGATGGATATCATCCTGCCCCCGACCAAAACCAACGCGCCGCCGGCCAAAGGAAATTTGCCCGCGACGAACGAGGTGAAGACTCCGGTGCCGCCTGCGAAGAGCAACACGAACGCGCCGCCGATCCAGCCCAAAACGTTGCCGAAGAAGAAGCGCGATACGCAGGCCTGATTTTCGCGGGATATGAGCCTCCTTACGACTGAGAAGCTGGTCAAAAGTTACCACCACCGTCGCGTGGTGGACGGAGCTTCCATCACGGTTGGTGCTGGCGAAATTGTCGGTTTGCTCGGGCCGAACGGCGCGGGCAAGACCACCACGTTCAATATGGTCGTTGGCGTGGTGCGGCCGGATGAAGGTGTGGTGCGTTTCGCTGGGCGGGAGATCACGCGTTTGGCGATGCACGAGCGCGCCCGCGCTGGCATTGGTTATCTCACGCAGGAGCCATCCGTCTTTCGCAAGCTGACGGTGGAGCAGAACATTCTCGCCATCCTCGAGACGTGCGACCTCGACGCCCGCGAACGCGAGGTGCGTTTGAAATATCTGCTCGATGAACTGGACCTCGCGCCGCTCGCCAAGAGTATGGCCTATCAGCTTAGTGGCGGTGAGAAGCGGCGGCTCGAGATCACGCGTGCGTTGGTCACAAGCCCGAAGCTGCTGCTGCTCGACGAACCGTTTGCGGGTATCGACCCGATCGCCGTTTACGAAGTGCAGAAAATCGTGCGCCGTCTCAAGGAGCGTGGGTTGGGCATTCTTATCACCGACCACAACGTGCGCGAGACGCTCAAGTTGGTGGACCGCGCGTATCTCATCCATAAAGGCGCGGTGGTGTATGACGGCAAGGCTGAGCAACTCGTCGACGACCCGAAGGCGCGCGAGATTTATCTCGGCCCCGATTTCAATCTCTGAGCTATGGCACTCAAACGCGATATCGTGACGGTCGAGCGGTTCTACATCGAGAACGCCGATGCCTTTGAACTGAAGCTGGTCGCGGGCGCGGGTGGCCTCAAGCGAATCATCCGCGAAGCGACGGTGAACCGTCCCGGTCTCGCGCTCGCCGGATTTTCCCACTATTTCGCGAGCAAACGCGTGCAGGCTGTCGGCGCGGCGGAGGCATCCTTTCTCAAAACGTTGTCGACGGAACAGCGCGCGGCGCGTTACGCCGATCTGTTGCGACACAAGATTCCGTGCTTCGTTTTCTCGCGCGATATCCAGCCGGACCGAGCCTTCCGCGACGCGGCCGAGGCGGCGAACATCCCCGTCTTCCGCACGCCGCTCATCACGATGCGTTTCATCAATCTCGCCACACTGGCGTTGGAGATGATGTTCGCTCCGCACGGTTCTGAAATGGGCAGCATGGTGGACATCCTCGGCGTGGGCGTGATCATCAAGGGCGAGAGCGGCATCGGCAAAAGCGAGTGCGTGCTCGCGTTGGTCGAGCGCGGCTACAGCCTCGTGTCCGACGACATTACCAAGTTGACGCTGGTGGACGGTCGCGACGTGATCGGCACCAGCCCCGAGCTGACGCGCAATCATATGGAAGTGCGTGGCATCGGTATCATCGACGTCGCCGCGATGTTCGGCGTGAAGAGCATCCGCGAGGAGAAGCGCGTGGACCTCGTCGTCTCGCTCAAGGCGTGGAATGATGTGCCGGATATCGATCGCCTCGGGATGGAGGAGGAGACGACCGAGATTCTCGGCACGAAGGTTCCGCACATCACCATCCCCGTTCGCCCCGGTCGCGATCTCGCGCGGCTCGTGGAGGTGGCGGCGTTCCAGACCAAGTTGCGCGGCACCGGTTACAATCCCGCGCAGGCGCTCAACGAGCGGCTCATCGCCCAGATGGCGGCCAAGTCGGCCAAATGACGTTCATTAAAAATCAAGCTCGCCAATCGGTAAATATTCATCCAAATTTTTGACCGGATGAGTGTGGCTGATAAGTCATTCAAAAACGGTGTGGTGATCAAAGAGTTAATCATCCAGAACAAGCTTGGCATGCACGCTCGGCCGTCCGCGATGTTTGTCAAAATCGCCAGCCGCTTCACCGCCGAGATTTTCGTGGTCAAGGACGGCGAACGAATCAACGGCAAAAGCATCATGGGCCTGATGATGCTCGCCGCCGGCCCCGGTTGCCGCATCGTCATTGAAGCATCCGGCCCTGACGCCAGCCACGCCGTTGCGGAGTTGGAAGCGCTCGTCCAACGCCATTTCGACGAAGCCTGAGGCGTTCGCTCGCGCATTCTCCCTCCGTTCCACGCACCTGTCGGAACTTTCAGCTTTGAACTTTCAGCTTTGAACTTTAGCCTTCGCTCATGAGTGCCGTTCAAATTGATGTGAAATATGTCGCCCACCTTGCGCGGATTAATCTCACTCCCGCCGAGGAGCAAAAGCTCTCCGCCCAGCTTGGCAACATTCTCGGCTACATCGAGAAACTCAACGAGGTGGACGTCTCTGGCGTGGAGCCCACCGCCCACGCATTTCCGCTCGTGAACGTGACGCGCGCCGACGAGATCCAGCCGTCGTTGTCGCACGCCGATGCTTTGCGCAATGCGCCCGCGAAAGCCGCTGGGCTTTTCATCGTGCCGAAGATTGTCGAGTGACGGCGAATTTTGGAGCCTGAATTTCCGATGCTCAATCAACTCACCATTTCCGCGTTGTCCGGCAAACTCGCCAAACGCGAGGTCTCCGCGCGCGAGGCCGCGCAGGCGTGTCTCGACCAGATCGCCCGCGTGGACGGCCAGATTCACGCCTTCATCAGCCACGACGCCGCGGACGCGCTCGCGCAGGCAGATGCCGCCGATAAGCGCATCGCCGCTGGCGACCATGGCCCGCTGCTCGGCGTGCCGATTGCCATCAAGGACGTGTTGGCGGCGAAGAATCAACCGCTCAACTGCTGCTCGAAAATTCTCGGCAAGTTCACCTCGCCCTACGACGCGACGGTGATCGAGAAGCTGAAAGCCGCTGGCGCGATTATTTTCGGACGGTTGAACATGGACGAATTCGCGATGGGCAGTTCCACCGAGAATTCCGCCTTCGGAACCACGCGCAATCCGTGGGCGCTCGATCGTATTCCCGGCGGCTCCTCCGGCGGTTCGGCCGCGGCGGTCGCTGCGGACGAAGCGATTGCGACGCTCGGTTCGGACACCGGCGGTTCCATCCGCCAACCCGCTGCGCTCTGCGGCTGCGTCGGACTCAAACCCACCTACGGCCGCGTTTCCCGCTACGGCCTCGTCGCCTTCGCCAGTTCGCTGGACCAGATCGGGCCGTTCACGAAAGACGTCCGTGACTCGGCCATCATGCTTGAAGCCTTGAGCGGCCACGACCGCCGCGATTCCTCGAGCGTGCCGCAAGCCGTTCCGAATTACTCCGCCGCACTCAATGGCAACATCAAAGGGCTCAAGCTCGGTCTGCCGAAGGAATACATGATCGGCGGGCTCGATCCCGAGGTGAAGGCCTCCGTCGATGCCGCGGTGAAGCAATTCCAGTCGCTCGGCGCGGAGATTGTTGAGATTTCGCTGCCGCACACCGATTACGCCGTTGCCACTTACTACATCGTCGCCACGGCTGAGGCGTCGGCGAACCTCGCGCGCTTCGATGGCATCCGCTACGGCGCCCGCGTGGACGGCGCCGACCCGATCGCGCTTTACGGAAACACGCGTGGGCAAGGCTTCGGTCCCGAGGTGAAGCGCCGCATCATTCTCGGCACCTACGTGCTCTCGAGCGGTTACTACGATGCCTATTATTTGCGCGCGCAGAAAGTTCGCACGCTCATCCGGCAGGATTTCTTGAAGGCCTTCGAGAAGGTGGACGCCATCGTCACGCCGACCACGCCGACCGCCGCCTTCAAGATCGGCGAGAAATCTGACGACCCGTTGCAGATGTATCTCTCCGACATTTTCACGATCTCCTGCAACCTCGCAGGCATCCCGGGCCTGAGCCTGCCGTGCGGCTTCACGAAGTCGCCAAAACTTCCCATCGGTCTTCAGCTTCTCGGCAAGCCGTTCGGCGAAGAGACGCTGCTCAAACTCGCGCACGCCTACGAGCAGAGCACGCCGTTCCACAAGGAAAAGCCGCCGTTGAACTGACGCGGCGCACTCACGATGAGCGTCACGGTCAAGATTTGCGGCATCACAAGTGTCGAAGACGCGCGTGCGGCCGTCGAAGCCGGTGCGGACGCGATCGGCCTGATGTTCTTCGAGAAGAGTCCGCGGTTCGTCACGCTCGAGACAGCGGCGGCGATCAATCGCGCGCTGCCGCTCCACGTGGCGCGTGTCGGCGTGTTCGTCAACGCATCCGAGTCCACTGTTCACGAAGCCGTCGCCGCTTGCGGACTCACCATTCTCCAGTTCCACGGCGACGAGACGCCGGAGTTCTGCGCGCAGTTTCCACTGATGAAGATGAAGGCGTTCCGCGTGAAGGACGCTGAGTCGCTCGAGGCATTACCAAACTATCCGACCGACGCGTGGTTGCTCGATGCCTACTCGCCCGCCGGGCTCGGCGGCACGGGCGAACGGTTCAACTGGGATCTCGCCATCGAAGCGCAGAAATTCGGACGGCCCATCTTTCTCGCTGGCGGATTGACGCCGGAGAACGTGGCTGAGGCGGTGCGGCGCGTGAAGCCGTTCGGCGTGGATGTCTCCAGCGGCGTGGAATCCGCGCCGGGAAAGAAAGACGCCGCGAAGGTGCACGCGTTCGTCGCTGCCGCGAAAGCGGCCCTGCCGGAGTGAGTTCGAACGCGTCCTGCGTCAGCTAATTTCTTTGCGCCTTCACGCCTTTGCGTCCATTCTCAGGGGTGTTTATGAGCGCCATCGCCAACGCGAATCTGCCGGACGCCCACGGCCACTTTGGACCGTTCGGCGGCCGTTATGTGCCGGAGACTTTGATGCATCCGCTGATGGAGCTCGAGGCCGAGTATTTCGGCACACAGCACGACGCGGAGTTTCAACGCGAGCTGTCGTATTATCTGAAAGAATTCGTCGGCCGTCCCACGCCGCTTTATTTCGCTGAACGGCTCACGCGCGAATTGGGCGGCGCGAAAATCTATCTCAAGCGCGAGGATTTGCTCCACACCGGCGCGCACAAGATCAATAACGCGATGGGCCAGATTCTGCTGGCGAAGCGGATGGCCAAAACGCGCATCATTGCGGAGACCGGCGCGGGTCAGCACGGCGTGGCCACGGCTACGGTGGCGGCAATGTTCGGTCTGAAGTGCGTCATCTATATGGGCGCGGTGGATTGCGAGCGGCAGGCGCTCAACGTCTATCGCATGAAGATGCTCGGCGCGGAGGTCGTGCCGGTGCACGCGGGGCAGAAGACTTTGAAAGAGGCGGTGAACGAGGCGATGCGCGACTGGGTCACGAATGTTCGCAGCACGCATTACATCCTCGGCACGGCGTACGGCGCGCATCCGTATCCGGTGATGGTTCGTAATTTTCAGCGCATCATCGGCGACGAAGCGCGCGCACAGATTCTCGAGCAGGAAAAGCGTCTGCCTGATTTGCTCATCGCGTGCGTCGGCGGCGGTTCGAATTCCATCGGCCTCTTCTATCCCTTTCTCGAGGACGCCAGCGTGCGCATGGTCGGCGTTGAGGCAGGTGGCGAAGGGATTCTCCCCGAGAAACACGCCGCGCGTTTTCAAGGCGGCTCGCTCGGCGTGCTGCAGGGAACGCGTTCGTATATTTTGCAGGACGAACACGGCCAGATTCAGTCCACCTACAGCGTGAGCGCGGGCCTCGATTACGCGGCCGTCGGCCCTGAGCACGCTTGGCTGCACGATCAAAAGCGCGTGGAATATAGTTACGCCACGGACGACGTAGCGCTGGCGGCTTTTCAGAAGCTCGCGCGATTGGAGGGAATCATCCCCGCGCTCGAATCCTCGCACGCTGTGGCCGAGGCCATTCGTTGCGTGCCGAAGATGAGCAAAGACCAAATCGTCATCGTCAACATCTCTGGCCGCGGCGACAAGGACGTGGCGCAGGTGGCGGCGAGGATCAAGCTCTAGTCCCCTGCGTTGTTGCTCGCGATGGCTAAGTCTTCCAAATCGAATTGGGACTTCGGTGAACTCTTTTCGCCGCAGGAGACGCGCCGCATTCTCAGCGTTGCCGAGTTGACTGCGCAGGTGAAGCGCCTGCTCGAACAGCAAATCGGACAAGTCTGGGTGACGGGCGAAATCACCAATCTCCGCGCGCAGGCATCCGGCCACATTTACTTCACGCTCAAAGACGCTGCATCGCAACTCGCCTGCGTGCTCTTCGCCCGCGAGTCGGGTATTGCGCGCGACCTCTTGCGCGATGGCGCGAAGGTGGTGCTGCTCGGCGACGTGACCGTGTACGAGGCGCGCGGACAACATCAGATGATTGTGCGTGCGGTGGAGTTGCAGGGCGTCGGCGCGTTGCAACTCGCGTTCGAGAAGCTCAAGCAGAAGCTCGCCGCTGAAGGGCTCTTCGCGCAGGAACGCAAGCGGACGCTGCCACGTTTTCCCCAGCGTATCGGTATCGTGACGTCGCCAACCGGCGCGGCCATTCGCGATGTGTTGCACGTGATTCAGCGTCGGCACCCGGGTATTGAAGTGATTCTCGCGCGGTCTCGCGTGCAAGGGCAGGGGGCTGCGGAGGAAATCGCCGCAGCGGTGCGACTGCTCAACGAATGGTCCGGCGCGCAAGCGAAAGCGGCGCGACTGGATTTGATTCTCGTCACGCGTGGCGGCGGGAGCTTGGAAGATTTGTGGGCGTTCAATGAGGAGCCAGTTGCCCGCGCTCTCTTTGAATCGGCGCTGCCTGTCGTTTCGGCCGTCGGGCACGAGATTGATTTCACCATCAGCGATTTTGTGGCGGACCTGCGCGCTGCCACGCCGAGTGCGGCGGCGGAAATCATCACCGAGCATTTCGTTGCCAGCCGCGAGTTTATCGCCGAGGCTGGCCAACGACTGTGTCAGCTTGCGCGGCAGCGGTTGGAATCGGCGCGTGACGAACTGGGTCACTGTGTCCATCGGCTGAAGCTGATTCACCCGCGTCGCCGACTGGATGCGCATCTGCAGCGGTTCGACGATTTGCACGCCGCGTTACTGCGTGAGGTTAAAAAACGAGAGCGGACCTGTCGTAACGATTCGCAGGCCCTCAATCAGCGGTTGCTGCGCGTGCGACCGAGACAGGCGTTGGCGCGCCGCGCGGAGTTGCTGCGCGAATTGAGCCGGCACCTGCGCGAGTTGGGACGGCATCGGTTTGTGGATTTTCAAGCACGCCACAGCGCGGCGACGGCGCGGTTGCGTTTGCTCGGACCGGAGAATGTTCTCTCTCGCGGCTATTCCATCACGACCGATGCGGTGACGGGGAAGGTGCTACGCAATGCAAAACAGGTGAGTGCTGGGCAGAGGATCCGCACGCGCCTGGCGAAAGGCGAGGTGCGGAGCGTCGCGGAGGAGTGAGCGCATACAATCTAATGGGGCGGAAACGGGCATTCTCACGACTGTCCGCAACTTGTCCCTTCGATTGGCCCAAGATAAGTGTTGCCATTTTCTGCAGAAGCAGACATGTTGGGAACACTGTTAGATGGCTAGTCTAACACCACGGCATGGAAGATCTTCAGGTGAACTAGGTTCAGTGATGATTTTGAAACCCGATACTCGGGAACAGTCTGGTGAGAGCGGCGATAGTCGGACAGTAGAAAGCATCACATGAGCACAAAATTGTTTGTAGGGAATCTTTCCTTCAACACCACCGAAAACGACCTGCAGGACGCCTTTGCGGCGCACGGCACGGTTGTCGAAGCGAACCTGATGATGGACCGGATGACCGGCCGTCCCCGTGGTTTTGGTTTCGTCACGATGAGCTCCCCCGAAGAGGCCGAGAAGGCCATTCAGGCCCTCAACGGCGCCCAGATCGATGGTCGCGCCCTCACTGTCAATGTTGCCCGTCCTCGTGAAGAGCGTCCGGGCGGCGCCGGCGGCGGTAGCCGTGGCGGTTACGGCGGTGGCGGCGGCGGTGGCGGCAGCCGTGGCGGTTACAGCGGCGGCGGCGGCGGCGGCGGTGGCGGCGGTGGCGGCCGTGGCGGTTACAGCGGCGGCGGTGGTGGTGGTGGCGGTCGCGATCGCTACTAAGAGTTAACCCTCTTTTACAGGCGGGGCCTGGGCGACCAGGTCCCGCTTTTCATTTTCAAGCGGGTGTTCGTTTCGAGCGTGTGCTCTGTAAAACGCCCTTCCGCACCCAGTCAGATTTTATATTCTATACATATGCCATTTCGCGCATTGGGCCTCGGCCCTAATTTGTTCAAGGCCATCCAAGACGCCGGCTACACAGAGCCGACGCCGATTCAAGCGGCGGCCATCCCGCAGATACTCGCCGGCCACGATCTCATCGGCATCGCCCAGACGGGCACGGGGAAGACGGCGGCGTTCACGCTGCCGATTCTCTCTCGCATGGAAGCCACGCCGAACCGCGGCACCCGCACGCTCATACTCGCGCCGACGCGCGAATTGGTTGTGCAGATTGAGGAGAATGTGCGCGCTTATGCCCAGTATTTGCCATTGCACATGGCGACGGTTTTCGGCGGTGTGAGTGAGCACCCCCAGATTAAAGCACTGCGTTCCGGCGTGGATATCGTCGTCGCCACGCCTGGCCGATTGCTGGACTTGATGGGCCAACGTTGCGCCAACTTCAGCGGATTACAGTATCTCGTCCTCGATGAAGCGGACCGGATGCTGGACATGGGTTTTCTTCCATCCATCCGCGAAATCATCCGCGCACTACCGGTCAAGCGTCAGACGCTGCTCTTTTCTGCTACGCTCTCGAAGGAGATCGAGGGGCTCACGCACGAATTCCAGCGCGCGCCGAAGTTGGTGCAAATCGGCCGCCGCTCGAACCCAGCCGAGACCGTCACGCAATTTGTGTACGAGGTGCCGCATCACCTCAAACAATCGCTGCTCGTACATCTGCTGCGCGATCCGGCCATGAATATGGTTCTGGTTTTCTCCCGCATGAAACACGGCGCGGACAAGATCGCGCGCAGGCTTGAGCAAGCTGGCATCAAGACGGCGACGCTGCATTCCAACCGCTCGCAGAACCAACGACTGCGCGCGTTGAAAGATTTCAAGAGCGGTGCGGTGCGTGTACTCGTGGCGACGGATATCGCGGCGCGCGGTATTGACGTGGACGGCATCTCGCACGTGGTGAACTACGATTTCCCGATGCACGCGGAAGACTACGTGCATCGCATCGGCCGCACCGGCCGCGCGCAAGCGATCGGCGACGCAATCAGTTTCGTGACGCCCGAAGACCGCTCGGAACTGCGTGTGCTGGAGCGATTCATCGGCCGCGGCATTGTGCGCAAGCAGGCGGAAGGTTTTGATTACGCGGCCGCTGGACCGCGTCTTCAATCTCCCAGCGCGCCATCGCGACAAGGCGGAACTCCGCAGGGTCGCCCGCAACAGCGGAGCGGAGGCGGCGATTCACGCGGAGGCGGGCGCGGATTTGGACGCTACCGTTCCTGATTCTCGAGGAAGAGAGTGGAGCGCGTCGAATCAGGAGATTCGTTTCATTCCGCCGCCGGTTTTTCGTCGGGGAACATTTTCTGCATCTGCATCCGCACCATCGCACGGACGAGGCCCAACTCGAAGCCGGTGACGCCGGCTTGCTCGAGATCGAGCGTGAAGGCGGGCAGCCACAATTCATCGACCGGCCGATACCCGAGTGAGCGAAGCTGTCGCTCGAAGTTGTCCATGTGCGCCGCGCCGTAAAAAAGTGAGATTGTCTTGGCCGGTGAGCGGCGAGCCAGCTCGGTCTTGAGATCGCCGAGCACAGCTTCGTTGCGTTTTTCAATCAGGATGCGGAAGAGCCGCTGCATTTCGGGCGGCAGACCGCGCGCCTGCGCCAAATCGCCGCGCAGCTGGGCGAGAATTTCGATGAGCGTGAGTTTCGCGACGCCCTGCAGCCGTGGATTGGCACCGATGAATTGAAAGAGGTTCTGGAAAAGCCCGCCCTGCGCGGAGGAAGCGTCCATCATCTTCAACAACTTCTGCAACTCGTCGTTCGCCGGTCGGCCTTTGGCGGGAGCGTTCGTGCTGCCGCTGGCAACGGTGTTCGTGCCCGCGATGAGCTTCTGCAGTGCCGCCACGGAAATGTCACTGTTACGAAAATACGCGCGGTTGTAATCGACAACGTCGAGTTGGAAGACGAGTCCGAGCGATTGAGCCATCGCCGTCTGGAGCGAGGAAATCTCGGATTTCTTCGCGGCCGCTGGGGCGTTGGTTGCGACTGTGGTGTTCGCTGGCGGGATGTTCGTGACGGTGCGTTTGGCACGTTTCATGGCTTCGCCGCCGATGCCTTCGAAGAGCACGAGCGCCTGTGAATCCAGATGCTTCTGCAGCGCGCGGTAATAATTGGTCTCGCCGATATGCGAGACGGCGGTGAGCCAGATGATGGGGCCGGTGCCTTTTGCGGGAACGAACTTGCGCACGGCAATTTCGAGTTGCACGACGCTGGCGCCGTTCGTGCCGAGGCGCATGTAGGGCAGGGGCGCGATTGGCGGCGTTTCAGTGCGTGCGTGTGGCGCGAGGGTACTTGCAGTGACGAGGAAGAAGATGAGTCGCGCGAGGTGCATCGTGGGCGTGGTTTGTTGGGGCTCCAGTTCAGCAAAATGGGGCGCTCTGCGGAAGCTAAAGTTACATTCTCGAAGCTGGACGGAGAAGGCTGATTTACCTAGTCTGGGCGCCATGTCGAAACTAGGCAAAAATGCCGCGAGCAGCGAGGTGCCGTTCGAGGAAGCGCTGCACAAGCTCGAGGGAATCGTTGAGGAGATGGAGGCGGAGGACTTGCCGCTGGAGAAGCTGCTGACGCGTTTCGAGGAAGGCACGCGTCTGGCGAAGCTCTGTCAGGCGAAGCTCTCGGAGGCCGAGCTGAAGATCGCGCAGCTCGAAAAAAACGCTGCCGGTGAACTGAAGCTGAAGCCGCTTGAGTCGCCGGATGATGAGGCGTGAACCGAGTGTGAAGCCTCGCCGCATTTTCAACTTTCCGTTCGCCCCCGTTTTGCCATACAAATACCCGATGCGCCGAGCTGGAACGGCGCCCGAGATTTTATGAGCCGTTACCTCGACATGGTGGATCATCCGGAGCACGTCAAGAAATTGACGCCGGACCAGCTTGGCCAGCTCGCGGCGGAAGTGCGCGAGGAGCTGATCAACAAGCTCGCCAAGACCGGCGGCCATCTCGGTCCGAACCTCGGCGTGGTGGAGCTCACCATCGCGCTGCACCGCGTGTTCAGCACCCCGCGCGATAAGTTCGTCTGGGACGTGAGCCATCAGGTGTACGTCCACAAGCTGCTCACGGGGCGCAAAGACCGCTTCCACACGATGCGCACGACGGGCGGCCTGAACGGCTTCGCGCTGCGCACCGAGAGCGAGCACGATTCCTACGGCGCGGGCCACGCGGGCACGGCGCTTTCCGCTGCGCTCGGCATGTGCGCTGCACGCGACCAGCGTCAAAGCGGCGAGCACGTCGTTTGCATTTTCGGTGACGCGGCGTTGACCAACGGTATTTCCTTCGAGGCGTTGAACAACATCGGGCACACGACAAAAAAGTTCATCGGCATCCTCAACGACAACGAGTGGAGCATCGCCAAAAACGTCGGTGCTATTTCCGGTTACCTGAACAAGCTCATCACCAACCCGCGCTACAACCAGCTTCACAAAGATTTCGCGAGCTGGATCAAACGTCTGCCGCAGGGTGATCTGGCGCTGAAGCTCGGCCACAAAGCGGAAGAGGTCATCAAGGGCATCGTCTCCGAGGTGTCGCTCAGGCAAAACGAGGCATCCTCCGTCACCGTCGGCGGCGACGGGCGCGGCGGCCACGGCTCCAGCCTTATCTTCGAAGAGTTCGGCATCCGCTATCTCGGTCCGATTGATGGCCACGATTTGCCGCTCGTCATCAGCACGCTCGAGTTCGCCAAGACCTGCGATCATCCGGTCGTCATCCACATTCTCACCAAGAAGGGCAAAGGTTTCGAAGCTGCGCTCAAGCAGCCAGAGAAGTTCCACGGCCTCGGACCATACGATGCGCAGACCGGCGCGACGCCGCCGCTGAAGCCCGGCACGCCTGCGAATTATCAGGATATCTTCGGCGACACGATGGTGAAGCTTTGCCAACGCGACACGTCCATCGTCGGCATCACCGCCGCGATGCCGAGCGGCACTGGTTTGAAGGCGCTCGAGAAGGCGTTGCCGCAGCGTTATTACGACGTCGGCATTGCCGAGGAGCACGCCGTTATTTTCGCCGCTGGTATGGCGACGATGGGTTTCCATCCCGTCTGCGCCATCTACTCGAGCTTTCTCCAGCGCGCTTACGACTGCATTCACCACGACGTCTGCCTGCAGGATTTGCCGGTGATTTTCTGTATGGACCGCGCCGGACTTTCCGCCAACGACGGTCCCACGCACCACGGCCTGTTCGACATCGCCTATCTCCGCTGCCTGCCGAACGTGATCGGCATGTCGCCGAAGGACGAGGATGAGCTCGCCGACATGATGTTCACCGCCAGCCTCACGAAGCATCCCACTTTCATCCGCTACCCGCGCGGTGCTGGCGAAGGCGTCCATGTCAAAGATCGGCCTGCGTTGCTCGAAGTGGGCAAGGCCGAGGTCGTGCGGAACTTCGCCACCACCGGCCGCCCGAAGGTGGTCGTCTTTGCTCTCGGTCCGATGCAGAAGATGGCGCGCGACATCGTCGAGCAACTCGGGGCGGAGGCCGACGTGGCGATCGTCAACGCCCGTTTCTTCAAGCCGATTGACGCCGCGTGCCACGAGTTCTTCGGCAAAGCTGCGGACGTCGTCGTCACTCTCGAAGACCACGCGCTGATGGGCGGCTACGGCTCGGCTGTGATTGAGCTGTTCAGCGAGAAGCGCCTCACCACGCCGGTCGTGCGCATCGGTTGGCCGGACGTTTTCGTCGAGCACGCCACCACTGTGGATTACCTGCGCGAGAAGCACGGCCTCACCGCCCCAAACGCGGTGAAGCAAGTGCGCGAAGTGCTGGCGTCTGGGGTTATCGTCGAGCCTCGCAAAGCGATTCAGGCGTGAGCCGATTCTAAACTTTTAACATTTAATCTTACTCAACCCATGCCCTACACCACCTGCACCGTGCCCGTCGGCGGCAAGATTTCCATTACTAACGGCAAGCTCAACGTCCCCGAGAACCCGATCATCCCGTTCATCCGCGGTGACGGCACCGGCCCCGACATTTGGGCGTCCGCCGTGCGTGTGATGGATGCGGCCGTGGAGAAGGCTTACGGCGGCAAGCGCAAGATTGCGTGGATGGAAGTCTTCGCCGGCGAGACCGCTTTCAAGCAGTTCAACAACTGGCTTCCCGATGATACCGTGGAGGCCTTCCGCGAGTTTCTCATCGGCATCAAAGGCCCGCTCACCACGCCCGTCGGCGGCGGCATCCGCTCGCTCAATGTCGCGCTGCGCCAGATGCTTGACCTCTACGTCTGCCTGCGCCCCGTGCAGTATTTCGCCGGCGTGCCGAGCCCGGTGAAGCGTCCGGAGAAGGTGGACATGGTCATCTTCCGCGAGAACACCGAGGACATCTACGCCGGCATCGAGTTTGTCGGCGGTTCACCCGAGGCGCAGAAGGTTCTCGATTTCATCGCCAAGGAATTCCCGAAGGACTTTGCCAAGATTCGTTTTGGTACGAAGGATGCCATCGTCGGTTACATGAAGCTTGCTGCGCCTGACCACGACTGTTCGCACATCCCCGTGCAAGTCGGCCTCGGTATCAAGCCCGTCTCCAACGTCGGCACGATTCGGCTCATGAAGGCCGCGGTGGAATACGCGCTGCGCGAGAAGCGCGCGAGCGTCACCATCGTCCACAAGGGGAACATCATGAAGTTCACCGAGGGCGCTTTCCGTGACTGGGCTTACAGCGCCGCCGAGCGGATTTTCGGCGACAAGGTTTACACTTGGGCGCAGCACGGCCGCACGAAGAAGGAGAAAGGCGAAGAGGCCGCCAACGCCGAGCAGAAGGCCGCGCTGGCCGCTGGTCGATTGCTTATCAAAGATTCGATCGCGGACATCGCTCTTCAGCAGGTGCTCACGCGCCCCGAGGATTTTGCCGTCATCGCCACGCTGAATCTCAACGGCGACTACCTCTCCGACGCGCTCGCTGCGCAGGTCGGCGGCATCGGCATCGCGCCCGGCGGCAACATCAATTACGTCACCGGCCACGCCATCTTCGAGGCCACGCACGGCACCGCGCCGAAGTATGCCGGCAAAGACCAAGTCAACCCGGGCTCGGTCGTCCTCTCCGGCGAGATGATGCTCCGCTACATGGGCTGGACAGAAGCCGCCGACCTCATCCTCAAGGGCCTCAACGGCGCGATTGCCAGCAAGCGCGTCACCTATGATTTCGCCCGTCAGATGGAAGGCGCGACCGAGATCAAGTGTTCCGCCTTCGGCGATAACCTCATCGCGCACATGTAGTGCTGCCGGTGCCCTCCTCAAACGCATTCCCGCGCAAGGCCGGCCTCGTGCCGGTCTTGTTGCTTTTCCAACTGCGACCGCGGCCGTCGGAACCTTCCGATCTATTTTTTATCTATTCGTGAACGGCGGCAGGTTGGTTGTAACCAAACCGAGAGGACAGGCGTCTGCCTCGATTGAAAATTGAATCGAATGACCAACCTATGAACCAACCCAACTCCCGCATTTGGGGGCAGAGATTCGCCCTGTTTGCTATGGCCGCACTGACAATGCAAGCAACTGCTCAAGACCGTGATGATCGCCGAGACGACCGCCGTCCGGATGACCGTCGCGCTCCCGAGCCGCGTCGTGATGCCGGACGTCCTGATGACCGTGGCCGTTCTGTACAACCGCCTCCGCCGTCGCGCAAAGACGACGTTCGTTCGCGTCCGCCGGAACCTCGCCGTGATGCGGACCGCGCTCCCGAGCCGCGTCGTGATGCCGGCCGTGCTGATGACCGTGGCCGCTTTGCGCAACCGCAGCCGCCGATGCGCAAAGGTGATCCTCGTTCTCGTCCGCCTGAAGCGCGTCGCGATGACTATCGCTCGCCCGCTCCTGCTCCTCGCTGGGGTGGTGGACGTCCGGATGACCGCGGCCGTTTCGCACAACCGCCGCGGATGCCTCTGCCTTGGTTTCAGTTCCGCCGCTAGTCTGGCGTAATTAACAGTCTCACGAAAATCGCCGGTCGCGTTTTTGGCGCGGCCGGCGAAATCGTTTCAGGCTCTGGCGTCACTCGCACGTCGCGCCGGCGCTGGGCTTCTTCAGTTGGACCGACTTTTTCACGAGCTCCATCGCGACCTTGAGGTTAAGGTCCTCGATTTTCTTGAAGCGGATGCAGCTCTTGCCGACGGATACTTTGCCGAGCCGAGCCTTGTTGGTTTCCGCGAGATAACCATCCTTGTCGCACCCGCCGACGTAGAGGCTGATGTAATTCTTCTGGCTGGCGAGGCAGATGATCCACGTATCCACCTCGCGACCGCTGGCGTAGGTGGTGTGGTACGGCCCGTAGGCGAGCATGCCGTAACCGATCTCGGGCTTGAGGCTGGGGGCGGTCTTGCAAATCGCGTCGTGAAGGATATGGATCGCGCCGCGTCGGGGTTCGTCCAAGGCGGCGATGTATTGCTTCGGTGTCTTGATGTGGGAAGGCGCTTGCATGGATGGATGAAAACAAAGGACCGACCAAACTTCAATGGCGAGGTCCGTAAAACGACAATTACCCTTCCCCTCGCATTGACTCAGGGATTTTGTTACCGAGTCGTGGCCGTTGCCTCAGTAGAATGTTACCCAAAACTGGAGGCAATGAATGGAAACTGTCAGCAAGTCGGCGCGGAAGGAAATCTTGGCAGCGGTGCGCGTTCGGTATGGGCAAGCATCCAAGCTGGAAAAGGGAAAGATCCTCAGCGAGTTCGC